>DBFSAO010000082.1:0-22071 GCA_048500675.1 Collinsella sp.
GCGAAACCACGTCGAGATAAGGAAGCTGCTGCCCAAGGGCTCCGGGCTCAGGTTCGACCGGCTCGCCCCGGCGGACCTGGCGCTGGCCATGTCGCACGTGAACTCCGAGCCCCGCGGCGCGCTCGGCTTCTCGACGCCCGCGCGCGCCTTCAGGGCGATGCTCGGGGAGGACGCGGCGGCGCTGCTGGACGCCTACGGCGTGGAGGACGTGCCGCTCGTCGACCTCGACCTGACGCCGGGGCTCATCGAGAGGGCGCGCGCCGAGAGGGGCGATGCCCCGCTGGCTTAGCCTAGAAGGAAAAACGAAATAGACGGACCGACCGTCCGGCTGAGTCTGGGAAGAGGTGCCGGGCGGCGGGCGGAGCATGGCCACCGGACCCATCGAAACACATCTCCACCGTTCCTTCAACT
This sequence comes from Collinsella sp., assembly GCA_048500675.1. Taxonomy (GTDB): domain Bacteria; phylum Actinomycetota; class Coriobacteriia; order Coriobacteriales; family Coriobacteriaceae; genus Collinsella. Next base: position 412 of record DBFSAO010000082.1, read on the forward strand.
GGGAAAATGCCGCCCCCGGGACCCCGGGAGGGGCCGCGGGGCGTTCGGCTAACTGCGGGAATGGCCTATTTGCTCAATGTGTTCGGCTGAGATCGGAAATCAACCCACCACAAAGGAGTAGGCTTCTATTCCGATTTTCAAATATCTCAATCTGTAACATTTGGGCTGATAAATCGGCTGTATCTGTTACAGATTGAGACAAAAGGCGGGCGTCGGGACGAACATCTCATTCTGTAACAGTAAGACGACTTTTAGCGGTCTAGATGTTACAGATCGAGACAAACTATTGGGACGGGCCAAAACCACCACAAAGGTGCCTGTCCCCTTTGTGGTGGTTGGGGCGTTAGGGGAGGAGCTTCATGGCGGCGTCGTGGGCGGCGTGCTCGTAGGTGTCGTCGAGGGGCTTGAGCGGCAGCAGGGCTGTGGCCTGCGCGTCGCCGCGGCGCTCGAGGGCGTGGGCGATCAGCCAGTCGGCGAGCTCGGGGTTCTTGGGCAGTGCCGGTCCGTGTAGGTACGTGCCGATGACGCCCTTGTAGATGAGGCCCTCAAAGCCATCGTCGCCGTTGTTGCCGGTGCCCGTGACGACGGACGTTCCGAGCGGCGTGGCCTCGGCGTCCAAAAGCGTGCGGCCGCCATGGTTCTCGAATCCCACAAAGGGCTCGGGTGCCAGGTCGGTTTTGACGGCTACGTTGCCGATCAGGCGGTCGGAGCCGCGTACGGTTTCGGCGGCAATGACCCCCAGACCCTCAATGCGATTCTCACCCATATAGTACGAACGGCCGAGCAGCTGATAGCTGCCGCAGATGGCGAGCAGCGAACCGCCATCCTCAACATAGGATGCGACCTTGTCTTTTTGAGCGAGCAGCTCGTGTGCCACGGCTAGCTGGTCGCGGTCGGAGCCACCACCCATCATGACGATATCGGCATCGGTGAGATCGAGTGATTCGCCCATACGGACCTCGTCCACGCGCACGGGAATGCCACGCCAGGCGCAGCGGCGCTCGAGGGCGATGACGTTGCCGCCGTCGCCGTAGAGGTTAAGGGCATCGGGATACAGGTATACGATGCGCAGCGGGCGCGAAAGCTCGACTGGCGCGATGCCGACGGGGACGGCACTGCCATCGGCACACGTTGCAGCGCGGGCAGCAACCGTGGCTGCATCGGCACCCTTCAGCCCATCGAGTTCTTTGACCAGCGGCGGGAAGGCCGTGTAGTTGGCGACGGCGTAAAAGGTGTCATCGGCGGCCTCGTCTGCCACGGCGCCAATTGCCTGCGCGACGTCCGAGATAATCGCGGCATCGATGCCGGCGTACTTGAGGCGTACCTGCATGTCGTGCGCACGCGTGCCTCCGGCAAAGGCGACAAGACCCGGTGTGTCGGCGATGCGCTCGAAGTCGACGTCGTAGATCCACGATACATCGTGGCCGTCGGCGTCGTTGTCGTTCAGGAAGAAGGCGCAGAGTCTGCCACCCGCCGTCTTAATGGACTGGATCTGTCGATCGAAGCCTACGGGATTCTTGGCCAGGTTGGCCTCGACGGTGCGGCCGGCGATATCCCAGCGGCCCATGCGTCCGCCGGCGGGGACGTAGGCATCGAGCGTGGGCTGCAGGTGCGCCGTATCCACGCCTAACTCATGTGCGGCAAAGAATGCGGCGGCAACGTTATAGACCATGTACAGACCGTTGTAGCGTGTGGCGATGTGTACGGCAGCCGCGTCGGGCGCAGATCCAAAGACCAGGTCGAAGCCGTAGCCGTCGCAGCCGAGCTTCACGCCCGTCACACGGCGGACCAGTGCGGGGCGTGCCCAACCGCACGAGGGGCAATGGTATGCGCCAAGCTGGCCGTATTGCACGTAGTCATACTCCAGCGGCGCGTTGCACTGTGAGCAAAAGCGCGAGTCGCTAATACGGTCGGACTCGGTGTTGGTGGCGCCGTCGATGCCAAAGGCGATGCTTGCATTGGGAACGCGTGCGGCGATCGCGGCACACAGCGGGTCGTCTGCGTTGTAGATGAGCGTTGTTGCCGGCGAAAGCTCCAGCGCATGGGCGATGACCTCCTGGGTGTGATCGATCTCGCCATAGCGATCTAGCTGGTCGCGGAACAGGTTGAGCAGCACGAAGTACGTCGGCTTGAGCTTGGGCAGAACGCGTACGGTGTAAAGCTCATCGCACTCAAAAACGCCCACGCGCTTGCCACCGGCTCGCTTGAGGCCGCTGCGCGCCTCGAGCAGTGCGCCCACCACGCCCGGCTCCATGTTGTTGCCGGCGCGGTTGCATACCACGGTGGCGCCGCTGGCGGCAACGGCGTCGGCGATGAGGTTGGAGGTGGTGGTCTTGCCGTTGGTGCCGGTGATCACCACGCTGCGGTCGACAAGGGCAGCGAGGTCGCTCAGCAACTCGGGGTCGATCTTCATGGCGATGCGGCCGGGAAGCACGCCACCCTGGCGCTTAAGGACGGAGCGCAGCCCCCAGCGAGCGATATCGCTCGAGGTGCAGGCAAGAGATGAGCGGAGGTTCATGAAACCGTTCCTAACGTAAACGACATGGTCGGGTCGAGTGCGTCACTAAAAACCGTAGCGGCGCGCAAATTCCTGGGCAAGCTGCGACACGTCTTCGCAGGCATTGGCCCAGGGGGCAAAGTCGGGAGTGTCCGAGATAATACCGTCCGCTTCCCAAACGGCCTGGTGCGAAAGATCCCAGGGATCGTGTGGCTCGGGCCGGCAGGGAAGGTACGGTGTCTGGTACATGGGGTTCAGTAAGAAGAACGCACCGCCCTCGCAACGGTTGGCAAACTCACGCAGCGCGCGTGTCGCCGGGCGCATCTTGTTTGTTTTGAACAGCAGAATCGTGCGGGCGAGCAGATACCAAGGAGAGTTCTCGAGCGCGTCAGCCCCGATCTCTTCCTCGAGCTGGTGGGCCAGGGCAAAAAAGCCGTCCTGGTCTTCCAGGCGAGCGAGGGCGAGCAACACGGTGCCTGCGGCTCGGGTGGGGTAGCCTTCCGCCTTAAGAACACGGCGGGCGTAGTTGGCGGCAGCACGGTAGCGAGCGCTCGCCATGCACAGCTGCGAGATGGCCTCGAGTGTGTGAAGCCACCCGATAAGAGCCGGCTCGCTCACGGTGAGCTCTGCCGCCGTCACACCGTCCGTCAAAACCTTATTGGCCCAGTAGTGCGGGGCTTCCATGTCGAACCCGGGCACGCTTTGCTGCAGGTAATCGGTTGTGGTCGCCTCGAGCTTCATCAGGTCGCCCAGGCAGGCGTCAACGGGCGTGTCAGCCAGGATGATGGCGAGCAGCTGGGCATCGAGGACATACGCATCGACGCGGACAATCTTGAGCAGCTCATCGCGCATGTCGTCGAACAGACGATTGCGCGTCTGCTCGAATTCCTCGTCGCTGCCCATGTCCTCGATGCGATGGAGCTCGTCGAGCAGGTGGCGATGAACACCGGCATAGGACAGCAGCGCCTGGGCATGCTCGGACTGCGCATACTTTTGGGGATTCGCGCTAATGTCGTTATGGACAAGCTCGCGTGCTGCATCGGTGAGCTCGGGGTGCGACGCCAGATAGGTGCGCTCCAGGTAAGCGGGGATGTAGACGCTCGGATCCATTAGAGGTCTCCTCCCTTAAACGGCAAACCCTGCTCGGCCGCCCGCAGTATGCGCTCATCGATTTGGGAACGCACGATATCGTTGGTGGCGACCCAGGCGGCAAAGCTGGCGTTGTCGGGGGCGCCCAGGCCCTCCTGCAGTACCGGCGTCGCCTCGGACAGCGCAAGGACGAGCTCGTCGGTGGAGCCCACACCCACGTTGACGCGGGCATAGACGCCATCGGGAAACTCGGTTTGGAAGTAGAGCGCCTCGGCCGCGTGCGGGCACGAGCGTGCGAGGATGCGCAAATAGTGCTCGGCGCCCTCGTAGTCCAGCTCGCGCCAGGCAGCGCTCATCAGCGCGATGAGCGTCCATGGGTCCAAGTCGCGCTCCGCGTCCTTGGGACGACGGCGCAGCGGCGTGTTGGCGAGATAGGGGACGGAGTGGGCAGAGCGAAATCGCTTGAGCTCCTCGGCGGGGTATTCGAGCTTTGCCATAGCGAGCATCGCGGTGTGGCGGACACCAGCGGGGTCGTTGGGCGCAAAGTCCAAGCTGCGGTTTGCGGCTTCGAGCGACATGCGGTAGCGGCCGCTAATGAGCGCGCGCGATGCCAAGGCGGCAAGCCAGCGCAGGTAGGGTCGGCGCATAAGGTCGCCTGCAGCCTCGCGCTCGTAGGGGTCCTGCGCCGAGGCGATCTTGAGCGCCAGATCGTGCTCCACCTCGTCGCACTTGGACACCAGATACTGTACGTATTCCTCGTTGGAGCTGGCGGTGAGGGCGGTCAGCATGCGCTGAGCGTCCCAGTTGGCCGGATCGAGCGCGGCTGCCTCGCGGAGCATGTTCTCGGCAGCTGCCTCTTCCTGCTCGGCCTGGGTATCGTCAGGGATAAAGGGAATGCGGTAGTCGACGGCCTCGACCACCTTGGCGATCAGATGCCCGGCGCGGTCGTGGTCGTGCACGATGAGCGGTGCGGGGTCGCGGGTGAATTGTTCCATCAGACGCTCTACGGCGGCACCGTCGGTGAGCGGGATATTGTCGCGGCGCAAGGCCTCAAGAACGAGGCGATGGCAATCCTCTTGAATGGGATCGAATGCCATGGGGCCTCCTTTGCTGCGGTTAGGGTTCAAATGTTTCTATATAAGGTTCTAGTTTACCCGCATGTGGCACACCGGGGGTGCCGCACTTGGACTTGCACCTTTGCACCACGAAGACGGATGTCGCACAAATGTCGGCACCTTGGACGACTGAGTGGTATCACGGTGCCGCAAACGGTCGATTTTTGGCGGCGAACGGGGCGCATTTTGGAGGGACACAGTCCTGCCCGGGATATGTGGTCAACCTTGATAAAACGTTTGCCCAGCTTGGGAGTATGAATGCCCCACAAGGGTCTTCAGGGATAGAAAAAACGTTTCATCATTGGCGGCTTTAGGTGAATAACTGACCAACCAGAACGGTAAAATAGTGTTTGTCTGAGCGTTGAGACGTTTAGACATCGCGCATTGTCATCGCCGGCAACGCGCAAACCGGTCCTAACGGAGCCAATTGGGTGCTCCGTTATATACGCAAGTCTAAGAGGGGCTTGTTTAGGAGGCACAGTATGGGACGTTTTACCAATCCTCGCGATCTGTACTTTGGTGAGGGCGCTCGCCACGAGGTGAAGAACCTCAAGGGCAAGAAGGCCATCATCGTTTCTGGCGGCAGCTCTATGCGCCGCGGCGGGTTCCTGCAGGACGTCGAGAACGACCTTAAGGAAGGCGGCTTCGAGGTCAAGCTGTTCGAGGGCGTCGAGTCCGACCCGTCCATCGAGACGGTCATGAAGGGCGCCGAGGCCATGCGCGAGTTCGAGCCCGACTGGATTATCGCCATCGGTGGCGGCTCGCCCATCGATGCCGCTAAGGCCATGTGGGTCTTCTACGAGTATCCCGAGGAGTCCTTCGACAACATCATCCAGCCGTTCAGCTTCCCTGAGCTGCGTCAGAAGGCTCATTTCTGCGCCATCTCCTCTACCTCCGGCACCGCTACCGAGGTCACCGCGTTCTCCGTCATTACCGACTACGCCAAGGGCATCAAGTACCCGCTGGCCGACTTCAACATCACCCCTGATGTCGCCATCGTCGACCCCGAGCTCACCTACACCATGCCCGCCAAGCTGTGCGCTCACACCGGCATGGATGCTCTGACCCACTGCATGGAGGCCTACGTTTCCACCTGCGCTTCTATGTTCACCGACGCCAACGCTCTGCACGGCATCCGCGAGATCGTCGAGTGGCTGCCCAAGTCCTATGCTGGCGACCATGAGGCCCGTCAGCACATGCACGAGGCTCAGTGCATCGCCGGTATCGCCTTCTCCTCGGGCCTGCTCGGCATCGTTCACTCCATGGCTCACAAGACCGGTGCTGCCTTCGAGAACGGCCACATCATCCACGGTGCCGCTAACGCCATGTACCTGGGCAAGGTCATCCAGTGGAACTCCAAGGATCCCCGTGCTGCCGAGCGTTACGCTTACGTGGCCAAGGAGATCCTGCACCTTCCCGGCGAGACCAACGAGGAGCTCATCGCTGCACTCGTCCAGAAGATTCGCGATCTCAACGACCAGCTCAACATTCCGCAGTCCATCAAGGATTACGCGAATGGTGGCGTGAAGGTCGACGCCGAGAACCCGCAGATGGTTTCCGAGGAGGAGTTCCTCGCCAAGCTGCCCGAGATCGCCGCGAACGCCGAGCAGGACGCCTGCACGCCCGAGAACCCGCGTGAGACCAAGGCTGCCGACTTCGAGAAGATCCTCAAGGCCTGCTACTACGACACCGATATCGATTTCTAATCGACTCTTGTTATCGTAACGAAGGGCTCCGCACGTATCTGTACGGAGCCCCTTTCTTTTTTAGAGAATGGGATAGTTATGGCTGCAATTTTCAATAGCCCCAGCAAGTACATCCAGGGTCCGGACGAGCTCGCCAAGCTCGGCTCCTATGTCGAGCCGCTCGGCGCTAAGGCCCTCGTCATCGTGACGCCTTCGGGCAAGAAGCGCGTCGGTGCCAAGATCGAGGGCGGCTTTGCCGAGGCTAAGGCCGAGCTGCTGTTTGAGGACTTTAACGGCGAGTGCTCCAAGGGCGAGGTCGATCGCCTGGTTGCGCTCGCTCGCGACAACGGTTGCGACATCATCGTCGGCGTCGGTGGCGGCAAGATCCTCGACACCGCGAAGGCCGTCGCCTATTACCTGGAGTCCCCGGTTATCATTTGCCCCACCATCGCCTCGACCGATGCCCCGTGTTCGGCGCTTTCGGTGCTCTATACCGATGACGGCCAGTTCGACAAATACCTCTTCCTTAAGGCAAACCCCAATATCGTCCTTATGGATACGACGGTTATCGCGGCGAGCCCGGTGCGCCTGACGGTTTCCGGTATGGGCGATGCGCTCGCAACCTATTTCGAGGCTCAGGCGACGCACGATGCCGACGGCGGCACCTGCGCCGGCGGCAAGGGCGGAATGGCCGGTCTGGCGCTCGCCAAGCTCTGCTACGAGACGCTTATGGCCGATGGCGTCAAGGCCAAGGTCGCGCTGGAGAAGGGCGCGCTCACGCCTGCCGTCGAGCACATCATCGAGGCCAATACGCTGCTTTCGGGCATTGGCTTTGAGAGCTCGGGCCTTGCCGCTGCTCATGCCATCCACAATGGTCTGACGATGCTGCCCGAGTGCCACAGCATGTATCACGGCGAGAAGGTCGCCTTCGGCACCATCGTCCAGCTGGTACTCGAGGATGCCCCGACCGAGAAGCTCGAGGAAGTCTTGGGCTTCTGCATTGAGCTGGGTCTGCCGGTCACGATGAAGGAACTTGGCGTTGCCGAGCTTACGCGCGAGAAGGCCATGATTGTTGCCGAGGCCGCGTGCGCGCCCGAGGACACCATGTGCAACATGCCCTTTGAGGTGACGCCCGAGATGGTCGCAAACGCCATCCTGGGTGCCGACGCGCTGGGCCACTACTATCTCATGGATGAGTAAATCAAGCTAAGGAAGGGGCAAAGCCAACAGATGGCTTTGCCCCTTTTTGCTATGGTGCAAAGAGGTCAGGTTACTTTGCACCAATTGTTGTTGATGAAAGGGCGGATTCTCGTATGGCGCTTCCCATGGTTTATGGCGGTCCCGGCCGGTATGTTCAGGGGCCGGGTGAGCTCTCGCGTCAGGGCAGGTATTTGTCATGGTTGGGCTGCGCTGCCTATGTCTTGTTTGACCAGGGCACCGAGGATCGGCTGTGCAGGCAGATCGTCGATGGATTTCTGGACGAAGACCTAAGCGAGCCGTTCTTTAAGGTCTATGACGGTCCGTGTACGGAAGAGGCCGTTGTCGATATGGCTAAGGAAGCCCAGGCTGAGTATTGCGACATGGTGGTGGGTATTGGCGGTGGCAAGATGCTCGATATCGCCAAGGCCGTTGCGTATTATGCCGAGTTGCCGTTATGCGTATGCCCCACGGCGGCTTCGATGGACGGTCCGTGCAGCGCGATTTCGGTGCTGTATCACGAGGATGGGTCGTTCGACCGCTACCTGATGCTCGAGAAGAATCCAGACTTGGTCGTGGTCGATACCAACGTGGTCGCGGCGGCCCCGCTGCGTATGACGGTCGCTGGTATGGGCGATGCGCTGGCAACGTATTTCGAGGCGCGTTCGTGCGCCGCGGCGCACGGCGCCAACGAGCACGGTGGCGCGCCGGGACACTTGGCCTTGGTTGCGGCTCGTGCCTGCTATGACACACTCATGGAGTGCGGCGTCGCTGCCAAGCGCGATCTCAAAAAGGGCCGTACATCGCCAGCGGTTGAGCGCCTGATCGAGTGCAATATTCTGCTCTCGGGTGTTGGCTTTGAGAGTGGTGGCCTAGCGCTTGCCCATGCCATAGCCAACGGCCTGACGATTCTGCCCGAGTGCAAGGCCATGCATGGTGAGGCCGTGGCATTTGGCCTGGTGGTGCAGCTGCGCCTGGAGCGTGCGCCCGAGCTTAATCAGGTGCTCGAGTTTTGCCAGCGCGTCGGTCTGCCGACGACGCTCGAGGAGCTGGGCCTTGACGAGATTTCCGATGCCGACCTGATGAGCGTTGCAGATGCGGCCTTTAGAAACGAACGCAATATGGCTAACGAACAGGCCAAGGTGACCAGACAAAAGCTCGTGCAGCTCATGCGCGAGGCATAGCTAGGCGCTTGATCGACCTTGTGCAATCGAGGCGGCGATAGGCATAGGCTATTTGCCTCAAAGGTGCGCCGCGTGTAATTTGCCCGAGGTGTGGGCCGATAGCGTATCATTATCTCTTGCTTGTTTGCACTGCTCAGGGAGGGGCCGCGCATGGCGCAGGAACACGATCTGTTTGATGACATTATCGAGATCAGCAAGGGTTTCGACTTTCTTAAAAACCCGCTTGGCGGCGTGACCGATGCGCTCGATCCGTCGGCACCGCAGTGGAATCCTGCCGACTACAAGGAGCGTCCGCGCGGCAACACCATTCCGTGCCTGACCTGCAAAAACGAAAAGAGCGGTTGCACCGCGTGCATGGACGTGTGCCCGGTCAACGCTATCGAGGTCGAGGAAGACGCCATCGAGATCCTCGACTCCTGTCGCAAGTGCGGCCTGTGCGCCGCTGCCTGTCCGACCGAGGCGATCATCTCGCCGCGCCTGGCGCCCAAAAACCTGTATGACGATATCGTCTCTGCTGCTACGAGCCACGAGACCGCCTACGTCACCTGCACACGCGCCCTCAAGCGCATGCCGCGCGAAAACGAGGTCGTCGTTGCCTGCGTGGGCGACATTACGGCCGAGACCTGGTTCTCGGTACTGGCGGACTATCCCAACGTGAGTGTGTACCTGCCGTTGGGCGTGTGCGATAAATGCCGCAACACCGGCGGTGAGGACATTCTGGGCGAGGCGATTGCGAAGGCCGAAGAGTGGTCTGGCACGGGTATGGGCCTGGAGGTCGATCCCAAGAGCCTCAAGTGCCATAAGCTTCGCGAGTACGAGCGCAAGGAGTATATAGAAAAGATTGCCCGTACCACGGGCCTGACGGTGACCAAGCTCAATCCGGCGACGGCGGCACTGGCCTCGGTGACGCAAAAGCTCAAAGCCCATCGCCATCAGATTACCCAGCTGGAGCGCACGCTCAACACCATGTGCGGCACCACGACGACCAAGCGTCGCCGTTCGCTCACGCACGGGCGGCAGCTGGTGCTCTCGACACTGCAGAACCATCCCGAGCTTGCCCAGAACATGCAGGTGAGCACGCCGGAATGCGATTTTGACAAGTGCACGTCGTGCGGCGAGTGCGTCAACGTGTGCCCCACGTTTGCCTGCGATTTGGTGGGAAGCGGTCGCTTTGCGCTGGAGTCCACGTATTGCTTGGGCTGCGGTGCCTGCGTCAAGGTGTGCCCCGAGCATGCGCTCAAGTTGGTTGAGCATGACGCGTCCAATCTGGTCGTCGTCGATCCCGAAGCCGAGGAAAAGGCTGCCCAGAAGGCCAAGGCTCACGAAGAAGCTGAGAAGGTCAAGGCCGAGGCAAAGGCCAAGCTGGACAAGATGCTCGACCAGGTGGAAAAGCTCGCGGACTAGTCAGCGAGCTCTATCTCTGCTTCATTTGCGCCGCCGTGGTGTCCGGATTCGCCCGGATGCTGCGGCGGCGCTATACTTATACTGTTTGAAGTACTGTACCAAAAGGAGCTGTCGTGTCCCTTTCCATCGGTATCGTGGGCCTGCCCAACGTGGGCAAGTCGACGCTGTTCACCGCGCTTACCAAAAAGACCGGCCTTGCCGCCAACTACCCGTTCGCCACGATCGACCCCAACGTGGGTATCGTCGATGTGCCCGATAGCCGCCTGCAAAAGCTTGCCGACATCGTCAACCCGGGCCGCATTGTGCCGGCTACGGTCGAGTTTGTCGACATCGCGGGCCTGGTGAAGGGCGCCAACGAGGGCGAGGGCCTGGGCAACCAGTTCTTGGCAAACATCCGCGAGACCGATGCTATCTGCGAGGTCGTGCGCTACTTTAAGGACCCCAACGTCATGCGTGAGGTGGGCCGCACGGGCGAGTTCGTCGATCCCGCCGGCGATGCCGACACCATCATGACCGAGCTCATCCTGGCCGACATGGGCACGCTCGAGAAGCAGCTGCCTAAGCTCGAGAAGGAGGCCAAGCGCGACAAGGAGCTCATGCCCAAGTTTGAGGTCGCCAAGCGCCTGCTTGCCTGGCTCAACGAGGGCAAGCGCGCCGCATCCATGGAGATGACCGACGAGGAGCGTGCCGCTGCCAAGGGCCTGTTCCTGCTCACCATGAAGCCCATCCTGTATGTGGCCAACGTGGACGAGGATATGCTCAACGAGGACCTGGCGCCCATCGATGGCGTCAAGCCGTTGCCCATCTGCGCCAAGATTGAGGCCGAGCTTTCCGAGCTCGATCCCGAGGACGCCGCCGACTACCTGGAGAGCCTGGGCCTGGAGCAGCCCGGCCTGGACGTGCTCGCTCAGGCTGCCTACAAGCTGCTCGGCCTGCAGTCGTTCTTTACGGCCGGCGAGATGGAGGTCAAGGCCTGGACGGTTCGTCAGGGCGCGACCGCCCCGCAGGCCGCCGGCGTCATCCACACCGACTTTGAGCGCGGCTTTATTAAGGCCGAGGTCATTGGCTATGACGACTACATCGAGCTCGGTGGCGAGCAGGGCGCCAAGGCCGCCGGCAAGCTACGCATTGAGGGCAAGGACTATGTCATGGCCGATGGCGACGTCGTGCACTTCCGCTTTAACGTGTAAGGACGACGCGCATGTTCAAATATGGCAAAAAAGCCGGCTACATGGGTATCGCGCTGCTCGTGCTTGCGGTGATTCCGCTGGTGGTCGCAGCGTGTGTTATCCCCAACATTGGCCCCGAGGTGGCAACGAAGTTTAACGCCGCCGGCGAGGTGACGCGCTGGGGCAAGAGCTACGAGTTACTGGCGCTGCCGGTGCTCAACCTGCTGCTGAGCGTGGCAACGTACTTTACGGCGGGACGCCAGGCCAGGAACAATGATGACTCCGCCGCCATGGCGCGCATCGTGTGCGAGCGCTACCTGCGCAACGGTTGCATCACGGGTGTGTTCCTCAACGTGATCAACGTTTACTTTATGTACTCGGCGATTACCGGAACGGGCTTTGGCTTTGGTTTCTAGCTTGTCCTTTTAGGCAACGAGCCTGCACGCATATTCAATGGCTGCTGCGAGGCCGCCGCTCGATCGTGGTTGAAAGACTACATCGGCGGCGGCCTCGTTTTCGTATCCGGCGCCGCGAAGGGCGAGTGCTATGCCGGCTTCTAAAAGGAGCGGCAGGCCGCGTTGGCTGGTTGCGATTACGGCAGCCTGATTGAGCGAGCAGCCGTGCGTTTGGCATTGAATGGCAAGTTCACCTTGCGCCGGGCAAGGGACCAGAACGGCGACGACGCGACTTGATAGCAATGCAAATGCTGTGCGCTCATCGGGCGAAAGGCATTCTGCTTCAACGACGACGAGCTTGGGCGGTGCGCTGTTTGTGCGAAGCGTGGCTCGGTACATGCGGACCGAAGAACCCGACATAGAAAACTCCTGTGTATTCGGCAAAACGTAAACTATAGTTTACGTTTATGTTCGGCTCCATTTCAAACTCGGCTGCATGGACGAACGTGCGAAACAGATTCTTGGCAGGCGGGTCGAAGAGACACGCAGGGACCTTGGTATCTCCAAGGTTGATTTTTGTGTGGCGACAGGAATCAGCCGACCCTACCTCGACCGAATCGAAGATGGGACGGCAAATTTCACGCTCAAGGTTCTATTTAAGATCGCGCCCGCACTCGGCATGACGGTGTCAGAGCTTCTCGAGGGTATCGGATAGGGCGTTCCCCCGCTGTATTTGACGCTCTTTGGGCGGGTCCCCCTGGTTGCGATGTGCAAAATCGCGAGTATTCAGCACCAGTTTGGCCGTAGATGGTAGCTCGAGCGGCTGGCTTTGCCTTTTTGGCAGTAGATAATCCACACGCAAAATAAAAATGAGGAATAAATATTTACTAGACGGACCCTTCGTCCTAAAAGTTCGTCTAACAATCGGCCGATTCTATGCCTCCGGAGGAGAAATTGCAGAATACTTCGATTTTTGCACGGCCTGAGGGGGACCACCTGTCGTTTAAGGTTGCGATAAGTGGAACTGCCTTAGGGATTACGCCATCGGGATGCGGTCGTGGTTGACTTGGCTGTAGAACAGGCGCTGAATCTCGGCCGCATCACGTGACTGGCCGAGTGCCCACATGGTTTTGGCCACGAGCGTCTCGGTGGTCATGTCGTCGCCGCGCAGAATGCCCGGATGATTGGCGTAAGCACGGCCGACCTCATAAATGCCCAGATCGAGGCCCTCTTCGGGGACCTGCGTGGTCATAACGACGGTGCGACCCGAATCGACCCAGCGGAAAATTGCCTCTTGGAACGACTCGCCCGACTCGCCAAACTCGGGAATACCGCCAATGCCAAAGGTCTCCAGAATCACGGCGTCGTAGCTATCGGCAAGGGCGTCGAGGATGCCCGGGTTTACGCCGGGCGTAAGCTTGAGTACAAATACGCGCGGGTCGATGCTGTCGTAGAAACGCACCGGGTTTTCGCCCTGATGAGTGCCGTGGAGCCCGTTGCGCACAATGCGGTCGTTGCGGATGTAGGCAATGGGCGGATAGTTGACGCTAATGAACGCGTTAAAGCTCATGGTGCGCTGCTTGCGGGCGCGCGTGCCGGCAATGGCGACGCCGCCAAACACGATCGACACATCGTGCGAATGCTCGTCGAGCGCATAGAGCAGGCTCTGGTACAGGTTGAGCTTGGCGTCGGTAAAGGGGTTGCCCATGGGCTTTTGCGAGCCGGTGAGCACGATGGGCTTGGGGCTGTCCTGAATCAGATAGGAAAGTGCTGCCGCGGTGTAGCTCATGGTGTCGGTGCCGTGTAGAATCACGAAGCCGTCGTGGTCGGCATAGCCCTTGACGATGACGTCGCGGATACGCATCCAGTCGCTCGGGCGCATATTGGTGCTGTCGATGTTCATGGGCTGCACGACGTCGAGCTCGCAGAGGCCCGAGATCTCGGGGACGCTCTGGGCGAGCTCCTCACCGGTCAGGGCGGGGGAGAGGCCGTTGCCGTCCTCGGTCGATGCGATGGTGCCGCCCGTGGCGATGAGAAGGATGCGCTTCATGCTGGTATTCCTATCGTATTTGCCGCCGCAAGGGCGGAGTCGTTCGGCAGTATTGTGGCACAGGGCGTCCAATGTTCAAACGTATTACATCATCTGTAACGTTTGGTAACACTTCAATTGCCGTCAAATAGGGGCCTAGGTCGTGCGTTTGCCGTGCGCTGATGGCTGCGAGGGGCGAGAAACCCCATATAACGTGTACACTATGAAGGCTATTTTCGTTCATTCACGCGGGTGGGCACCGGCTCCCCGCCAACAAGAGGGGGAACCATGGATCAAAAGGCTTCCGCAAAGGTCCTCGTACTCGACTTTGGTGCGCAGTACGGTCAGCTCATTGCCCGTCGCGTCCGCGACCTCAACGTGTATTCCGAGATTGTCCCCTGCGACATCTCGGCCGACGAGATTCGCGAGATGAACGCCTCTGCGCTCATCCTTTCCGGCGGCCCGGCTTCTGTGTATGCCGAGGACGCTCCGTCCATCGATCCTGCCATCTTTGACCTGGGCCTTCCCGTCCTGGGCTTTTGCTATGGCCATCAGATCACGGCCGTGACGCTTGGCGGCAAGGTCGGCCACTCCGAGGTGGGCGAGTACGGCCGCGCCACCATCACGCGCACGGCCGGCGCCAAGCTCTTTAACTCCACGCCCATGGAGCAGACTGTGTGGATGAGCCACCGCGACGCCGTGTCCGAGGTACCCGAGGGCTTTACCGTTACCGCCAGCACCGACGTGTGCCCGGTTGCCGCCATGGAGTGCGTCGAGCGCAAGATCTTCACCACGCAGTTTCACCCCGAGGTCAAGCATTCCGAGTACGGTCAGCAGCTGCTGAGCAACTTCCTGTTTGAGATCTGCGGCCTGGAGCCCAACTGGAGCATGGACAACCTGGTCGAGACCATGACGGCCGAGTTTCGCGAGAAGGTCGGCGACGACCGCGTGATTCTGGCTCTGTCCGGTGGCGTCGACTCCTCCGTCGTGGCTGCGCTGGGCGCCCGCGCCGTGGGCAAGCAGATGACCTGCGTGTTCATCAACCACGGCCTGCTGCGCAAGGGCGAGCCCGAGCAAGTGGAGGAGGTCTTCACCAAGCAGTTTGACGTCGACTTTATTCACGTCCACGCCGAGGACCGTTATGCCGAGCTTCTGGCCGGCGTGACCGAGCCCGAGGAGAAGCGCCGCATCATCGGTACGCAGTTCTGGAAAGAGTTCTTCGCCGTGGCGCAGCAGCTCGAGACCGATGGCAAGCCGGTCAAGTACCTGGCTCAGGGCACTATCTACCCCGACATCATCGAGTCCGGAGCTCGCAAGACGGGCGGCAAGACGGCCACCATCAAGAGCCACCACAACCTGATCCCGTTCCCCGAGGGCGTGCACTTTGACCTCATTGAGCCGCTCGACCACTTCTTTAAGGACGAGGTCCGCGCGCTTGGTCTGGCGCTGGGCCTGCCGGGTCACATCGTGTTTCGCCAGCCTTTCCCGGGCCCGGGTCTTGCCATCCGCATCATCGGTGCGGTCGACAAGGAGAAGCTCGAGATCCTCAAGAACGCCGACGCTATCGTGCGCGAGGAGCTCGACGCTTACAACCAGCGTCTGTTTGAGCAGACCGGCGAGCGCAACTCCGAGCACAGCTGCTGGCAGTACTTTGCGGTTTTGCCCGACATTAAGTCCGTCGGCGTTATGGGCGACGAGCGCACCTATCAGCGCCCGATCATCCTGCGTGCCGTCGAGTCCAGCGATGCCATGACCGCCGACTGGGCCAAACTGCCCTACGACGTGCTGGCCCGCATCTCCGGCCGCATCGTTGCCGAGGTTCCCGGCGCCAACCGCGTGTGCTACGACATCACGTCCAAGCCGCCCGCGACCATCGAGTGGGAGTAGAACAGACGTTCGATTCTATGCTATAGTGTTTGCCAATGGGCGCGGCATCTTCCGAATCCGCGCCCATTGCTATACGGGCCTTACGATGACGAGCTGACGATCATAGGCGCCATGCGTGCATTTGCGGCGGAACGGGGATATGCGCCCGACTTCTCCGAATCCCGCCTCTGTCACGAGATTTACCTCTCCGACCCGCGCAAGTACGCGCCGGAGAAGCTCAAGACCGTGATTCGCCATCCCATCAAGCCGATTTAGCGAAACGAGCGCCGCCGTGCGGTCCGGCTTTTGGGGTTTATCAATTGGTAGTCCGCGTCGATCGAGCAAGCTGCCCTGCCTCCCGGCAGGTGCGTAATCCCCTTGGTCGATCCGTCTCGAGGTGCGCTCTTTGCTCATCTTGTGGCGTGGAGTTACGATACTCCTAAAAGTGTAACCAGATTCGAGTTTTAGGAGCAGCTTTTGAAGGGTGGCAGACTCAGGAACCGCGATAGATACCTCGAGGAGGCGATGCTCTTCCGTGACACCGACCTCATCAAGGTGATCACGGGCGTGCGCAGGTGCGGCAAGTCGAGCCTTCTCGATCTAATTAGGATGGCCGTCGAGTCTGAAGGAGTCGCTGGCCGCGGCTTTGTGAGCGTCAACCTGGAAAGCAAGGGTACGGGCATCAAGACGGAGGACCAGCTTTATGATTACGTTCGCGGGCGCCTGTCGGACAAGGGTCGCACCTACGTTTTCATAGACGAGCCCCAGAGAATCGATGGCTGGCAGGATGCGGTCAACGCAATGAGGATCGACTTCGATTGCGACATCTACCTCACGGGCTCGAATGCGTATCTTCTCTCGAGCGAGCTGGCCACCTATCTCTCCGGGCGCTACGTAGAGGTAAAGATGCTGCCCCTGTCCTTCTCTGAGTTCGCCGACTTCTGCGGAATCGAGTTCGTATCGGGAACTTCGGTGGCTCTCACTCCCGAGGGGGATCCCGTTCTCTTCGACGACATGCTTACTCGTTACCTTGAGTACGGGGGCATGCCAGCCATCGCATCCCTCTCGACGACCCAGGCGCAGCACTCGGCGTACATGTCCGGCGTCTACGAAGCCATCGCCGTGCGTGATATTGTCAACCGTGAGCGCGGGAAGGGCAAAAGTGCGGTGACTGACCCTTCCCTGCTGCGCCATGTGGCCGAATTCCTGGCGGACAACATCGGCAACGAGTGCTCGTCGAGTCGAATCGCCGGCGCGTTAACTTCTGCGGGGCCGAAGACCACGAACAAGACCGTTTCCTCGTATGTGGGTGCGCTTGAGGAGGCCTTCCTGTTCTATCGTGCCACGCGTTACGATTTGCACGGCAAGGCGCTCCTCAAGACGAACCCAAAGGAGTACATCGTCGATACCGGCTTCAGGACCTGGATGGCCGGCTATAGGGTCACGGATACTGGCCGTCTGTTCGAGAACGCCGTGTATCTCCAGCTGCTCTACGAAGGATGGAGCGTGCATGTGGGCAAGCTCTATGGCAAGGAAGTCGACTTCGTTGCGACGAAGGACGGGCGCGTGCTCTACGTGCAGGCGACTGACGAGATGTTCGCAAGCGAGACCAGGGAGCGAGAGATCGCCCCTCTGAAGTCGATACGAGACAACCACGAGAAGATCGTGGTCGTGAGGCAGGGTTCCTACGACACGGATATCGACGGCATCCGCATCGTGAGCGCGAGGGACTTTTTCCTCTAGGGCCATGCGATTCATCGCGAGGCAGTTAGGTCAAGTGAGAAACATGCCTGACATCGGTTTGCTGACGATCTAAAACAGTAAGGAGAAGCTTGGACAATCGCAAAATCGAGCAGAACGCGGTCAATGCTGTCAAGCAGGCTTTCGGCGATGTCGCTTGCGTCTATGCGTATATAGATGAGAACGACAAGACCGAATGCACCGACGGGCACCTGCAAGTCTACTCGTCTTCTTCCTTCACGATTGAGACCGTTGAAGGCCAGTTGCCGCTTCAGGTCAAGGGGACCACTTCGAAAAGAAAATCGGACCGACCTAAGCGGCAAGTTCGAGTTTCAGACCTCAGGCACTATCTCAACATTGCTGGAGGCTGCATCTATTTTTACGTCTACTGTGGGAGCGAGGCTCGTTCAGCGGAGGTTTTCTACAGACTTTTGCTTCCCTATGACCTAAAGAAGATTCTGGCCGATATTCCGGAGCAACAAGAGCGCATCTCTTTGCGTTTCGACCGGCTTCCATCAGACGCGGCGGAATTGACGCGGCTTGTCAGAAGGGCGGTCAAGGACAGAGCAAAGCAGCGAGCAGTCGCTGGCATCGCCCCCAAGACAATCGAGGAATTTAAGGACGCCGGCCTTTGCTTTGATGAGTGCGAGTTTGGAATCGAGCTGCTCGAGGGCGAGTCGCCCGCAAGCTTGGCTCCATACAGGAACGGGCTGTATATCTACGGGAAGAGCCCCTGGGGAGAGCTGTATCCCTTGAATAAGCTTGAAAACATAGTTGGCGTCGCGATTGGGTCTCGGCATGACGTCAGCTCTGGTGATGTTTCCCTAAATGCGGTGGTCATGGCCGGAGAAAATGAGAATGGCGAGCACGTTTTCTTCAGGGGTTTCGACATATGCCTCTCCACCAACACAATCACCCTCAGCGAGACCGGAACTCTTGTCGAGCGCATGGAAGAGTTGGCCCTCATGCGCGCATTGATGCAAACCGGTACGCTTTCCATAGACGGAAGCGGCTTTGCTCGCGGGTGCAAGTTGAGCGGAGGCGACCTCGACGCCCTTGAGAGTCGATTGCAGTCGCTGGAGATTATCAAGCGGGTTGTCGACGCTCTTCATTACAAGCCAGAGCTCGACATCAGTGCGTTGACCACTCAGGATTTAAGAAACATCGAGACAATTTACAAGGGATTGGTTGAGAACGCACCCCTCCACTACAAGGATCGGCAAAACGGATTCGGATATATCAATCTGGGGAACCATCCGATTAAGCTCGTGTTTTACCAAGTATCTGAAGATATGTACCGAATGGTCGATGGGCTTCGACTGGATGACCTGACGGTCTCGGTGTTCTTCCGGGGCGAGGGGGATGCCCCCGTAGTCGTCGCGCCTCTGTTCGTCCAAACGATGCAGGACTATATGAGGCTTGCCAATATCGATGCCGAGGTGTTTGCCGCTACGTTGAAGCAGTATCCAGTCACCGAAGTTAGCTCTGCCTACGTCAACGACAAGATGCTTGAAATGCTATCAGCCTACGATCAAGATGCGTGCTGTAAGGAAGAGTTGCTGAAATGCTGCGAGATGACCGTAGACGCCCTGGAAGCTTTTGCGGATCGAGAGGCAACCCTGATAAATCGATATCAAATTGCCGCTCGAAAGCGAGATCTTACTAGCGAGGAGAAATCTGAGTTAATGGCAATCCAGCTGAATTCAGATAGTGCGCTGTCGAAAGCATGCGCAGCAGCCTTGCGCGGAGACTCGGACATGGCCTCTGCGCTCAGAGCGCCACTTGACGAAGAGGCACGAACGACGCTCGGCTCATGGCCGATCGGCCGTTTCTTCGCATAAGACCGCATAGACTTTTTGAGGCATCAAAATGAAGCTACTCGTCGAATCGATTAGAAATGCGGTTGAGAAAGACTGCCTTATCCCAGCCCTTATGTCTTCCCTTACCATTCCCGACGCCATGGGGCAGCTTCTTTATCCCAATCTCGTCCTTCATAACGGGAAGAGAGCGGCGGGGCGGCAGTATGTGAAGTGGTTTGATGACTGGGCGGCAAACGACTTCCTGTTTTCGGGAGACCCCTCGAACGAAGGTGAAACGATTCCAGGTCAAATCTTTAATGGGAAGATGTGCTGGAAGCTCCGGTGCTCCCTGTTGCATTCAGGCGACTACGATGTGTCGGTCGATGCTCCCGAGAAAGACGAGAGCTTCGACTACGACTACAAGTTCGAGCTTGTCCTCCACGGGTGCAACGCCCTCTGCTCTTCCTGGCCGTCGCCCAAGAGCGGGATGCGTGCGACTAAGAGCGTGACGTTCCGCGGTGATGCGGCGTCGCTCGCGAGCTCGCTGTGCAACGCCGCGGAGGCCTGTCTTAAAGAAACGGGCGAAACGGTCAGTTACCCCAATCTGGAGTTATTCGACGTGGCTGCATGGGCGGATAGATTCAATACTTGCTGAGCCATCTCGTCAAACTCCTTGTGTGCTAAACGTTGGTGTTGGCGCCCCGGAAAAGGGGTGTGGCCAGCGCCTAGAATCTTCAGCTACCACGCTGAGACGATAGGAGATGACCACATGGACACTATGGCGCACGAGGCGCCCGCGACGCCGTTGCTTGCGTTTCGCTATCGCTGCTCGAAGCGTGTCGCTTGGGGCCCTGGCCGGAGGAGAGACGACCGCTCCCTGCGAGACTGCGGAACCACCTATATCCGCTTGCTGCGGGCTTGCTTGAACCAGTTCCTCTTGAAAGAACCTATACCTCCGAAGAACTTGTTGTACGTCTCACCGTTCTCCTTGGCCTCGTACTTGACCAAGGCAAGTTCGATGGTGCAGAGGTAATCCGCCACTTGCTCGAGGCGGTAATCGGTCATCGAGGTCTTGCGGCGTCGGACGACCCCTTTTGAGAGGACCTTGCCCACCGAGCGGTCAAGCGCCTGTATGACAATGTCCTGACCGTTGTCGTAGTAAACCTTCACATCGTCGAAGGATTGAAAGAAGCCCAGGTGTTCAATCATGGCAGAGGAGATATCGCGCCCCATACGTTCCATTAGCCTTGCCGGGTCTTCGAACTGGCTGCGGTGGTAGACGAACGTGATATAGGAAATGGGAAGTTTGCGGACGAACGAGGAGAAACGGGCGAGCATAACCTTGCGCTGCTCGATGTCAAGAAACTCATAGTCCTTGTGCCCGTTCACGAGAGGCTCGGAGTGAAACGGAATGTTAGGGAGATCGGCCCTGACAAGCTTGGCCTCATAGCCCGTGACCGCCTCAGCGATGCTGCCTTCCTGGTCGTGAAAGACGAGTACGAGCGGGTAGTAGCGAGCTTTGCCGCCGCGGTCGCCGCTCTCGTCGACGAAGATGCTGAGCTCCTTGGCCAATGGGGACTCCTAATGGAATGGATAAAAAAATAGCCGGGGGACTCCCCCGGCACTTGGAGGTAGCTTAATGAGCCACCAACAACCTTATAGCGTGTGCTGGCGGTGAGTGCAAGAGGGGAACGGGATGAAACCGCTGTTGATAGTGCCCCTGAAATAGATTCGCAGCTTCTTCAAGATTACGGAACACGAGAATTTATCGTCGGAGCTGGTTTGCGATAACAACCCGAAGCTTGCCTTTGTCTGTATGAACCTGATTCAGGGGCGCAGTGACACCATCCACGAGGGCGTGCCTGAGCTCCTTTCGTCTCGAGACTCCCTCGCGTGCCCGGCCGCGAGCAGCTCCCGGGACGGTCGCCGCCGTCATTTCCTGCCGCTCCTCGACTCGATGTAGGCGTCCACTGACGCCCTCGACACCAGGAGCTTCCTTCCGAGCCTGTACGAGTCGATCTCTCCCGACCAGATGAGGTCGTACGCCTTGTTTCGGCTCGCCCTCATGTACTCTTGCATCTCGATTACCGTCATCCATTC
Organism: Collinsella sp.; assembly: GCA_048500675.1. Lineage (GTDB taxonomy): Bacteria > Actinomycetota > Coriobacteriia > Coriobacteriales > Coriobacteriaceae > Collinsella. The sequence goes on from DBFSAO010000082.1 coordinate 21,681, forward strand.
GTCGCGGTCCTGGTTGCCCTCGGGCGCGGCGCATTCGGCTGTGTGTGCCATGATTCCTCCAATCTTCCCGTGCGGCACCGCGCGAGCACACCGCACGGCACCGTGTCCCTTTTCGTCTGCGCGACGATTGAACCGCCTGATGTCGATTGGTGAGCACGGCGGGAGCGGAGACGGGTCGAGATGGGTCGAGCTGGTCGTGCCTTCACGAAACGGCCATGAGCCGCGTGCCTTAGCTCGCAGCTATGTCCCTGAAAAGTAAAAGGCGCCCATGCGGGCGCCTGCCTAGTAGCTGGAGTTGTTCGGTTGTGGTCGGAATGCTCGTCTTCCGCGGTGCTGTCGTCCGGGGTCCGGCATCTGTCGTTCGCCTCTTCTGTCGTGTTTGATGTTGCGT
>DBFSAO010000083.1:0-14311 GCA_048500675.1 Collinsella sp.
TTCGCCGCCGACTCGGAGCCGTGGCCTCGCTCGAAGAGCCCGATCGCCGCCTTCCTGGCCTCGATGTCGTGCTTCACCCTCAAGTCGACACGCATAAAAAGCCTCCCATTTCTCATGTCCAAGAAATGGGAGGCAGTTCACGTTGCCTCGGGGCTTTTTTCTTACCTACTGAAAGTAGTCAAAAAAACCCGTCCCAAATTAACTACTTTGATTTTGTGTGCTGTGCGAAAGATTGGGTAGTATAGCTATTCAATGCGGCGCGCTGCCGCGTGTTAACCGCTACGTACCGGAGGTGTTCCATGGTTCGCGTCGACATAGAGACCATCGTCATGGCCGCCGGTCCCGTGCCATCGCTTATCGTACTTCGTGAGCGCAGCAGCAAATCGGACTCGCCCGCGCCGCTGCGTTCCCTTTCCATTCAGACTGGTTCGTTTGAAGCTGCTGCCATCAGCCGCGGCATCGATAGCGGCCGCGCCGAGCGCCCGATCACCCATGACCTGCTGCTCGATACCGTTGACGCCCTGGGCGCCAAGCTCGAGCGCATCGAGATCGTTCGCGCCGAGCCGCCGGTGTTCTACGCGACGATCGTCGTACTGGCCGATGGCGAGGAGCGCAAGATCGACGCCCGCCCCAGTGATGCCATTGCCCTTGCCGTGCGCAGCAATGCCCCCATGTTTGTGGAGGACGACATCATGAATCGCCTGGGCACTGTTTCCACCCACGCCGAGGATGTCGACGACGAGCAGGAGTTCGAGAAGTTCGACGAGTTTGTCCATACGCTCTCCCCCGATGATTTCTAAATGTCTGGCACGCGAGCGGAGAGGTCGCTGATGGGTACCCGCGTATCGGCTGAGGCGGCGGCCATTGCGCGCGAGGCCCAGATGCGCTCGGAGGCATCCGAGGCGGCACGCATTGCCTATGTGACGCAGGCCCGCACGCTTCGCGAGCGCCGCGGCTCGTTTATCAAGATGGTTGTCGTCTCCGCCCTTGTCGCGGCAATCTGCTCGCGCCTTCGTGGTACAGTTGGTGCGCTTGGGTTTTCGATTTCAACAGGCTTGGTAATCTGGGGTGTGGTCGATGCGGTCATGCTGACCAACCAGATCAAGGTACTCGACAAGCGCGCGATGGATATGATGCGCGCCCGCGACGCTGCCGCCAAGATCGCTGCCGAGGCACAAGAACTGTAACGACGCCAGACTCGATGGGAAGGTCTAAAGATGGCACAGGATATGCAGGACGCCGGTAACGTCTCCGCCGAGCTCGACGCCATGGTGTGCGATCTGATCGGCGCGTTCTTGGACGACCTTGCCGCCGGCGAGAATCCGGGCGTAGTTGTGGCGATCGAGGACGCTGCTTCCAACCGATATCTGGCGGCGCTCGACGAAGATGGCGAGGAGGCATGCCTCGAGGCGGCCACCAACTTTATCTCCGAGCACAAGATGGGTCTTAAGGACGAGGGGCTGGGCCGCATCGCCCGCTATGCCATCGGCTACACCGGTTGTGTCGAAATTGACGGCGGCTATCACGACGCCCTGCTCGTGAGCTTCTTCGAAGCCACGCTCGAGAGCGGTTTTTCGGCATACGTGCTGTATGAGGGCATGGGTGCCGGCGATGGTTTTATGTGGAGCGACCCTGAACCTGCAGGTGAGGAAACCCCTCTCATCTAAAATCGCTAAAATAAACGAGTTTTCGGTAAAAGGCTCAATATTCCCGCTGAGCGTTGTGTCGCTGGGCGGGCCGCATACGCGTGCCGTTTGTATATGGATAGAAGATAGGGGAACTACATGCGCGTAGACAATCTGAGGAACATCGCCATCATCGCCCACGTCGACCACGGCAAGACGACGATGGTCGACAAGCTCCTGCGTGCCACGGACGCCTTCCGTGCCAACCAGCAGGTCGAGGACCGCGTCCTGGACTCTAACGACCAGGAGCGCGAGCGCGGCATCACGATTCTCGCCAAGAACATCTCTATCGAGTACAAGGACGTCAAGATCAACGTCATCGACACCCCGGGCCACGCCGACTTTGGCGGCGAGGTCGAGCGCGTGCTGCGTATGGCCGACGGCGCCCTGCTGCTGGTCGACGCTTTTGAGGGCCCCATGCCCCAGACCCGTTTCGTGCTGCGTCACGCTATCGACACCGGCCTCAAGATCATGATCGTCATCAACAAGATCGATCGTCCGGGCGCCAACCCCGAGAAGGCCTACAACGACTGCCTGGACCTCATGGCCGACTTGGGTGCCACCGACGACCAGCTCGAGTTCGCCATGGAGCACGTGGTCTACGCCAGCGCCATGAATGGCTTTGCCCGCCTTGACCCCAACGACGGCAACATGGACATGTACCCGCTGCTCGACATGATCATCGACGACATGCCCGCACCCGAGGTTGACGAGAACGCCCCGCTCGCCATGCAGTGCGTGACCATCGACCACTCCAACTTCGTCGGCCGTATCGGCATCGGCCGCGTGTACTCCGGCACCATCCACCAGGGCGACCAGATCCTGGTTGTCAAGAACGACGGCTCCAGCGCCACCGCTACCGTCAAACAGCTCTTTACCTTCGACTACCTGGGCCGCACCGAGTGCCAGGAAGTCGGCGCCGGCGACATCGCTGCCGTCGTGGGCATCGACCGCACCGATATCGGCGATGTCTACACCGATCCCGAGAACCCCGTTGAGCTCGAGCCCATCGAGATCGACCCGCCGACCCTGTCCATCGTCTTTGAGGCTTCGACCTCCCCGCTCGTCGGTCGCGACGGCGACATCGTTGGTGCCCGTCAGCTCAAGGAGCGCCTGTTCAACGAGGCCGAGAACAACGTGACCATGAAGATCGAGGAGCTCGAGGACAAGAGCGGCGTCGAGGTCTCGGGTCGCGGCATCCTGCACCTGTCCGTTCTGATGGAGTCCATGCGTCGCGAGGGCTTTGAGTTCCAGGTTGGCCGTCCCCGCGTTCTGTTTAAGAAGGACGAGAACGGCAACAAGATGGAGCCCGTCGAGCAGGCCGTCGTCGAGTGCCCGGACGAGTACTCGGGCAAGGTCGTTGAGGTCTTCGGCACCTCCGGCGGCATCATGACGAGCATGGATACCTCGGGCATCGTGACGCACCTCGAGTTTAAGATTCCGACCCGCGGCATCATGGGTCTTAAGAACCGCATCATGAACGTCACCCACGGCGAGGGCGTGTTCTACCACACCTTCCTGGAGTACGGCCCCTATGCCGGCGAGATCGGCAACCGCCAGAACGGCGCAATGATCTCTATGACCACCGAGAAGGCCGTTGCCTATGCCCTGGGTACGCTGCAGGAGCGCGGTCAGCTGTTTGTTGAGCCAGGCACCGAGTGCTACGAGGGCATGATCGTGGGCGAGCGCAGCAAGGCTGGCGACATGGTCGTCAATATCGCCCGTACCAAGAACCTGGGCAACCAGCGCTCCTCGACCTCCGATATCTCCGTTCAGCTGGTGCCGCCCCGCACCTTCTCGCTGGAGGAGGCGCTGGAGTACATCGCCGACGACGAGCTGGTCGAGATCACTCCCAAGAACATCCGCCTGCGCAAGCGTCTGCTCAACGCCACCGACCGCAAGAAGGCTGCCGTTCGCGCCGGCCAGGTCAACAAATAAGCGCTGGGCTTTATAGCGACTAACAAGAAAGGGCGTCGACCATCGCGGTCGGCGCCCTTTTTGTGCAGTGGACAGGTTCGTTTGCACCACAGCTGGGGCGGTTATCCCTCCGAGCGGCTTTCCGGTCAAAGTTAAGTTGTTTAAACATATACATAATTCTACAGAATATAACTGCTTTAATGCAAACCCGTTAACAGGTAAATACCAACTGGTATTAAATTAAAAGACCTCTTTACCTGCGGTTTACATGACTGGTATCTATATTATATTTTATGCATTGTGGCATAGACGAACCGTCTTAGAAGTTGCTCCCCAATGGGTTCTTGCAATGCGCTAGGCAGGTTCATGTTGATGTTGGGGTTTGTGTTCGATCCGACGATTCGCCGTATTCCACACTGTGTTGTAGGAATTAGGGGACAACTATGGACGCACACCGCTCGCGGTCGCTGGGTATGGCGGCCCTGGTCTTCATTTTGATTAGCCTCACCGCCGCTGTTTTTCACGGCGCAGCCCCCGTGCGCGCCGAGGACGTGACGACGCCGACGCCGATTGTGATCAACGGCGATACGGCGGACGTTACGGTTGGGCTGTATGCCGATAAGGGTCGTCAGCAGCCTCTCGGTAAAGAGGGCTCACCCTCGATTACGACAGCCGATACTATCTACGGTTTTATGGAAGCTCGTTTTCATGAGAATTGTGGGCCTACACCTGAAAGGCTTGAGACGATTTATACCTTTCCCGACTCGATTGTTGTGAACGAGAACGAGGGCGGTATCTTAAGGACGGATGATACCGAGAATGCACAAAGGATGGGAACTTGGTACATAAAGGATAACAAGGTCGTTTTTAATTACGATGCCAGCTATCTCAGCGGTCATCCCTCTTCGCTCTATGTGCGCGTCAATTTCGAGTTTGAGCTTAAAGACAAAGATGTAGATGACGGCGAAAAAGTCGAACTGAAATTTCCAGGCGTTGGCGAAACTGTGCCGATCGAGATTCAAGATGGCGCAGTTGATGGAAACAAATCAGGTGTCTTTTCCCAAGATAGCAGTACCGGAAATGCCAAGATAACTTGGACTATTAATCTGAGTGTTACGTCGCACGCAACGGATGTAAAACTGGTCGATACGCTCGGTGACTACCTGGACTTTGAGCAAAGCAGCTTCAAGCTCGATGGAAATCCTCTTGGTTCGTCCGTGAGCATCGAAGAGCGAACTGCAACGTTGCCGCTAGGTAACCTTTCTCAGGGCGACCATACCGTTACCTACGAAACGACAGTTAGCAAGAACTTGTCTCTTTCTAATGGCACACCTACGCAAGGTAGGAATAGTGTGCAAACAACCTGGGGAAAAGCAAATCACCAACAATCTCTTACGATTAAAGGGGCGTCGGAACCGTTTCAATACGACATGATTCAAAAAGAGGCTGGCTCCGGAACATCGTCTGTCATCACTTGGAAGGTTGTGCTCAACAGGGGATCTCTCAAGGCCGATATGTCTGGCTACACCTTTACCGACAAGCTCGATGGCAAGCAGGATTATATTGGCAGCTATACGGTCTACAAGGGCGAGACCGCCGATGAAAAACAAAAGATCGATGAGGAAATGCTGAGCGAGTCAGGGGATTCATTTAGCTATACGTTTAATCCAAAAGAGGGCGATCGGTATGCGACCTACTGCATCGTCTATCAAACTAAGCTGAAAGATGAGAATTCCTACGAAAAAGTTAGTAACACGGCAAGTGTGAAAAAAGAAGACTCCGGTCTGCCCTCTGGTGAAAGCACCGCATACTACATCCGTCCTTGGACGGGCAAAACCATTAGCAAAACGCTGCTTAATCCGGATGAGGCATCTCGGACCGGAAAAGCAACTTGGCAATTACGCGTAGAGCTCCGTGATTACGTAAATGCGAAAAACCCAACATCCATTCTTATCAAAGATACCATGCTGGCGGCTTGGAAGCAGACTATGGGGCCGGATACCTCCGATGGCCCTTCACATGTAATTACCATTGGGGGTACCAAACTGGACCAAGGTACCGATTGGACGTTTGCGGGTGGTGAAAATCCGTCGCAGAACAGCAACCAACACAACTGCAATATCCAAATAACCATTACGGATAAAGTCAAAGAAGCGCTTGATAAGTCCCCCGAGGTGGTTATTACGTATAAAACGGTGACCGATGCACTTCCTGGTTGGTACTCCAACTTCGCCTCTGTCGACGGGTTTAGCGGCTATTCTGATTTTGTCTTTTACTATGTTGAGGGCGAAGCGGAGCCTTCGGTTGAGAAGAGTGTAAAAATAAATGAAGACGGCTCGCAAGCACGGTGGGATGAGACGTTTGACTGGAAATCAGTGGATGGCTCGAACGACAAAGGTGCGTGGATTGTCGACTGGACTGTCTATGCCAATCGAGCTAAGACGCCTGCCGGTGAGTATTATGGCGCTGGCAGGCTCAATGGCAAGGATGTCGTTGTCAAAGATGAGCTTCCTGAGGGAATGAGTTATATTCCCGGCTCGGCTAAATATTCTTTGTATTCAAATCCCTACGGGACGGCGGTGCCCGGCCGCGAATGGGAACATGAGAGAGAAAAAACCGAGGTTTCGGATGTCTTGCTGACGCCTGCTGTCGATCGCCAGATGGTTGCGTTTTCAATTCCAACGGAAAAGCTGGGCAATAATACAGGGTACGCAAAGCTGACGTATTCGACTGCTGTTAAAAGGTCGGTAGTCGATACGTCAAAGAATCTCGGCGAGCTCACGAACTCGGCGAGCGCAAGCTCAGATGGTAAAGAATTTAAGGCGGACTCTGATACCGTACAGATCAAGAACGACGTATTGTCAAAGACAGGTTCGTCGGTAAGTAATAGCAAGCGAATTCAATACACGATTTTCGTTAATGAATCGGCACTAGACTTAAAGGTCGGAACCGACTACCTCGATCTGTTCGATGTGATGGATTCTAAGTGTACGTTTATCCCCTCGTCGCTTAGCGTATCTGAGTGCGATAACGGCGATTGGCGTGTGCTGACAAAAGAAAAATACAGAGCGACTCTTGACTCGATTGGCGAGGGCGCTGGAAAGCAGCAGCGATTGACGTTGAGGCTTCCCGATGAGAAATACCTGAAAGTCGAATATGAAGTTCTGTCCGGTGAGTCTGGTACAGTTTCCCTTTCCAACGAGGCGCAGCTTGAAGGTGTTGCAGGCGGGTATGTGAAACACGAGCGTGAATATGACATAGATGCCGGCGCATCGGGAGGCGGAACGGGGCACGGCATTGTGGTCCACAAAGTGGATGAAAAGGATGTTGCCGCGCCGTTGGCTGACGCTACGTTCACACTCTATGCGGTTGACATGGATAAGGCGCAGGGCAGTGCCGGCGTTGAGGGCGCAAAGACGTTTTTTCTGACGGAACGACCGGCCCTGACGGAAGTGTGACTTTTGGAACGAGTTCGGAAACGAGTTCGGACGCCATGGCTTCCTGCAAGCTTTACTGCCTCGAGGAGACGACGGCGCCTCCTGGATATCGCGTCGCCCAACCAACATGGATTCTGCTCAAGGGCAATGCGCCCGAAGAGCAATACGAGCAAGCCATGAACAAGGCGAAATCTTTGCTTGATGCCGATACGGAGATAACGTCAGATGCAGAGATTTGGGTGTATGACGCGCCCCTTGAAGGCAAAGCGACGATAAAAGCAAATAAAGTGCTTAAAGGCGGAACCTTCAGGGAAGGTCAGTTCTCGTTCGCGCTTAAGGACGCCGAGGGCAAAGTGCTCCAGACGGTGACCAATAATGACAAGGGAAATGTCTCCTTTGACGTCAAGTACAACAAGGCGGGAATCTACACCTACACCATCTCCGAGGTCGAGCCCGAGGGTGCCATCGACCATGTTAAAGATCACATCACCTATGACACGACCCCGCGCAAAGTCACGGTTGAGGTAACTAATGGCACGGACCAACTCAACGCCGTAGTTGCCTATGGCGATGGCTCTCAGGATCCGCCGACCTTTACCAACAAGTATTCGACTACGCTACCTGAGGCGGGCGGGGCTGGTTTGACTATGACGTATTTAGCTGGTGCTTCGATGCTGTGTTTTGCCGCGACGTGGATGCATGCTCGCCGCCATCGTGATCTTGATCGGAGTGGTCGTCGTGAGTAAAGTGCTCCGTCATATGTTGGCCGTCGTGGTGATGTCCATGGCCGTCGTCTTCGCTTTTGCGATCGCCCCTGGAACGGCCCGTGCTGCCGACACCGGAGCCATTACGGTGGACGGTACAGTCGCGACACGTTACGACGCGTACCAGCTCTTTTCGGCGACCGTTGTCGACGATGCCGATGCCGACCAAAAGGTCGCAACTGATGTAGCGTGGGCGAATGACACGGTTCGCCAAGCTGCCCTTCCCGTGCTTCATGATGCAGGGCTTGATAACTCGGCATCGACGGCGCAAGAGGCTGCCGAATGGATGAATGCCGACGGGCACATGACGACCACGCTAGCGGCAAAGCTTGCCCGTGCGATTTACAATGCCGGTGCGCCTTCCGTGGCCCTTAACGCGGGCACGACGGCCGAGCTGCCCTGCGGCTACTGGCTCATCGTCGCCGACGATGACGCCATTTCCCAGGGCGAGGCCGGCACCGCGCCGATCATGGCCCTGGTGGGCGGCAGCGCCGTCACCGTCAAGCCCAAGGCCGCGACCCCCAAGGTCGCCAAGCACGTGCTTGAGGACAGCGCCGCCGCCTGGCAGAAGGCCGCCGACGCCACGGTCGCCGACGACCTGTACTGGCGCCTCTCTGCCACGGTCCCGGCGGGCCTCACGGCCTACGACACCTATACGGTGCGGTTCGTCGACACCATGAGCGCGGGGCTCGACCCCTCCAAGGTCGCCGCGAGCATGCGCGTGTACGTGGCGGCGGGCGCGGACGGCGGCTTCGACGCGGTCCAGACCGACAAGGACGGCCGCGTCGGCACCGAGCCCGCGAAGGGCTGGACCGACATCACGGCCCAGTGCGCCACCAAGGTGGCGGCCGACGGCAAGACCTTCACCGTGCGCACCGGCGACCTCATCGCCGCGCTCGGCGGGGTCGACGCCTTCACCGCGGGCGCCCGCGTGGTTGCTGTCTACGATGCGCCGTTGGGGGCCAGCTGCAATAGGGGCGCTACCAAGGGCAACCCCAACGAGGTCTGCCTGCGCTACCCGCGCTCTCCTCTCGCCGACCAGTCCGGCGACGCCGGCTTCACCCGCACGCCGAGCGATGACGCGTGCGCCTACACCTGGGGACTCAGTCTGATCAAGCGCTCAAGCTCGGACGATAAACCGCTCGCGGGCGCCAAGCTGCGCATCATCGATGACCGCGGGCGCATCCTAACGACCGACGGCTCGTGGTCGACGGATGCCGCCGCGTGCGTCACCACGGGCGCGGACGGCCATGTCGAATTGAGCGGTGTGGACGCGGGTGTCTACACCGTCGAAGAGGTCGCGGCTCCCAAGGGATACACCGCCTTTGAGGGCAAGCGAACGGTAACGGTTACGTCCGAGGGATTGGACGTTAAACAGGTTGCAGCCGCGAAGCCCAAGGTGACCGTGTCGGCCGAAAGCCCTCTGCGGGTTGATACCGCTGATGCCGGGACGGGTTCGATTGAACTGTCGGTGCTCAACACTCCAAGCAAAGAAGCAAGTCGAGGCTTTATGCCCTCGACGGGAGATAGAACGTTGGTGCTGGTGGCGGCTTTGGCTGCCATCGGAGTGGCGGCTATTGTTGTCGCGCTCGTCATCAAGCGGGGAGGCGGTCGTCGTGAAAAATAATTGCCCCCCTGCTTAATGGCGTGCTGCCTCCGTAGCGAGTGACGCACAGGCCTACCGACCTGATGATCATTGGTTTTGAAAAAGTTACTAGAGAACCCTCCAAGAAAAGCGGGGCACCCGGTCGACATGACCGAGTGCCCCGCTTCGTTTGTTGGTGCAAAGTAACCTGGCACCTTTGTGGTGGTTGGTGGCTAAGCGGTGGGGAGTCCTGGCATGTTAGCCGGCTGCTGCGGCTTGAGGTGGGCGTTGCGCCAGATGATCTGGATAACGTAGCCGAGCATAAAGACAAAGGCTACGCCGCCGATGAAGTCACCTACGAGGGGAAGCCCCGTGAGGGCGCCTGCGATTACGCCGCCCACGGCTGCCATGGCGTAGCGGTTTTGGTTGTGTCCGACCATGCGGGAGATCGCGCACCCCGCAAAGGCACTCGACACCAACGCGATGCCGATAACGCCGCACAAGAGGGCTCCGGCAAGCGACAGACCAGCGATAGAGATAATTAGCAGTAGGACGGCGGGGACGATAGCAATCGTGCCCAGAAGACCGCTCACCCACAGGGGTATGGGGCGCTGGTGGAGCATGCCGGCGGCGCTGGCGGTCGCGCGCGGAAAGACGAGCTCGAGCAGCAGAGCGACAAAGCAGGTCGAGAGTGCCGCGGCGACGATACCGCCGATGACATCGTTAACGGTGGAAGTATCCTCGTTCTCGGTGCGCTCGATCTTGAGCGCGCCTACCTCGGCGCCTGCGGCACGCTCGGGGTCCTCGGAGACGTGCGCGTTCACGGTGCCGGTGATGTGGGCGTTCTTGCCCAGGATGAGCTTGTCGGCCCAAACCTCGACATCGCCATTGACCGTGCCGTCGATAGTCACCGTGTCGCCCGCGAGCGCTGCCGACTTGACGGAGCCGCGCAGGGCGACCGTCTCGCCCACTGCGTAGAAGCAACTGGCAGTGCTATCGGTGTTGAGGACGATGTGCTGGCCGGCAACCGTAACGCTGCCGTCAACCGTGGTCTTGGCGATATCGATAGTGCGTGCCGCCAAGCGGACGGCGCCACCCACCGTGCAGTCGCGGATAGAGAGGGTATCGCCCGCGGCGATGATATCGCGGTCGATGGACACATCATCCAAGTTGAGGGCCTGACCGGCCCAGTACAGGTCACCCTCAACGCCGGACGGATTGGCGTCATTGTCGGTCGCAAGTACGTTGCCTGCGGTGTCCGTGCCGGCGAACGACGCCGTGGGAAGCACGGTGATCGCCAGCGCGATGAGCGCGAATAGGATGGTGATGCGGCCCCATGCTTTACGGCGCTGGGTCAACGGGAATTGATTGCAGGGCATAGTGAATCCTTCGTTAGATACTCGGCATATATCTAACAGGGTACCCAACGCGTGGGCGCTCTAAAAGAACCTCTCGGTTGCATTTCGAAGGGTCGTGCCGTGCTGTCTACTTTTTACGGTGCAAGAAGCGCGCGATATCTTCTTCGGTGGGGCTTTTGATGTCAAAGCGCAGCGAGAGCCAGCGCAGACCCATGGTCACGACAACGCATACGACCAGCGCGGCGACATTGCTCATGATGCCGCTCATAACGAGACACACATAGCTTGTCGATCCGGCGATGGCGGCGATGGCATAAAAGTTAGTACGTTGGAAAATGCCCGGAACCACGCCCATAAAGCCGTCGCGCAACATGCCGCCGCCCACCGCGGTGAAAAAGCCCATCATGATGCACACCGCCGGCGCAAAGCCGTAGACCAGCGCCTTGTCTGCTCCAGTGGCGGCGTAGATGCCGACCGAGATGATGTCGAGCAGGGGAATGAGTTTTTCGGGTTTGTCGACGATTGCCGGGAAAATATAGATGATGGCTGCTGTGGCAATGGAAAGTGGCAGCGCCATCGGCTGGTTGAGGATGTAGACGTTGCCGACCTGGAGCGTCATATCGCGCAAAAGACCGCCGCCCAGACCGCAGACCACCGCGAGCGCGACCGCGCCCACCAGGTCGAGCTTGTGCTCGCGCGCAACCAGCACACCCGAGATCGATGCAGCGACAACAGCGAACATCTCGAGCCAAAACGGGATGGCAACCATGGCATCCGAGGCATGTGAGGTAATGGTTATGGCAGCGACGACGGGCAAGATGGGGTCCTTTGGATCGTGGGTTTAGACAATGCCCGTACATAGTACATGGTTGTCGGGCGTGGCGACCCTATTGCTCGGTAAACGGTCGGGGCCGGGTGGGGGCGTAGGTACATAACATGTACATCAGCCTCCAAAGATGTCGAAAAATGTCGGTTTTGGAGGGTGACGTACATGTTTGGGGGTCTGGGTTGATGTTGAACGCGATGGGGGCGTGGCTGAATAGGAGGGATGTCCAAATTTTGAGCGGAGCTCAAAATTTATCCGGTCGGCTTACGCCGACCGCGCTGCGCTAAAAACGCGCCACGGGCGCGTTTTCTTTACGCTCCGCGCCCTGGCGGGTTCGAATCCCTCCTCCTCCGCCGTATTTGCTTGTAAGGGACTCAAAAGAAAAAAGCTCCCATTCTCGGGAGCTTTTTCAATCTAAATGGCGGAGGAGGAGGGATTCGAACCCTCGTGACCTTATACAGGCCAAACGGTTTTCGAGACCGCCGCATTCAACCACTCTGCCACCCCTCCGCGTGGGGTAAAAACAAAGCAGGCTCGAAGGCCTGCTTTGGAATTAACTGGCGGAGAGTCAGGGATTTGAACCCTGGAGACGCTTTTGACGCCTACACGATTTCCAATCGTGCTCCTTCGGCCACTCGGACAACTCTCCGTTAAATGCGAAAGTCAGTATACACGAGGAATCGCAAAGTGCAAACAGAAAAGTTGGCATTTTTTAAAACGTTCGGCCGCGCTTGGCGTTGCAGTGGGGTTTGAGGTGACAAAAAACGGCTTCCGACCAGCGTGGTTGATCAACTCAATTGTTCAAAAGGGGTATTCATAAGCGACTTGGCAATGAATTTAAAAATCTTTGGGTGGTGCTGTGGACCACTGGCATGCATTTTGCGACCACAGCCTTATACCCGTTGACCTGCGGCTTGGCTCAGCTTGTCCCCGCGGCATCGTATCTTGTCCACAAATCCGTCAAGCTCTTGGTCGGCATTTGGTTGGAATGCGCATGAAACGTGGTGCGAGCATGGACATATGTGGAGGTCATGAGGTTGTAGCTGCATATTCTTGCAGCCTGGAAGGTTGAAAGATATTATTACCAAGTCTTTTCCTGCTTCAGGCGCACCTTCACGACCTGAAGCCACATTTGCCCAGAGGAGGTGACAATATGAAGGCTTATGAACTGCTGTTCTTTGTTGACCCGTCGCTCGACCCCGAGACTCGTCTCGCTGTTATGAAGCGTATCGATACCACGATCGCTGAGGGCGCTGGCAAGGTCGACTCCGTTGACGAGTGGGGCAAGCGCAAGCTCGCCTACGAGATCAACGACCTCACCGATGGTGACTACACCCTCATCAACTTCCACGCAGATCCTACCCAGATCGCCGAGCTTGATCGCGTCCTGCGCATCACCGACGCTGTGGTCCGCCACATGATCGTCCGTCGCGACGACCAGGAGTAAGACTGTCGTTTTGGACTGGGCTTGTGCCCCAAGAGGAAGTAGTGAGTTATGAGCATCAATCGAGTGAACATCACCGGTAACCTCACGCGTGATCCCGAGCTGCGCGCCACCGCTGGCGGAACCCAGGTTCTGTCCTTTGGCGTCGCCGTGAACGATCGTCGCCGCAACCCGCAGACTGGTGAGTGGGAGGACTATCCCAACTTTGTCGACTGCACTATGTTCGGCGCGCGCGCCGAGGCCGTGAGCCGTTTCCTGGCAAAGGGAAACAAGGTCGCGATCGAGGGCAAGCTGCGCTACAGCTCTTGGGAGCGCGACGGCCAGCGCCGGAGCAAGCTTGAGGTCATCGTCGATGAGATCGAGTTTATGAGCTCCCGCGGTGGCCAGGGTGGCTACGATCAGGGCGGTTACGCCCCCGCAGCCCCTGCAGCGCCCGCACCGCGTCCTGCCGCACCGGTGGCTACGCCGCCCGCGGTCGACGTCTACGATGAGGACATCCCGTTTTAAGGGCTGTTCACCTATTTTTGAGTGAGAGGCCGCTTCGGTTCGCCGAAGTTGCCAAATGAAAGGTATTTTGACATGGCTAATGATTTTTCTGCACGTCAGCCGCGTCGTAAGTACTGCCAGTTCTGCAAGGAGAACACTGAGTTCATCGACTATAAGGACACTCAGCTTCTCCGTAAGTACATGACCGACCGTGGCAAGATCAAGCCCCGTCGCGTCACTGGCGCTTGCACGCAGCATCAGCATGACATCGCCAACGCCATCAAGCGCGCCCGCGAGATGGCTCTCCTGCCGTACACCGTCCCCGTGGTTTCCTCTCGTGGCAACCGCGACCGCGGCTAAGAAGGGAGACGCATCATGAAGGTTATTCTTCTCGATGAGATCAAGGGCAAGGGCGGCGAGGGTGACGTCGTAGAGGTCGCTCAGGGTTACGCTGAGAACTTCCTGTTCCCCAAGAAGCTCGCTGTTGCCGCCACCAAGGGCAACCTCAAGCAGCTTGACGAGCGTCGCAACAACATCGCCAAGCGCGAGGCCGTCCGTCTGGCTACCGCCAACGAGACCAAGGCTGCCTTCGAGGGCAAGACGGTCACCGTTGACGTCAAGGTCGGCGACGAGGGCATCCTCTTTGGCTCCGTTACCGCCGCTATGATCGCTGACGCCATCAAGGCTCAGCTCGGTATGGACATCGACCGCAAGCGCGTCGAGCTCGGTAAGCCCATCAAGGTTGCCGGTGCCCACACCGTTGCCATCTCGCTGTACCGCGAGATCAAGGCCGAGGTTGTCGTTCTCGT
>DBFSAO010000084.1:0-12901 GCA_048500675.1 Collinsella sp.
GCCGGGGGCGGACCGGGACGGGTTCAACGGCAGGCCCCGCCGACCGATTGCAAGCGGTCGGCGGGGCCATTGTGGCCCTTGACAGCGGATTGGGTCATATGAGCGAGCGGGCCGCATTTGAGACAAGGTGACGTGAAATGAAAAGGCGCTGACCTTCTGGTCGCGCCCTTGAAGTTGAACGTCAGATTGTCCAAATGCGGCCCGCGCAGCGTCGAGCCGTTACGCGGTTCGTAGAACCGCGTAACTAGTTAGTACATCTTTGCGCCGGCGGGGATGGAAGCGTCGAGCTGGATCAGGTTGAGGCGCTCCTCGCCCTCCTCCTCGTGGATGGCGCTGATCAGCATACCGCAGCTGGGAATACCCATCATCTTGCGCGGAGGCAGATTGGTGATGGCGAGCAGCGTCTTACCGACCAGGTCCTCGGGCTCATAGTAGCCATGGATGCCGGAGAGGATGGTGCGATCGGTGCCGGTGCCGTCGTCGAGCGTAAAGTTCAGCAGCTTCTTGGACTTCTTGACGGCCTCGCATGCCTTGACCTTCACAGCGCGGAAATCGCTCTTGGAGAAGGTATCAAAGTCGACGAATTCCTCGAACAGCGGCTCAACGGCGATCTTGGAGTAGTCGAGCGTGGGCTTGAGCGGCTTGACGAACGGGCTTGCGGCGTTGCCGGCCTCGGCAGCCTTGGCAGCGGCGGCACCGGACTGGAAACCCTTCTCGGGCTTCATGTGCGGGAACAGCAGGACGTCGCGAATGGAAGCCTGGTTGGTGAGCAGCATGACCACGCGATCGATACCGATGCCGATGCCGCCCGCGGGAGGCATACCGTACTCGAGGGCGCGCACGTAGTCCTCGTCGTACTCCATAGCCTCGTCGTCGCCGCCGGCCTTCTCGGCCATCTGGGCAGCAAAGCGCTCGGCCTGGTCGACCGGGTCGTTGAGCTCGGAGAATGCGTTGGCGTACTCGTGGCCGGCGATGACCAGCTCAAAGCGGTGCGTCAGGCGCGGATCGTCCTCAAAACGCTTGGCAAGCGGGCTGACTTCGATGGGGTAATCGCACACAAAGGTGGGATTGACGATGGTGTCCTCGCCCAGCTCATCGTAAATCTCGGCGATGATCTTGCCGGCGGTCCACTCGGGCTTAATCTCCAGGCCCTTCTCGCGTGCGGCGGCGGCGAGCTCCTCGACCGGCGTGTCAATGGTGACCTGCTTGCCGAGCACGTCCGAGACGATGTCGGTCATGGGACGGCTTGCCCACTCACCGGACAGATCGATGGTCTGGCCCTGATACTCGATGACCTCGGGATTGCCGATAGCCTTGTTGGCAGCCTTGATGACGCCCTGGGCGAGCGCCTTCATGCCCTCGAGATCGGAGAAGGCACGATAGGCCTCCATCGTGGTGAACTCGGGGTTGTGGGTGAGGTCCATACCCTCGTTGCGGAAGATGCGGCCGATCTCGAAGACGCGCTCAAAGCCACCGACGATGCAGCGCTTGAGGTGCAGCTCGGTTGCAATGCGCAGGTAGCACTCCTGATCGAGCGCGTTAAAGTGCGTGATGAACGGCTTAGCCGTAGCGCCACCCTGAATGGTCTGCAGGATGGGGGTCTCGACCTCCATGTAGCCGTCGGACTCCATGAAGCGGCGGAAGGTGGAGAGAATCTGCGAACGCTTACGGAAGGTCTCGCGAACGTCGTCGTTGGCGATCAGGTCGACATAGCGCTGGCGATAGCGGGTCTCCTTGTCGGAGAGGCCATGGAACTTCTCGGGCAGCGGGCGAACGGCCTTGGAGAGCAGCGTCGCGCTCTTGGGGGCGACGGAAAGCTGGCCACGCTTGGTGCGCACGACCACGCCGGTAACGCCCAGGATATCGCCCAAGTCGAGGGCCTTAAGCGTGCTCCAGGCCGCCTCGTCCATGTCGTTAATACGGCAGAACAGCTGAATCTCGGCGGTAGCGTCGCGCACGACGATAAACATGATCTTGCCCTGACCGCGCTTGGCGACCACGCGGCCGCCGATCTTCACGACGTCCTCAGTATCCTCGCCATCGGCAAGATCGGCATATTTGGCCTCAATGTCGACGACATAGTCCTCGATCTCGGAGTGCTCGGGATAGGGGTTCTGGCCCGCCTCGAACAGGGCGGCGCGCTTGGCCAGGCGGGTGGCGCGCTCGTCGTTGAGCGTCGAGGCCTGATCGGCGACGTTCTGGTTCTCTGCCATAAGTTAGCTCCTCAAACTAAAACGCTCCCCAGGATTCGGTCCCAGGGAGCGAAAACATACCTTTACGCGGGACCGTGGTCTAGCGTGCGATCTTGGCGATGGTGTAGACGCGGGTCTTGCCAGAAGGCGTAACGACCTCAACGGAGTCGCCCTCGCCGTGACCGATGATGGCGTGACCGACCGGAGACTCGTTGGAGATCTTGTGCTCGAGCGAGTTGGTCTCGGTGGTACCGACGAGCGTGACTTCCATGACCTCACCGTTGGGATCGATCAGAGAAACGGTGGAACCGATGGAGACGGTCAGATCGCCCGTGGTGGCAGCAACCTGAGCGTTGGCGAGGATGGCCTGAATCTCGGCAATGCGAGCAGCATTCTGGGCCTGCTTGTCCTTGGCGGCATCGTACTCGGAGTTCTCCGAAAGGTCGCCGAACGCGCGGGCTTCCTTGATGTCCTCGACGATCTCCTTGGCGTAATCGCCCTCACGCCAAGCGAGCTCCTCGACGAGCTTCTGGCGGCCCTCAGCGGTCAGTACGATCTGGCTTGCGTCCATACGGATATCTCCCCAACTATGATGTAACGATCAACTGTCAACAAAACGAAAAAGACCGGCTAGCCTGCGGGCAAGCCGGTCAGGTGCTCACCCCAAAGGGATGGGACTACTCTGCGTCCGCGTCGCTGTCCTCTGCCTGCTTTTTCTTGGCAGCAGCGAGCTTGGCCTCGAGCTCTGCGATCTCCTTGTCCTCCTTGGACTCCTCGACCACAACGTCCTCGGCCTGCTTGGTTTCGCCCTTATCGTCGCCCTCCATACCCTCGCGGATATTCTTGACGGTAGAGCCGAGAGACTTGCCGAGCTTCGGCAGGTTCTTAGGCCCGAAGATGATCAAGACAACGATGAGAATAATGATGAGCTCAGGAGCCCTCAGTCCAAACATGTAGACCTCCACAATACAGCGAGACAAGCTCGAATGAGTATACCGCGGGTGCCGCGGTATCACAACAATAGCTAAAAAAAGGGACCGCAAGAAGCGGTCCCTTCTCATGCTCTGGTCGGGTTGACTGGATTTGAACCAGCGACCCCTGCGTCCCGAACGCAGTGCTCTACCAAACTGAGCCACAACCCGTTAGCTCGACTATAGTAACAAAGATTTTCGTCGCGTGCTAGAGAAATTTTTATTTCTTTGGCGCGTCGATTTGAACCGTGTTGGGAATAGGCTTAGTCGCGCAGGCCCACCAGCCATTTTGCTGGGCAGCTCCCGCAAGATGGGCTGCTGCAGCGACGGTATCGCAAATGGCAAACGAGCAAGCACCCGAACCGCACACGTCCACGGCAACGGTTCCCTCCTGTGCGCGCAGCCAGTCGAGAACTGCCTGGATCCGCGGCTCCATCTGCGCGGATATGACGCCCAGATTGTTATGAACGAGCGCATATGCCGCCTCGGCATCGCCGGCGCGTAAGACAGAAGCAATCGCACCGGGTTTGTCCGCGGGCACCGGGCTCTCATCAAATCGTCGATACGCTTCAACCGTTGAAACGCTCGTCTCGTGCGGTTTGACCAATACGACAGGTGTCGCTGGAAGCACAGGATACTCAGTGGCCAGCACATCTCCCCCGCCGACGTAGAATGCGGGACTCGCGTGCAAAAAGAACGGCACGTCGGCGCCGATACCGCGAGCGATGTCATCGAGCGCGGGGTCGGCGCGGTCGATACCCCACAGCTCGGCCAAGGCAACGATGACCGCGGCGGCATCCGTCGAGGGGCCTCCCAGGCCGGCGCACAGCGGGATACGCTTTTCGATCGTCACGCACACGTTGGCGTCGCGACCGTAATGCTCGGCCATAGCGATTGCCGCCCGATAAGCCGTATTTTTTTGCATGGGAAAATCGGATGCCGGAACCGTCTGGACGGTCAACGCCTGCGCCGGCGTGACCGTCACGGTATCGGCTAGACCGACGGCTGCCATCAGGGAATCGACCCTGTGATAGCCGCGGGCGTCGCGCTCGGTATGAACCCCCAGATAGAGGTTAATCTTTGCCGGCGCGGTAAGGATGAGGGACCGATCGGTCACCGTTAGTGCTCCTCGAGCTGGTTGCCGAGCGGGGTAAAGATATGTTCGCCGCTCTCGGGGTCGAACAGTTCGACCTGGCCGGTAAGAACATCGATGTACTGGTAGGACTGACGCGATTTGCGGCCGCGACGCTCGTCAACCTCAACGATAAAGACGGCGGGGTGGACGCTCTTGATGGTGCCCATGCGCTCGATGACGCGGGTACGGCCCATGTTGGCCTTAACCTTGACGCGATCGCCCACCATATCGGTCAGCTTCTCGTGGATGTCGTCGACGTGATTGACTTCCATCTCTTCCATGAATAGGGCCTCCAGAGGGTGCAATTCAAAAAGGGGATAATACCCCTAAGATAGACAAAACTCTAATACTATAGCACCCTGCTGCAGCCATACGCAAGCAGCTAAAAAACCCGGCCCCAAATTGACTACTTACAGACTATCGGTGTCCAGAACGATGGTGAACGGACCATCGTTGACCAGGTCGACCTTCATGTCGGCGCCAAAGATGCCGTGCGCCACATGCTCAACGTCCTGGGCGACGAGCGTCAGAAAGTACTCGTAAAGTTCGTTAGCGACATCGGGCGCGCCGGCATCCGTAAACGACGGACGGCGGCCGTGGCGGCAGTCGGCAAACAGCGTGAACTGCGACACCACGAGCACCTCGCCGTCGACATCGGCCAGCGCCAAGTTGGTCTTGCCGTTCTCGTCCTCGTTGATACGCAGCCCGCGGAGCTTGCCCCACAGCTTGTCGGCTTCGGCGCGCGTGTCGCCGTGGCCCACGCCCAGCAGCACCAGGTAGCCGCGTCCAATGCTGCCCACGCACTCGCCGTCGACCGTAACGCCGGCATGAAGCACGCGCTGCACCACCGCACGCACGGTCTACTCCTCGCCCGTCAGCTTGGCGGACAGATGCTCGAGCGCGTGGAAACGATGGCTGATGACGTTCTTCTCGTCAGCCGTCAGCTCGGCCATGGTCTTGCCCGGCGTGTCGACCGGCAGGAACAGCGGGTCGTAGCCAAAGCCGTGATCGCCGCGACCCTCGTGCGCGATAACGCCCTCGCAGGCGCCCTCGCCATAGGTGACCAGACCGTCCGTATCGATAAGCGCGACGACGCTCATAAAGCGCGCGGTACGGTCCTCGTCTGCCACGCTTTCCAGGTTAACGAGAAGCTTGGCGTTGTTGGCGGCATCGTCGCCATGCACGCCCGCATAGCGCGCGCTATACACGCCCGGCTCGCCGTTCAGGGCATCGACGACCAAGCCAGAGTCGTCGGCGATGGCCATAAGGCCCGTCTCCTCGACCGCAGCCTGCGCCTTGATGATGGCATTCTCCAAAAACGTCGTTCCGTTTTCCTCGGGGTCCTCAAAATCGCCCAGCTGGCCGAGCGCCACAAAGCGCACCTCGGGCATGACCTTGCCCAAAATGGCCTCGATCTCGGTGAGCTTATGGGCGTTGCCGGTTGCCACGACGATGGTCGCCGCCGGGTCGAGGGTATCGATGTCAATCTTCTCAAGTGCCATAGCTGGTCTCCTTTGTCTCTATAGCAATGCCGAGTTGAGGACGGCGAGGACTTCGGCCTCTCTCCCGTCTCAATCAACGGCAGTCTTATACTTCGACGTTTTCCCAGATAAAACCTGCCAAAATAAACATCCCTTTTTGGCAGGTTAGGCGAGGGCTTGGCGCTGAAGCTCGATGAGCTCGGCGATACCCTTGTCACCCAGGTCGAGCAGAGCGTTGAGACGCTTGCGGTCGAAGGGCGCCTGCTCGCCGGTACCCTGGAGTTCGATCATCTCACCGGAATCGGTGGCGACGAGGTTCATGTCGACCTCGGCGTGGCTGTCCTCGGAATAATCCAAGTCGAGCAGGGTATTGCCGTCGACGACGCCCATGGAAATGGCGGCAACCTGGCCCGTGAGCGGGATGCGCTCGAGTTTGCCCGCCTCGGCCCACATGGCAAGGGCGTCGTGCAGCGCCAACCAGGCGCCGGTAATGCTCGCCGTACGCGTGCCGCCATCGGCCTGAATCACATCGCAGTCGACGGTAACGGTGTACTCACCGAGCGCCTTCATGTTGACGACAGTGCGCAGACTGCGGCCGATAAGCCGCTCGATCTCCATGGAGCGGCCCTTGCGGTTGGCGTGCTCGCGCTTGCAGCGTTTACCGGTCGAGGCCGGCAGCATCGCATATTCCGCCGTTACCCAGCCGGCCTTGGCGCCCTTGCGCCAACCCGGCACACCCTCCTCGATGGTGGCGGCGCACAGTACGCGCGTGTCGCCGAACTCCGCCAGGCACGAGCCGTGGGCGTGCTTCATGACGCCGCGGGTGAGCTTAACGGGGCGCAGCTCGTTGGCGGCACGGCCGTTGGCGCGGTTGACCTGCATGTATTCCATGGAACTATCCTTTCGGCAAAAGATGTGGCGAGGACTCCGGCGACATTGCGTGCCTAACCGAGTTCGTCGATATCGACATGCTCGATGCTTTTGAGCGGCTGGCCAAAGATAAAGCTACCCGCCACCGCAAACTCGGCAATGTTGTCAGACGTGGTGGCAAAGCGATGCTGTGGGTCGGCGGTATCGCCCGCCAGCTGCTCACGGCGCGTGAGGATATCGGTCAGCTCGCGGGTGGTCTCCTCGGCGGAGCTCACCACGCGCACCCCGGGTCCCAACGCATGGCGGATGGGACCCACCAGCAGCGGGAAGTGCGTACAGCCGAGCACCACGGTATCGATGCCGCGATCGTGCAGCGGCTCGACCGTGGCGTTGACCAGCGCGCGAACGGCTGGCGTATCAAAAATATCCTCGTTCTCGAGCCACTGCTCCTGCAGATGCGCGCCCGAGGCGAGCTCGTGCTCGACGACCTCGACAAAGCTCGAAGCCGGGCAGCCATACACATCGACACCAGCATCCAAGTCCTGGATGGCGCGCGTGTAGGCACCCGAGCGAATGGTGAGGTTGGTGGCGAGCACGCCCACGCGACGCGTACGCGTGCTGTTGATGGCGGCACGCGCACCCGGGGCGATCACGCCAATCACGGGAACGTCGAGCACTTGCTGAGCCAGACGCAAGGCCGCGGCGGTCGCCGTGTTACAGGCAATGACCATGATCTTAACGTCGTGCCTCGATAGCCAGCGGCCCGCCTGCAGCGCAAACGAGCGAACCTCGTCCTCGGTGCGGGTGCCATAAGGGCAGCGCTTAGTGTCACCGAAGTAGTAGACGGACTCGTGCGGAAGCGCCGTTGCGATCGCGCGCGCAACTGTCAAGCCGCCCAGGCCCGAGTCGAACACGCCGATCGGACGCGTGTCCCCGGCCATATTATCGATATCGGACATTACCTCACCAGATTCTCTCTCGAAAAATGCGACCACGCGTGATGCGTCGCGCTACGAACGGGCTGCGACCAGCAACTCGGCCGTTGCCACCCAACCGTCGACAATCTTGCCGCGCGTTACATAGGCATTGTCGCAGGCGTCCAAGAACTCCGGGGCACCGGCGCTCGTCAGACCGTTCTCGACCAGGCAGAACATGCCCACGTGGTCGGCCATGTAGAAGTCGGACTCGGAGTCACCGAGCGCGAGCGTCTCCTCGCGCTCGATCCCCAGGTGCTCGCAGAAGCGTGCAATGGCAACGCCCTTGTTGAGACCCGCCGGATTGATGTTGAAGGCGCGGCCGTCCTCGACGCGATTAAGCTCGAGCGTCGTCGGCTTGGACAGGTGCGTCAGATGGCCGTTGCAAGCCCAGACCAGACCGCAGCCGGCCTCGTCCAGGATGGCCTGGACCTCATCGTCAGGCACATCGCCGCGCATGCCAACGGTGACCTCACGGTACTTGTAGCCGGTCGACATGTCGTTGTGGTACTCAATTTTGTGCGGCCAGCGGGCAAGGATCTTCTCGCACACGCCGGTCTGCTCGATCACCTGGTGCGGCGTGAGACCGCAGGCGGGGTCGTAGGGCATGTCGCCCGTCAGGTACTCCCAATCGTTGGCCTTGAGGTCGTACATGACCAGGCCGCCCATCTCGCCGATATAGGAGTTGAGACCGAGCACGCGGGCGTCTTCGTGGATCATGGTGCGATTGCGACCCGAGGTGGGGACCACCTGGATGCCGGCACGGGCGAGTGCGACAACCGCCTCGACGAGCTTGGTCGAAGGATTGCCGTCGTTATCGCGCAGCACGCACGAGCCGGGGGCGAGCATCGTGGCGTCCAGATCGGTAAAGACATACTTGACCTTGGCAAGGCGCTCGCGCATCTCGCCCGAAAGCTCGGCAACGGTCGGCAGGATGTTGTGGGACATGGTCACTCCGTTTACATAGAAGGGGCTGGTCTAGGCGTCGTACGCCGCAAGGGTGCGCTTGAGAATCGAACCGTCGCGCTCACAAGGCTCGGGTCCGTTCTTGCGCAGCATACACTCTTCCTCGCCCTTACCGGTCACGATGACCACGGCAGGACGGACAGTTTCGCGCACGGCAGTCTCGATAGCGGCAACGCGATCAGTCACGATTTGCCAGTTATCATTTCCCTGCGCTTGAACGTTGCGCGCGATCTCGGCGCAGATGTCCTCGACATCCTCGGGGCCGGGGTCATCCTCGGTAATCACGATTCGGTCGGCATACTTGCCAGCGGCGATGCCCATCGTGGTGCGTCGATCGACACCCTTACCGCCCGTAGCGCCAAATACAACCGCCAGCTCGCGCTCGGGATAGTTCTCGCGCAAGTCGCGCAGGAGTGTCTCGAGGCTCATGCCGTTATGTGCAAAATCGACGATGCCCAGGATTTTGCCCGATACGGACGGATAGAGCTCCATACGACCGGGAACGAAGACGCCCTCAAAGCCATGGACGATACCCTCTTCGGAAATGCCCAGGGCCTCGGCGCAGGCAATAGCGGCAAGCGCGTTGGACACATTGAACTTAACCGGCGTGGGAATCACAATGTCGCGCGTAAAGCGGGGCGTGCGCACCGTTGCCACCACGCCGCAGTCGCCATTGCGAATCGCCAGCGCAAGCACGTCGGCACGCTCGTCGGTCAGGGAGAACGTCACCGTACGTTCGCAACGAGATGCCGCCTCGAGCACGCGATCGACCTTATCCATATCGAGATTGACCACGGCAAAACGGCTCTGCGAGAAGATTTTGAGCTTGCTGGCAAAGTAATCCTCGAGCGTCGGATGCTCAATCGGCGAAATGTGATCCTCGCCGATATTGGTAAAGGCGCCGACTTCAAAGTCAATCTTGCCCGTGCGCTCGTATTTGAGGCCCTGACTCGATGCCTCCATAACCAGCCACGGGGCACCCGCCTCCGCAGCATGTGCGATGCGAGACTGCAGCAGGAAGGATTCGGGGGTCGTCAGCTTGGAAGGGCCCGTCTCGATGCCGTCGTCGAACTCAATGCCCGTATTAAGAGCGGGTCGATGACAGCCCGTAAGCTTGGCCTCGTTGGCGAGGATACCGCGCAGATAAAAGCTGCAGGTCGACTTGCCCTTGGTGCCTGTAAAGGCGCAGACCTTCACCTTACCCGACGGGTGCCCATAAAAGGCATCTGCCACCACGGCGAGCGTACGACGAATATCGCTCACAATCACCGCGGGAAGATCAACATCGTAATCAACCTCGGAAACGTAGGCCACGGCGCCATCGGCGATTGCCGAAAGCAGGTACTCGCGCTTAAACGCACGGCCCTTGCAGACAAACAGCGTGCCCGGACGCACCTGGCGCGAGTCATCAGTCGCAAACTCAATGCGCTGGTCGCACGAAGCGCTCGGTTTGGAAACAACAAGGTCATCTTCCTCGAGCAACTCTATATAGCGCATCAGAGTTAGCTTCTCTTGTGTCGGACTCGACATACAAAGACCTCTCTCGCTAAATTCAGCCTTAAAGGGCAGAAGACGTCCCGCGGCAGAAACGATGAAACATTCTGTATTATCAACCATCCTAATATGCCACCTGACCTTGCGCGCATCACAGCCTTCTAAAAAATTGCATGGACTGTGCCGTGGTCTAATAAATGGCAACAGTGTTCACCCCGTGTAAAAACAAGGAAATCTGGGTGCTGTTCTTTAACATAGTGTTCGCAACCACGTCCCGCCGCTTCGTCTGAAGATCGGGACGTGGTTTTTTCGGTTCGCTCGGCGCTTATGCCCTATCACGAAACAAAAGATTGGCATGATAGTAAAGATTATTTGACATCAGCTGCCGCAATCCTTGCGGCAGTACACCTGAGCCGTCAGCAGAAAGGATCTTGCATGTGCGGTTTTGTCGGTTTTACCGGTACAGATGAACAGAGTGAGCTGGTTCTCACGGCCATGATGAATCGCATCATCCACCGTGGCCCCGATATGGGCGGCCAGCATATCGTCGACAACGTTGCCCTTGGCTTCCGTCGTCTTTCGATTCTCGATCTTTCCGAAGCTGGAGCCCAGCCCATGTCGAGCGACGACGGCAAGGTCACGATTGTCTTCAACGGAGAGATCTACAACTTCCAGGAGCTTCGCGCCGAGCTGGAGGCGGCCGGCTACGCCTTCCACTGCAACGCTGATACCGAAGTCCTGGTACACGGTTACGAGGAGTGGGGCGAGGACCTGGTCAACCGTCTGCGCGGCATGTACGCGTTCGTGATTCACGACCAGAACAAGAACAAACTCTTTGGCGCTCGCGACATCTTTGGTATCAAGCCGTTCTATTACTACCAGGCATCCGATGGCTCGCTGCTGTTCGGCTCCGAGATCAAGAGCTTCCTGGACCATCCCAAGTTTGAGAAGGCTGTCAACCACGACGCGCTGCGCCCCTACCTGACGCTGCAGTTCCCCGCCACGGAGGAAACGTTCTTTAAGGGCGTGTTCAAGCTTGCCCCGGCGCATTGCTTTACGTATGACCTGACGACCAACACCATGGACATCAAGCGTTACTGGAGCTGCGACTTTACCGACGACAACTCCAAGACCTTCGAGGAGTACGTGGACGAGTGCGATAAGGTCGTGCACGAAAGCGTCGCTGCGCACCGAATCGCCGATGTTAAGGTGGGCTCGTTCCTTTCTGGCGGCGTCGATTCCAGCTACATTGCCGCCTGTCTCATGCCCGACACCACGTATTCTGTCGGCTTCGATTACAAGAACTTCAACGAGACCAACTACGCTGCCGAGCTTTCCGACAAGCTGGGCATCAAGAACGTGCGCAAGATGATTACCGCCGACGAGTTCTTTGATGCACTGCCCGATATCCAGTACCACATGGACGAGCCGCAATCGAACCTGTCCAGCGTGCCGCTGTACTATCTGGCGCAGATGGCTTCCAAGGAGGTCACCGTCGTCCTTTCGGGCGAGGGTGCCGACGAGCTGTTTGCCGGCTATGAGTGGTACGAGGACACCCCCGAGATGCGCACCTTTAAGAAGCGCGTGCCGCTCGGTGTACGTCGCGCCCTGGGCTCACTCGTTCAGCATCTCCCCTACTTTAAGGGTCACAACTTCCTGACGAAATGCGCCGAGGTTCCCGAGCGCTGGTATGTGGGTCAGGCAAAGGTGTTCGATCCCTCCGAGGTCGACGAGGTGCTCAAGCCCGCTTATGACACCGGCAAGAACGCCGCCGAGATGTGCGCCGAGTACTACAAGCAGGTTCCCAACTGCTGCGAGCTTTCCAAGAAACAGTATCTGGATATGAACATGTGGCTACCGGGCGACATTCTGCTCAAGGCCGACAAGATGTGCATGGCGCATTCTCTGGAGCTTCGCGTCCCGTTCCTGGACAAGAAGGTTATGGAGTTTGCCGAGCACATTCCCGCCAACTACCGTGTTAACGAAGAAGGCTGCAAGCTCGTTCTGCGTCACGCTGCCAACCGCACGCTGCCCGACGAGTGGGCAACGCGCAAGAAGGTGGGCTTCCCCGTACCGGTCAAGTTCTGGCTGCGCCAGCAAAAGTACTATGACTACGTAAAGGAATACTTCACCGCACCGTGGGCTGCCGATTTCTTTGACACCGATGCGCTCATGAAACTGCTCGACGATCACTTTGAGGGTCGCGCGCTCAACCAGCGCAAGATCTATACCACGCTGACGTTCCTCATCTGGTACAAGCGCTTCTTTATCGACGAGAACAAGAGCACCGAAGTCGCCGCTTAGTTTTCGTTATGAATTAGCGGTGAACCACACAGGGTTTCCGCTATACTCAGTCCCTGCGGGCGATTGGCGCAACGGTTAGCGCAGGTGCTTTACACGCACAAGGCTGGGGGTTCGAATCCCTCATCGCCCACCACTGAATTGTTAGGCCTCCAGTGATGGAGGCCTTTCTTTTTTGTGCCCGGTACATGGGATTCGAACCCGACAGGGTGCGGAGCTGAGGAAACGCGAAGCGTTTTCCAGCGCAGCACGCGAGGAGCGAAGCGACGAAGCGGGGCGCGGGCGGCGCCAGCCGCACGCGGACATCCCTCATCGCCCACCACTGATTTGATAGGCCTCCAGTGAGGCTTATAGGACAAAATGTGTGTCCATGTTGGGGGCATCGGCGCAGGTCGATGCCCCTTTTTCAGCCGTTTAAATTCCGTGCCCGCTTTTAACCGCTCGGACAGAATGTGTGTCCGGTTGCCTATCGTTCCCGCAGGTAGATAACCTTTTCCGGAACCGTTAAATACCCTTT
>DBFSAO010000085.1:0-17774 GCA_048500675.1 Collinsella sp.
CCCCCGCGAACTTCGCGGCGGCGGTGGGCCCCATGCCGTCCTCCGTCGCCAGGAGGAAGAGCTCGACCTTCTCCCTGCTGTACATGCGAACCTCCAGTCCGGACCGCCCCGCGGTCCAACTTTCTGTCCGCACCCCCGAAGGCTGGATTTAGGAACTATTTCACCGCAACTTATAGGGGATCCTAGACGATGTGGAGTGGGTTGGCGGCGTCGACGGCATCGGGCGCGTCGGAAGGGCCGTCGGGGGCAGCGCCTGCCGGATCCTCTTCGGGGGTCTCGATCTGTTTGATCATTACCTCTTGGCCCTGCAGCAAATAGGTCTCGCCGCTACCGCAATGGGGACAGGCCTTGCCGTGCTCGACCGTCGCGTAGTCGCAGCCACACGCCTCGCAATGTGTCACGGCCTCAACGGGCTCCACGATAAGCTCCGCACCCTCGGTGATGGGCTTTTTATCTGCCGCCCAGCGCCAAGCGTCGAGTAGCAAGTCGGGAACGACGCCCGAGACCTCGCCCAGCAGCAGCGTGACGCTCGAAACGCGACGCACGCCATTGGCGCGCGCCACGTTCTCGACATCGCGAATGATGTGATAGACGATTCCCAATTCATGCAAGGCGAAACCCTTTCTGCAGAGGTTGATTCGATGCAAACTCAAAGCAAGGGGACGACGAGATCTAGTCTGCGCCGTCCCCTTACCCGCCATGGCTACCTATTTACGACCAAATTTAATCTTGATGGCACGCTTTAGAGCGTACTTGCCGAGGCTTGGGAGCTTTTGCTCGTATTTGACCATCGTGGAGCACTCGGGGCGGTCGCGATCCAGATGGATGGCGTCGAACGCGCACTTGGTGGTGCACAGGCCGCAGCCGATGCACTTGTTGGGGTCGACGATCGAGGCACCGCAACCCAGGCAACGGGCGGTCTCGGCGCGCACCTGCTCTTCGGTAAAGGTCTCGACGTACTCGCTAAACGGCGCAGCCTTCTCGCGCTCGCGGTCCACGTGGGCAACCTCGCGGCTCGCGTTGTCGTAGCTCTCGAGCACAACGTCGTCGCGGTCGAGCGCGGTGTAGCGGCGCTGATTGCGGCCGATGGTGAGCGTGGAGCCCGGCTGCACAAAGCGATGGATGGACACCGCGGCCTCGTGGCCGGCGGCGATAGCGTCGATGGCAAAGCTGGGGCCAGTGTAGACGTCACCACCCACAAAGATGTCGGGTTCGGCGGTCTGGTAAGTCTGGGGATCGGCAAGGGCGCCCTGGCCGCGGCCGAGCTCCACCTTGGAGCCAGCCAGCAGGTCGCCCCACACAATGGACTGGCCAATCGACATGACGACACGGTCGGCATCGACACGGCGCAGATCGTTCTCGTCGTACTCGGGCGCAAAACGGCCCTCGTCGTCAAAGACACGCGTGCAGCGCTTGAAGGTGATACCGCACACACGACCGGCCTCGTCCAGGTGAATCTCCTTGGGGCCCCAGCCGCAGCTGATGTGAGCGCCGTCCTCAACGGCCTCGCGACGTTCTTCCTCGCTGGCGGGCATCTGGACCTCGCTCTCCAGGCAGAACATCTCAACGTGCCCAGAGCCCAGACGGCAGGCGTTGCGGGCAACGTCGATGGCCACGTTGCCGCCGCCCACCACAATGGTGCGGCCGGACAGGGTATCGATCTTGCCGCTGTTAACCTCGCGAAGGAAGTCGACGGCCACGGTCACGTCCACGGCATCCTCGCCCGGAATACCGGCAAGGCGGCCGCCCTGGCAGCCGATGGCCACGTAAAAGGCCTTAAAGCCCTGCGCGCGCAGCTCGTCGAGCGTCACATCACGACCGACCTCCACGCCATAGCGGAACTCGGCACCCATCAGGCGAATGATCTCGACCTCGGCCTCAATGACGTCCTTCTGCAGCTTAAAGCTGGGAATGCCGTAGGTGAGCATGCCGCCCGGGCGCTCGTTTTTCTCGAAGACGACGGGCTTGTAGCCCTTCTCGGCCAGATAGAAAGCGCAGGACAGGCCGGCCGGACCGGCACCGATGATGGCGATCTTCTGATCAAAGCCGCCAGCGCGCGTCGGCGTCACCACGGGCGGGACGTAGCGGGTCGCGGCATCCAGATCGCGCTGGGCGATGAACTTCTTGACCTCGTCGATGGCCACGGCGGCGTCCACACGGCCGCGGGTGCAGGCGTCCTCGCAGCGGCGGTTGCACACACGGCCGCAGATAGCGGGCAGCGGGTTCTCGCGCTTAATGAGTGCCAGCGCCTCGTCATAGCGACCCTGAGCCGCGAGCTTCAAATAGCCCTGAACGGCAACGTGCGCGGGGCAGGCCGTCTTGCAGGGAGCGGTGCCGGACTCATGCGTCTCGATGCGGTTGTCGTTGCGGTAGTTGGGCGACCACTTGGTGTGGTCCCACTTGGTGGCATCGGGCAGCTCCTGGCGCGGATACTCGGGCACCTGTCCGCCGGCCTTTTTGCTGCAGAGCTTCTGGCCCAGCTTGGCGGCGCCGGCCGGACACACCTCGACGCAGCGACCGCAGGCCACGCACTTGTCCTTCTCGACCTTAGCGACATAGGCCGAGCGCGACAGGTTGGGCGTGTTGAACAGCTGCGAGGTGCGCAGGGCGTAGCACACGTTGACGTTGCAGTTGCAGATGGCGAAGATCTTGTTCTCGCCGTCGATATTAGTGATCTGGTGCACAAAGCCGTTGTCCTCGGCCTGGCGCAAGATGTCGTAAACCTCGTCGCGGGTCACGTAATGGCCACGATCGGTCTCAACCACGTAGTCGGCCATATCGCCCACGGCGATGCACCAATCGGCCGGGTCGTCGGCGCAGCCCTCACCCATCACGCGACGGCTCGCGCGGCAGCTGCAGGTGCTGGCGGCATATTTGCCATCGTATTTGTCGAGCCAATGCTCGATATGCTCGATCGGCACCGAGGTGCTCGCGGCGTCGATGGCCTTCTCGACCGGAATGACGTGCATGCCGATGCCGGCGCCTCCGGGCGGCACCATCGGCGTGGCCTTGGACAGCGGTCCCTTGGACGCCTGCTCAAAGAACTTGGCATAGACCGGGTGCTCCTCGAGCTGGCTCACGCGCATGTTGAGGAACTCGGCAGAACCCGGCACCAGCATGGGCAACACCCATTGCTTGGCGCGCTCGGGGTTTTCCCAGTTGTACTCGAGCAGACCCGTGTAGCTCATGTCGTCGAGCATCTTCTCGATATCGGCTTCGGGCATGCTGGTGAGCTTGACCATCTCGGGCAGCGTATAGGGGCGGCGCATCTTCATCTTGCAGAGCACTTCGGCCTGCTCGTCGGTTGCGGCCTCGGCAAACGACCAGTACTCGTAGCCCAGCAGCTCATCGCGATGCAGCAGACGGTTGGTGCAGTGCTCGCACAGCTTGACGATGGCCTCGCGCGGATGCTCCGGCAGCGGCGGCACGAACTCCGAACCGATGTCGGGCTCGGTATAGCTAATCCCCGGTCCGTTGAGAATCATGGTTGTCCCTTCTCTTGCCGCAGCCCGACGAGGCCGCAGCGCCCCTCTTTTTTTGCAGGCCGGGCATGCCCCCATGCCGTTCACCCGCCATTGTTGACATTGTGTCAAAAATAGTATTGACGAACCGTCAACAATATTCAAGACTGTTAGGCGAACGGTCAGGCAAAAGGGGATGAAAGGCGGCAAAACATGGGCAACAACACAGCAGATACCTCTGTGGTCGATGCCGTTCCCGCATCCGATAGCGCGGCAAAGCGCCTGACGGGCGACGAACGCCGTCGCGAGATCCTCGATGCCGTGCGCACCGTAAGCTCCGAGCTGGGCGTATCCCACCTATCGGTATCGGCCGTGACCAAGCGAGCCGGCTGCACGCGTTCATTGTTCTACCACTACTTTGCCGATATGGACGCCGCCGTCACCGCTGTTATGGACGAGGCAATCGACGGTTTTATCTCCGAGCTCGAGCAGTGGAATGCCAACCGCACCGTCGGTGATATCGAGGGCGCGCTCGACACCGTCGCCCCGCTCTTTAAGCGCCTGGTCGCCAGCGGCCACGAGCTGCCGAGCACGCTTACCTCGAGCAGCGGCGCGCTCTACGGCGGCTTTTTGCACAACGTGGTCCAGCGCGTGGCGCAGTATATCTGCGACACCACCGTAGTGGATTTTGTCGCCCATCATGAGCTACGCATCGACCATGTCTACGAGACGTTCTACACCCTCATCATGGGGTTGTTGATGTATATCCGTACGCACCCCGATGTGCCCGACGAGACGGTCAAGGAAATCATCGCCTCGACACTCCACATCGAGGGCTATACCGCCAAGTATCCGGAGCGCAAGCCCCAGAACTGACGACATTTGGCCAAACTGCCCGCGATCGGAAGAGGGGCCGCGGGCGTGTGAAAGGAGAGCAGCATGCTGTTCGATGTTTGGGGTAGCGATACCCTTATCCACTGGGCCGGCTGGGCCATGGTCTTTATTGGCCTGATCGTGCTCAACGAGGTCGGCCGCCGCACCAAGCTGGGCGCGGCCATCATCTTTGGCGTGGCTCCGCTGGCCATGACCATCTACTGTGTCGCCATCGCCGTCGGTGTTTCGCAGGGTGCCGAGTGGGCGCTCACCAACCCCACCCATGTGTACCAGAACAGCTGGTTCCACTACGCCAAGGTATACGCGGCACTGGCCGGTTGCTGGGGCTTCATTGCCATTAAGTACCAGTGGGGAAAGATCGGCAAGGCTCATTGGTTCCGCGCGTGGCCGTTTGTGATCGTCGCCATCAACATCATGATCGCCGTCGTGTCCGACTTTGAGAGCGCCTATCACTTCTTTGTCCTGGGCGAGTCCACCTGGGTCACCTCCGAAGGTGCTACGCAGCTGGCCGGCTGGAACAACGTGTTCAACGGCATCGCCGGTATCATCAACATCTTCTGCATGACCGGTTGGTGGAGCGTCTACGCCTCCGAGGACAAGACCGACATGCTGTGGCCCGATATGACCTGGGTCTACATCATCGCCTACGATATCTGGAACTTCTGCTACACCTACAACTGCCTGCCCACCCACTCCTGGTTCTGCGGCTTTGCGCTGCTGCTGGCGCCCACCGTCGCCGCCTTTATCTGGAACAAGGGCGGCTGGATCCAGAACCGCGCCTTTACGCTGGCCATTTGGTGCATGTTTGCCCAGGTGTTCCCCTACTTCCAGGAGGAGTCCATCTTTGTGACCCACTCCACGCTCGACCCCGGCGCCGCTACCGCGGTCTCGATCGCCGCACTGGTCGCCAACGTCGCCGCGATCATCTACATCGCCTACCGCGCCAAGAAGCTCGGCCGCAATCCCTACAAGCAGGATGTCTTTGAGGGCACCAGCGATTGGGAGAAGGCTACCGCTCGCCGCGCCAAGGTTGATTACGCGCACGCCGAGTAACGCGCCTGACGCAAACATCGCTTGAGTACGAAGCCGCATAGCCGGCTCCGCGCAACTCAACGCATTGCAGAGCCCCCGGAATGTGATTCGTTCGCGTTCCGGGGGCTTTTTGCTGCCGCGAGGACGCGGCCGAACGATGCGCTCAGGTTAAATCGGATCTTATATTTCGCATGCGCTTTATATGGCTCCATTTTTGGGTACAGTGTTGTCCCGATATTGAGCTTGGGGGATATATGAAAGATGAGACGATGGGCCGCGAGGATGCGGCCCAAGATGCAGAAGCTTGCGCTGAGGCCTTGGAGAGCTTAGACCGGATTTCACTCGATGAGATTGCGTTTGACGATTCGGGCGTTGATGTGCAGGATGAGCCGGAAACCGAGGCGCAATCCGATAATCAGGATGCAGGCGACGTTGAGCCTGCCGAGGATGAGGCAGATCACGAAGGCACCGAAAGCGAGGCCGGCAACCAGCCCGAATCCGACACGGGCGAGGAAACCGTCTTGCTCGACAGCTTGCCGGCCGAGGATTCGCTGACTCGCGAGCTTCCTGGCCTGGGTTCCGCACCAGCCGTGGACGAGACCATCGCCATGGGCGATATACCCCTGCCGTCCGTTCCCTCGGCACGCGAGGCCGAGGTCCGCCATCGCAAGATGTCGCCCAAGCGCCGCAATCTGATGGTCGCCGGTGTCGTGGCCGTCGCGCTCGTCGCCGGCGGTGCAGGCTATGCTGCCTGGAACGGATATCAGCAAGAGCAGGCTGCCGCTGTCGCCGCCAATGCCCACACGATGATGTCGGTGCAGATTGGCATGCATGCCGCGGGCCTCGACTGTTCCACTGGCTCCAAGATTCCCGTACAGGTGAGCGGTCAGGATTCTGACGGCTCCTCCGTGAGCGAAACGCTCTATGTTGACGAGCACGGCCGCGGCATCAAACTGCTGCCCGGCGATTACACGCTCTCCATCGCTGCCTCCCCCATCGCGGCCGACGGCACCATCTATACCGTCCCGACCACCAAGACGCAGGTCACCGTTAAGAGCGATGGACAGGATTTAAGTGCCCAGGCCACCTTTAAGCTCAAGGTGCCTTCGGCCGACACGGTGACTGACGACCAGATCGATGCCGCCGCCAAGTATGCCGAGGAGGGCGGTGCGAGCTCCGCCGCGGCTGCCAAAGTGCTCCAGCAGGCAGCAACCGCGCGGCGCGACGCCGCCGTCAATGCCGTGAGCGCGCAAAAGGCACAGGCGTCCCGTGATGCTGACGCTCGCCACAAGGCAACCGACCTCTACCAGCTCGATATTCCCGTCGAGTGGTACGGCAAGGTCGCAACTTGGCAAAACGGAAGCACGCTATGCATCTATCTGGGCGACGACGCCAATACGCCGCTCGTGACGCTCGTCGCGGTGCGCGAGGGCGAGAGCTTTACGCCCGATGAAGGCGATACGGTTTTGGGTGCGGCCAATCTAGGCAACGGTTATACCGTCTACGCCAGCGGCCCCGTCTATCCGTACGTGGTGCCCCAGACCATCAACGGACAGACGCAGAACCCCGTGTCAACCTACCCCATGGAC
This sequence comes from Collinsella sp., assembly GCA_048500675.1. Classification (GTDB taxonomy): domain Bacteria; phylum Actinomycetota; class Coriobacteriia; order Coriobacteriales; family Coriobacteriaceae; genus Collinsella. The sequence continues at coordinate 6,977 of DBFSAO010000085.1, forward strand.
ACGGCCATTGAGCTTGTCGAGCTTACGACCGGCAACCGCTATACCTATAGCCAGATCAAGAACGTGCTGGTCGGCAAAGACGGCAAGGCCGACGCCGCCGCCAAACTCGAGACCGACTACCTCGCCCAGATTCTCCTGCCGAGTATCAAAGCCCAGGACTAGCCGGCCCGAAGACAGCCGCCCAACGCAGTTGCGGTGAAATAGGGATTGTTTTTGCTGGTCAAACCGCAAAACAGTCCCTATTTCACCGCAACTTATTGGTGGCACTTAGCGCCAGGGGTCGGCTTCGAACAGCGGCTCGCGCTCGGGGCGGCGATCGCTGTAGGGATCGTAGCCGTCATCGTCCTCGTTCTCGGCACGGATGTAGGGGTCGCGCGGCTTGGGCGCCGGCTTAGGCACAGGCTTGGGTGCGGCGGGTGCGGCATCGGTCGCCGGCGCGCTTGTCTTGATCTCGTCTTTCATCTGCATAGCTCCTCGCATCGCATCCGTTCAATATCATCGATTGTCGCACGAAAAAGGGCGGCGGACCCAATTGGATCCGCCGCCCTTGGCGTTTAGAGACGGCTGGTAGATTTTAAGGCATGGCCCAAAACCTACTCGGCGTCGGGGACCTCGTAGGTGGCCGCCGGCGTGTTGTCGCACACGACGGTAAAGCCGCCGTCCTTGTCGGCATCGACCGTCACCTGATCGCCCTCGCGCACCGTGCCGTCGATGATAGCGGCGGCGATGGCATCCACGACCTCGCGCTGAACCAGGCGCTTGAGCGGACGGGCACCGAACACGGGGTCCAGGCCACCCACGGCGAGCATCTGCTTGGCCGCCGGGGTGATGGCAAGCGTCATGCGCTCCTTGGCCAGGCGTGCGCGAACGTCGGCAAGCTGGATGTCGACAATCTTCTCGATCTGCGCCATGCCGAGCGGATGGAACACCACGATATCGTCGATACGGTTGAGGAACTCGGGGCGGAAGGTCTGAGCCATGGCGGCGTCGACCTGATGGCGCATCTCCTCCTCGTCCTTACCGGACAGATCGGCGATGGCCTTGGAGCCCACGTTGGACGTCATGATGATAATCGTGTTCTTGAAGGACACCTGGCGACCCTGGCCATCGGTCAGACGGCCGTCGTCGAGCACCTGCAGCAGCACGTTGAAGACATCAGGATGAGCCTTCTCCATCTCGTCGAGCAAGATCACGGAGTACGGACGACGGCGCACGGCCTCAGTGAGCTGGCCGCCCTCGTCGTAACCCACGTATCCTGGGGGCGCACCGATCAGACGCTGGACGCTGAACTTCTCCATGTACTCGGACATGTCGATACGCACGAGCGCGCGCTCGTCGTCGAACAGGCACTCGGCAAGTGCCTTGGCGAGCTCGGTCTTGCCCACGCCGGTGGGGCCCAGGAAGAAGAAGCTGCCGATGGGCTTGTCCGGATCGGAGAGGCCCGCACGGCTGCGGCGCACAGCCGCGGCGACGGCGGAGACGGCCTCGTCCTGGCCGATGACGCGCTTATGCAGCTCACCCTCCAGGCCCTTCAGCTTGTCGAGCTCGCCCTGCATCATCTTGGACACGGGCACGCCGGTCCAGGCACTCACGACCTCGGCGATCTCATCGGAGGTCACCTGCTCGTTGAGACCCTCGCCGTCCTTCTGCTTTTGTGCCTCGAGCGCAGCCTCGGAATCCTGAATCTGCTGCTGCAGACCCGGAATCACGGAGTAGCGCAGCTCGGACGCACGACCCAAATCGCCGTTGCGCGTCGCGCGCTCCTCTTCGCTTCTGGCCTCGTCGAGCTGTCCCTTAAGCTCCTGCACGTGGTCGATGGCGTTCTTCTGGTTGAGCCAGCCGGCCTTTTGCACGTTGAGCTTTTCTTGGACCTCGGCGATCTCTTGGCGCAGGGCCTCCAGACGCTCCTTGGAGGCGTCGTCGGTCTCCTTCATGAGCGCCTGCTCCTCGATCTGCAGCTGGGTGAGCTGACGCGTGGTGGCGTCAATCTCGACCGGCATGCTGTCGAGTTCCATGCGCAGGCGGCTTGCGGCCTCATCGACCAGGTCGATGGCCTTGTCGGGCAGAAAGCGGTCGGCGATATAGCGATCGGAGAGGTCAGCAGCGGCCACGAGCGCGCTATCGGTGATGTGCACACCGTGGAAGATCTCGTACTTCTCCTTGAGGCCACGCAGGATCGAGATGGTGTCCTCGACGGTAGGCTCGCTCACCATAACGGTCTGGAAACGACGGGCGAGCGCCGCGTCCTTCTCGATGTACTTGCGATACTCGTCGAGCGTGGTCGCGCCGATCGCGTGCAAGTCGCCACGGGCAAGCGCCGGCTTGAGGATGTTGCCGGCGTCCATGGAGCCCTCGGTGGCACCAGCGCCCACGATGGTGTGGAGCTCATCGATGAACAGGATGACCTTGCCTTCGGACTTCTGTACCTCCTTGAGCACAGCCTTCAAGCGGTCCTCGAACTCGCCGCGATACTTGGCGCCAGCGACCAGCGCGCTCATGTCGAGCTCGATGAGGTCGCGGTCGCGCAGGGTGCTCGGCACGTCGCCGGCCACGATACGCTGGGCGATGCCCTCGACGATGGCCGTCTTGCCGACGCCCGGCTCGCCGATGAGCACGGGGTTGTTCTTGGTGCGGCGGGACAGGACCTGGATGGTACGGCGAATCTCATCGGTACGGCCGATGACCGGGTCGAGCTTGCCGGCGCGGGCCAGGTCGCAGATGTTGCGACCGTACTGCTCCAGTGCCTCAAACTGGGTCTTGTCCTCGGCAGACGTCACACGGTCGTCGCCGCGCAGCTCCTCGTAGACTTGCTCGATGCGCTCCTTGGTCACGCCGGCGCCGCGCAGAACGCGGCCGGCCTCGCCCTTGTCCTCGGCAAGTGCCATCAGCAGATGCTCGGTCACCACAAAGCTGTCGCCCATCTTGGTGGCCTTTTTCTCGGCCTTTTCGATGACGCGGACGAGCTCGTTGGAAAGACCCATCTGCTGGCCCTCGCCGGAAACCTTGGGCGCATGGTCGATGGCATCCTGCGTGGAGCGTGCGAGCTGGGCCGGGTCGGCGCCGATGCGCTCGATGATCACGGAGATGTTGCGCTCGCCGGCACCGAGCAGGGCAGACAGCAGATGAATCGGCTCCACCGCGCCAGCCTGCGCGTCGGCAGCCGTGCTCATGGCGGTCTGCAACGCCTCGCGCGACGTCATTGCTAGCTTATCGATTCTCATGGAATCACCTCTCTTGGGGCGGCCGCCCTACGGGGCGGCTTCACGTTGTTCGAGAAGTATTGTTGCCAGCTTTGTGCGATCTTATACATAAATCTAAGTCTCTATATATAAGATTTTCTGAGTGTTCCCACGACATGCAAACCACCACAAAGGGGACAGACACCTTTGTGGTGGTCGCGGTCTCTACTCCTTCGCCGGACCCGTACTTCCCGATTCGACGGTCCAGGGCATCTCATCCTCGAACAGCCATGTACGGGCAGACCCACTATCGCGTGCAGCCTGCGGGTCAGGCAAGCAGGTCTGTTTATAGGCATCTTGGATACACTGGCCCATAAAATCGTTGAGCTCGGTCTGGTCGCCCTCCATGACATAGGCGACATCGCCGTCCATGATGTAGATGCCCGGACCCTCATTGTCCTCGTAGCCCGGATCGTACGAGACATCACATAACTTTGCGCCGTTTGCAGTGTCCAGCTCGATGGAAGAGTGGCATCCGCCAACCATGTCGTTCGCTTTTGCCCGATAGGACGCATATCCATACCAGCGCTTAAAGATTTTGCCCTTGAGCAGCTCGGACGCCCTATCGATCAGACCAGAATCCGTGGTATAGCGCATAGCCCCAAGCTGAATGCGTGGATAATTACTAATGCCCAGCGCAGCCGGTTGCTCATCAAAATCAACGGTAATGGTCTCAGGCTTGTCGTCGCCGGTCAGAAGTTCGACAGATTGAGTCACAGGCTTGACCACCGGCTCCGTCACCGCAGCAGGTAGAAATGCCATACCGACAGCGCCCGCGCCAACCACAGCGATCGCAAGCGCCAAGACAATCAATCCAATACGGGCAGGACTTCTCACAGCAAAGCACCTCACAATGCAAACCCGCGCCATTTGTCCTAATGATACCGCCGGCTAACACTATCACCAAAAGAAGCCGCGCGCTCCCCACCACCACAAAGGGGACAGGCACCTTTGTGGTGGTTTTCGACGCTAACGGTCGACCATCTCACGCCATGAGATTAAACTTGAATTGTTCTCTGAACATATCCATTTCTGCCTATCCTCAACAGCTCTTTGTCTCGAGGAGCGCATATGAAGCCGTCTCATTCCACCGGTCGCAACGTCATCGCCATTCTCGCCATACCCATCGTGATGCTCTTCCTTATCGTCATCACGCCCTTTTCTTTTGGTATCGCCTCGCCCTTCGATCTTTGCGGGATGATCGACGCCGGCTCGCGTGCCACCTCGCTCTCCTTTGTCTGCCGTGGCGTGTTCTACGAATATGCAATTCCCACCGGAAGTTGGCAGTCCAAGTTACCGTTGCTCGGCAAGGTCGACGGATGCTCTCCTTATTTCTGCCTCGAACCTCAGACAATGAATTATCTGATCGACGACCAGCCCCTTGACTCCATCACCCTCGCCTACGACTACGCACCAAACACCGATGAGCGCCACATGAACCAAGTCCTCGACAAGCTGCTTGGACAGTGCGGGCTCACCGCGGAAGCCGGTCGAACCATCTATAGCAACCAGAAATTAAAGCGAACAGAACTCCGCCGTGTCGGAAAAATCAAAGGGCGAAACGGGGCCGCCTACTGGGATGCCTGGGCAACACGCGACAAGGGCGAATTCGGACACAGCACCTATATGGTCACTGTCTACACCAAAGACGGAATTAAGGACAATGTTGACGATTTCGCGTCATCCAAACTCGGCATCCCCAAAACAACCAAACCCGCCAGCCCAGATGAAATTCTGTAGAGGTGCCCATTAACATGCCGCTCAACGATCACAACAACATCGAGCTCGTCCCCACCGCCACAAAGGTGCCTGTCCCCTTTGTGGCGGTTTTCGACAAAAAGAAGCCGCCCCGATAACAGAGGCGGCATCAAGCAAGCCTATTTATTAGCGTCCCTCAAGACCCAACGAAAACGCAGCGATGGAATCGAGAACCGACAATAGCCCGTTCGCACAGATAGAGGCGGAGATTCAAGGTCAGAGTCCGGCTTAAACGGCTTAGCTATCGCACGTCACAACGTTCTCGTCGTCCTCCCTATCGTATTTATAGTGCTTACTGTGAAAATAGTGAGTTTAGTGAGAATAGTATCGCTCAAGACTCGTGAACTGAATTATTGACCTCTCGCCCAGAATGAGTGGGGCAAATATTCCTATTAGAGGTCAAATCGAAGCCCAATAGGGCCTTTTCGCCCCGTCATTTCGACCGATCGCTTTCTTTTGAATATTGTCGTAAGCTGGTATCACTTATCTTAATGAATGCATACTGTTTGCGAGGTACCCGCCGTGAAACGCTCCACCTATATCGGCCTGCTCGTCTTAGCGTTTGCGATTACCGCAGTCGGCGTAGGAATTATCTATCTCGCATTTCTCCCTGCCTCGGCAACGCAGGCGGCGGTTGAAACCGTAAGCTACCCCATCGAAATCCTCACCGATATCGTCAAACCCGATTCGATCACCGTCGATTTCGACGGTACGCCCGCAGCGCTTGGGGTCAGTAACTATCCCCGAATCGAACTTGGAGCCACGCGCTATACCCAAGATGAGCAGCTTATCGGTAAGGCAACCAGTTTACTCAAAGGCAAGACGTTTAAGCGGTGGTACGGCGCCGCAACATATCGAGCCAAGAACGGCCAAATGGTTGGCGGGTATCATTCGACCCTTGAGCTCGATGCGGCAAACGGGAGCAAATTGTGCAACGTCTCATACGACCCCGGCTGCGTGGACAATGAAGGACCGGGGGTCTATATCTCGGATGGCGACGTAATCTACGTCATGGAGGGCGACCAGACGGCAGTCGTCGATTTTATGGATCGGTGTACCGAGGATGCCTACGAACAAACCTGCGAGCCCGATCCGCAGACAGCGCGCAACAGTGGCTCGGCACGCACTTGGCTATTTGACGATGAAATAACCTGGACCCCATCGAAATAAGGACCCGCCGGGCAGGCACCTTTGTGGTGGTTTCGGCTCCGATGTTCCACTGTCTCGATCTGTAACATCTAGCGGCCCTTTTCGATCCTAGATGTTACAGATTGAGATGAAATGATCGGCGGCGATCGTTTGTCTCAATCTGTAACAACCGCTCGTCAAATAGGGGCCCAGATGTTACAGGTCGAGACAAACGGAACCACCGCAAAGGCGCCTACCCCTTCATGGTGGTTTTCGACAAAAGAAGCCGCCCCGATAACAGAGGCGGCATCAAGCAAGTCTATTTATTAGCGTCCCTCAAGACCCAACGAGAACGCAGAAATGTAGCCCGGGGCTTACCCTTTCCCGAACGCGACCCTCGCGAAGCGCGTGAGCGGGCGGGAAAGGGTAAGCCCCGGGCGGACAATTAAGTGCGTTACTCGGCAGCGGCCTTGAACTTGTTGTAGTTGATCAGGCAGCCGGCCTTGACGATGGCACGCTCCTCTGCCGTCATATCGGCAATGTAGAGCTCAATCTGCTCGACCGCACCGTCGGCGCGCACCACGTAGGCGGCGATGTCCTTTAGGTCACCGTCGAGCGCGGCACGGATACCCGGCACAAAGACATAGTCGCCCACCTCAAAGCTGGGCTCGGCCTCCATCTGGAAGGGCACCATACCCCAGTTCATCACGTTGGAGCGATAGCGCTTGGTGGCGTACTCGTGGACGATGTTGGCCAGACCGCCGATCACGCGCTGGCAGCTCGCGGCCTGCTCGCGAGCAGAACCGTCGCCGGGCTTCTTGGCGTAGAGCATGGAGCCGTACTCAGTCGCCTTGGCATCGGCAGCGACACCCGCGCCGGCCAGCGCCTCAAACACGCCCGCAAGCTCGGCATCGAGTGCCGCCAGATCGCCTGCTGCCTCGCCGGCAACGCGGCGCTTCTCCACGGCGTCGACCTCCTTGGAGCGGCCCACGTAGGCCGGATCGCGGCGGCTGAGCGTAAACTCGGCCAGGCCCAGCGGGTTGGAGCGGAAGGAGCTCGTCTCGCCCGAAGGAATGAGCTCGTCGGTCGTGGTGACCGGATCCATGATCTTGGAGCACACCTTGAGCAGGATATCGTCGCCGAGCGGCTCCATCGCGGGCCACGGCTTGATGTTGGGGCCTTCGACCAGCTCGTCGGCAGGCTCCGCCTTGCCAAAGCCCCAGTACACGCGCTTTTTGTACGGCGCGTCGTCAAAGGTGTACTCGCAGGCCTCGTCCCAGGTCTCCTCGGGCAGGTCGGTCGCCGGCGTCAGGATGCCGCCGTTGGCTGCCGTCGCCGCAATGGAGCGGGCGTCCATCAGGGCCACGGCGCTCAGCTGGCCGTTGCCCGGCTTGGAACCCTCGCGATTGGGGAAGTTGCGCGTGGTGTGGCGGATCGAAAGGCCGTTGTTGGCAGGCGTGTCGCCGGCACCAAAGCACGGGCCGCAGAATGCCGTGCGCACGATTGCGCCGGCCTCCATAAGGTCGTAGATGTAGCCGCGGCGTGTAAGCTCGAGCGCTACAGGCTGGCTCGTGGGGTAGACCGACAGCGAGAACTCGCCGCAGCCGGTGTTGGCGCCCTTAAGCACGCGGGCAGCCTGGACCACGGAGTCGTAGTTGCCGCCCGAGCAGCCGGCGATAACGCCTTGCTGCACGTGCAGCTTGCCGTCGACGATCTTATCGAGCAGGCTAAAGTGCGTCTTGCCCCCGCCGATCTTGGCAGCCTCGAGCTCGACCTCGTGCAGGATGTCCTCGAGGTTCTCGTTGAGCTCGTCAATCTCAAAGCCGTTAGAAGGATGGAACGGCAGCGCGATCATGGGCTTGATGCTCGACAGATCGACCTCGACGCAGCCATCGTAGTAGGCAACATCGGCGGGCTTGAGCTCGCGGTAGTCGTCGCCGCGGCCGTGCATGGTCAAAAACGTGTGCGTGTCCTCGTCGGTGGCCCAGATGCTCGACAGGCAGGTGGTCTCGGTGGTCATGACGTCGACGCCATTGCGGTAGTCGGTCGTCATGCTCGCGATGCCGGGGCCCACGAACTCCATGACTTTGTTCTTGACGTAGCCCTTGGCAAAGACGGCGCGGATGATGGCGAGCGCCACATCGTGCGGGCCGACGCCGGGGCGCGGGGCGCCCGTGAGGTAGATGGCGACGACGCCGGGATAGGCAACGTCGTAGGTGTCGCGCAGCAGCTGCTTGGCCAGCTCGCCGCCGCCCTCGCCCACGGCCATGGTGCCCAGGGCGCCGTAGCGGGTGTGCGAGTCGGAACCCAGGATCATCTTGCCGCAGCCGGCGAAGTTCTCACGCATAAAGGAGTGGATGACGGCGATGTGCGGCGGGACGAAAATGCCGCCGTACTTCTTGGCAGCCGAGAGACCAAAGACGTGATCATCCTCGTTGATGGTGCCGCCCACGGCGCACAGCGAGTTGTGGCAGTTGGTGAGCACGTAGGGCAGCGGGAACTGCTCCATGCCCGAGGCGCGCGCCGTCTGGATGATGCCGACAAAGGTGATGTCGTGGCTCGCCATGGCATCGAAGCGAATCTTAAGCGCCTCGGGGTTGCCGGACGTATTGTGTGCCTGGAGGATCGAATACGCGATGGTGCCGCGCTTGGCATCCTCGGGCGTCTGCGTAATGCCGCGCTCGGCAGCCTCGGCCGCAGGCACAACCTCGCTGCCACCGCGCAGGTAGATGCCGTCCTCGTACAGCTTGACCATACTGTCTCCCACTCTGCCCAAGAGATTTGGGCGCATAGCATACATTCGTTCAATATCGTGCCATAGAACGGTTGCGAGTGGGTTACGAATCTGCGCGTTCACTTTATCTCAGTAAAGCACAGGGCGATATTGGCGCAAGGAGTGTCCCAAAGTGCCGGCACAGAAGGAACGTCCCCAAGTGCCAGCCAAAAATGGGAGTGGATAACCTCCCGTTTCTAGCCCTCAAGCGGACCAAAAGTGGGAGATTATCCACTCTCATATTGTTAGGATTTGCGTCGTAGAGCCGCCGTAACTAAAGATCGGTTCCCGCGCCCAAAAGCTTGCTCATGACCTGTTCGGGGTTAACCGAGCCGTCGCGCGGGGCCAGGGCGGTGATCTTCTTTTGCATCTTGTACTCGTGCAGCTCGTCCTCGAGCTGGCGTACGCGGGCGCGGAGCTTCTCGTTCTCGCGTTCGCGCTCCTCGGCACGCTCCTTCATATCGAGGATGCGCACCACGCCGGCGAGGTTGATGCCCTCGTCGGTCAGTTGGTTGATGAGCTCCAGGCGCTCGATATCGGCACGCGAATACAGACGCGTGTTGCCGCCCGAGCGCTGGGGATTCACCAAGCCTTTGGACTCGTAGACGCGCAGAGTCTGCGGGTGCATGCCGGTCAGCTCGGCCGCCACGCTGATCATGTACAGCGGTTTGTTCCTATTGTCCTCGGCCATGCTACCTGACCCCTTTCCGTCTCGTTATCGTCCATCATAAGCCCGTGGGCGCGGGCGTGCGCCGCGACCGCCCTAGTACGTCGCCTTGTAACGGTTGACCTTCTCGCGATAGTCGCGTGTGTCGGTCTCGCGCAGCTTGGTCATGGCATCGCGCTCGTCATCGGATAGGTTCGTGGGGACCTGCACCTTGATCTCGACGAGCAGCGCGCCTGTGCGGCCACGGTGCTTAACGTCGGGCGCCCCCATTTCCTTAAAGCGGAACTTCTTGCCCGTCTGGGTACCCGCGGGCACCTTCAGACGAACCGTCGCACCGCCGGGCGTCGGCACGTCCACCGTGCAGCCGAGCGCCGCCTCGTAGACCGAGACCGGTACCTCCATGGTCACGTCGGCACCTTTGCGCTTAAACAGCGGGTGCTCCTCCACATGCGTGGTCACGACCAGGTCGCCGCGCTCGCCACCCGCAACGCCATACTCGCCGCGACGCTTGTAGCGCAGCTTGCCGCCGTCGACCGCACCCGCAGGCACCGAGACCGTAATGGTCTGCTGCTCACCTGTCGAGGGAATGCGATAGGTGACCTTGTGCGTCACACCGCGAAACGCGTCCTCGGCCGTCACATCGACGGTCAGCGACAGGTCGCCGCCCTTGCGAGCACGGCTGCGGCCAGCGCCGGCACCGGCAGCGCCCGCAGCCCCGGCAAAGCCCGAGCCCCAATCGCTGCCCCAGGCGCCGTTACCGCTAAAGATGCTGTCGAAGATGTCGCCCCAGCCGCTGGCACCCGCGCCGGCACCGTAGCCGCCGCCATACGCGCCGCCCGCGCCCGGCATACCGCCAAACATGAGCATCTGGTCGTACTCTTTGCGCTTCTTCTCGTCCGAAAGCGTCTCATAGGCCTCGCTGATCTCCTTAAACTTGGCCTCGTCGCCGCCGGCATCGGGGTGATATTTTTGCGCGAGCTTGCGAAACGCGCTCTTGATCTCTTTGTCGGAGGCGCTCTTGGATACGCCCAGGATGTCATAGAAGGTTTTGCCTGCAGCCATCGTAGCTCCTCTCCTGTTACGTCCGCCGTCCATGCAGACGACGGCTCATGCTTTCATATGGCACTAGGCCAGAAAGGGCCCCGGGTGTTGCCCCGGGGCCCTTCTCAATTACTCCTCGGTGCTCTCGGCCGTATCGGCCGCAGCATCCTCGGGCGCCGCTTCGGGCTCCGG
>DBFSAO010000086.1:0-5681 GCA_048500675.1 Collinsella sp.
CGTCTACGCCCGCAACACCGTCACCAACGACGTGCTGTACAAGGAGGGCCTGGACCTTCTCGTCGTGCCCTCCGCCGAGCTCTCCCGCGGCCGCGGCGGCCCGCGCTGCATGAGCATGCCCTTCTGGCGCGAGGACCTCTAAGTCTTTCCGTTTCCGGTGCGGTCCCCCTACAACCGCACCGGCTTCGCCCGTTAAACGGGCAACACTAATACTTACGTAATTCATTTCTTCGAAAGGAATCGAACCATGGGTGTTAACCTCTCCGGCCGTAGCTTCCTCAAGCTTCTCGACCTCACCACCGAGGAGATCGAGTACCTGCTCAAGCTCTCCAAGAACTTCAAGGACATGAAGCGCGCTGGCGTTCCGCACCGCTATCTCGAGGGCAAGAACATCGTTCTGCTCTTCCAGAAGACCTCCACTCGTACCCGCTGCGCCTTTGAGGTCGGCGGCATGGATCTGGGCATGGGCGTCACCTACCTCGATCCGGGTTCGTCGCAGATGGGCAAGAAGGAGTCCATCGAGGACACCGCCCGCGTTCTTGGCCGCATGTATGACGGCATCGAGTTCCGTGGCTTTGCCCAGGACGACGTCGAGGAGCTCGCTGCTAAGTCCGGCGTGCCTGTGTGGAACGGCCTGACCACCGAGTGGCACCCCACCCAGATGCTCGCCGACATCCTGACCGTCCAGGAGAACTTCAACTACGACATCAAGGGCAAGACCCTCGTCTTCATGGGCGACTGCAAGAACAACGTCGCTCGCTCCCTCATGGTTGTCTGCTCCAAGCTCGGCATGAACTTCGTGGCCTGCGGCCCCGAGGAGTGCATGCCCGCTGACGACGTCATCGAGGCCTGCAAGCCCATCGCCGAGGCCAACGGCTGCACCATCAAGCTGACCACCGACGTCAAGGACGGCGTCACCGGTGCCGACGTTATCTACACCGACGTGTGGGTCTCCATGGGCGAGCCTGACGAGGTCTGGGCCGAGCGCATCGCTCAGCTCACCCCGTATCGTGTCACCTCCGAGGTCATGGCTATGGCCAACCCGGGTGCCATCTTCCTGCACTGCCTGCCCAGCTTCCACGACACCAACACCACGATTGGCGCCGAGAAGTGCGAGCAGTTCGGCATCACCGAGCAGGAGGTCACCGACGAGGTCTTCGAGAGCCCCGCTTCCAAGGTCTTCGACGAGGCCGAGAACCGCATGCACACCATCAAGGCTGTCATGTACGCCACGCTCAAGTAAGAGCATCTAGCATCTCGCTCGGGGTGTATTGCTGCACACCCCGAGCGGCTTTGTCTGGTAAATATCTCGCGTCGGGCGGTGGGCACGGCACGGAAGATCCGCTTCGCGCGAGAAAGTTAAATGATTTATGAAGGGGGGATGAGAACCATGACTGAGACCGCTAAGAAAAAGCGCGGTATGCCTTCATCGTTCACCATTCTTCTAGCTCTGCTGGCAATTGTTGCAGTGATTACCGTTATCGTCTCCGGCACGTCCGGCGGCGCGGTTACTGCAGCCCGTCTGAGCGATTTCTGCACCGCCCCGATCCTGGGCTTCGCTGACGCTCTGCCCGTCTGCCTCTTCGTTATGATCCTGGGCGGCTTCCTCGGCATGATGACCGAGACCGGCGCCCTGGACAACGGCATCGCCGTTCTGGTGCAGAAGCTTAAGGGCAACGAGATTATGCTCATTCCCGTGCTGATGCTCATCTTCTCCCTCGGTGGTACCACCTATGGTATGTGCGAGGAGACCGTTCCCTTCTACGCCCTGCTCGCCGCTACCATGATGGCTGCCGGCTTCGACCCGATGGTCGGCGCCGCTACCGTCCTGCTCGGCGCTGGCTGCGGCTGCCTCGGCTCCACGGTTAACCCGTTCGCCGTCGGCGCTGCCGTTGACGCTCTGACCGGCGTTGACATTGCCGTGAATCAGTCCATCATCATCGGCCTCGGTGCCGTCCTGTGGATTGTTACCACCGCCATGTCCATCGTCTTCGTGATGAACTACGCCAAGAAGGTCAAGGCTGACAAGGGTTCCACCATCCTGTCGATGCAGGAGCTCAAGGACGCCGAAGAGGCTCACGGCAAGGCTGCTTCCGAGGTCCACAAGGAGGTCAAGCTCACCGGTCGTCAGAAGGGTGTTCTGATCGCCTTCGCCTTCACCTTCGTCGTCATGATTGTCGGCTTCATTCCGCTGGCCGACCTCAACGAGGGCGTCGCCAACTTCTTCGACGCTGGCGCTGTCTACGACGCCGACGGTAACGCCGTCGTCCAGGGCTGGTCTGCCCTGATCACCGGCCTGCCCATTGGCCAGTGGTACTTCGACGAGGCTTCCACCTGGTTCTTCCTCATGGCTATCCTGATCGGTATCATCGGTGGCCTGTCCGAGAAGCAGATCGTCAACACCTTCATCACCGGCGCTGCCGACATGATGTCCGTTGTTCTCGTCATCGCCCTCGCCCGTGGTATCTCCGTCCTCATGGCTAACACCGGCCTCGACGTCTTCGTCCTCGACGCTGCCGCCAATGCCCTGGCTGGCCTGTCCGGCGTGATCTTCGCTCCCATGAGCTTCCTGGTCTACTTCGGCCTGTCCTTCCTGATCCCCTCGACCTCCGGTATGGCCACCGTCTCCATGCCCATCATGGGACCGCTGGCTGTTAAGCTCGGCTTCTCGCCCGAGGTCATGGTCATGATCTTCTCCGCCGCCATCGGTGTCGTGAACCTGTTCACCCCGACCTCCGGCGCCATCATGGGCGGTCTCGCCCTGGCCAAGATTGAGTGGACGACTTGGCTCAAGTTTGCCCTTAAGCTCATCGTCGCGCTCTCCGTCGTCTGCGCCGTCATCCTGACCGTCGCCTGCGTGTTGATCTAAGTACCCAACGGGTACCCCACGGAAACCTTGACGATCCTGTAAAGGATCACCTGGTCATCGTCTGTCCGGTGGGGTCAACCCACCGGTAGACTCCTACCTTTAGCCCCCTTCCGTTCCGTGCGCGGGAGGGGGCGCTCTCATGTTGCGCGGTTCTACGAACCGCGCAACCAGTCGACGCTGCGCGCCGCCCAGAACGACAATTTGTCATTCAAAAGGCAAGGCATGACCAGAAGGTCTATGCCTTGCCTTTTTCATGCCAACTTGTACGTCCTGGACGTCGCTCGCTGACTTATGCTCCACCTGCGATGTTGCCGTTGTTGGTGTAATGGGGCGCTGCAATGGGGCCAGGTTACTTTGCACCAAAAGGGGAAGTTGCGGTGGAATAGTTCCTGTTTGGCCGTCTTGAGGGGTTAAACGGGAACTATTTCACCGCAACTTATCGATGGCGTGTTTGGTTGGTGCCCGTTGATTGCTTGGGCGTTGGGAAGGGTCTGCTCCGCTATAATCGCCTAGAACATTAATTGGAAACGGGACGGGAGCCATACATGCGCCAGGGTTTCGACAACGCGAAGTATATCGAGCTGCAGGCCGCTCATATTAAGGAGCGCATCTCGCAGTTTGGCGGCAAACTCTATTTGGAGTTTGGCGGCAAGCTGTTTGACGACTATCACGCGAGCCGCGTGCTGCCGGGTTTTGAGCCGGATAGCAAGTTTCGCATGCTCAAGAGCATTGCAGACGACGTCGAGGTCATCATCGCCATTAACGCGAACCACATCGAGAAGAACAAGGCTCGTGGTGACCTGGGCATTACCTATGACGAGGACGTTTTGCGCCTGGTCGACCTGTTCCGCGGCAACGGTTTTGCTGTCGCGGCCGTGGTTATCACCCAGTACGCCGGCCAGCCCGCCGCCGATGTGTTCCGCAATCGCCTGAACGCGCTCGGCATTCCCGCCAAGTTGCACTATCCCATCGAGGGCTATCCGCACGACGTTGACCTGATCGTGTCCGACGACGGCTATGGCAAGAACGAGTTTGTCGAGACCACTCGTCCGCTTGTCGTGGTTACCGCCCCCGGCCCCGGCTCGGGCAAGCTCGCCACCTGCCTGTCTCAGCTCTATCACGAGCACAAGCACGGCACCGCTGCCGGCTACGCCAAGTTCGAGACCTTCCCGGTCTGGAACCTTCCCCTCACGCATCCGGTCAACATCGCCTATGAGGCCGCCACGGCCGACCTTGACGATGCCAATATCATCGACTCCTTCCACTTGGAGGCCTATAACAAGACTACGGTCAACTACAACCGCGACGTCGAGGCCTTCCCGGTGGTCCGTGCCCTGATGGAAAAGATCCTGGGCAAGAGTCCCTACCAGAGCCCCACGGACATGGGCGTTAATATGGTCGGCTTTGCCATCACCGATGACGATGCCTGCCGCGACGCTTCCAAGATGGAGATTGTCCGCCGCTACTTTACCGCGGTCGAAAATGTGCGCCGTACTGGCGTGGGCGATGAACAGGTTGATCGTCTCAAGATCATTATGAAGAAGGCCGGTATCGACAAGAACTACTCGCCGGCACGCTCGGCCGCCCTTACCAGGGAGCAGCTGACGGGTGGCCCCGTAGGCGCCATGGTCATGCCCGACGGCTCCGTGGTGACCGGCAAGACTTCCACGCGCCTGGGCGCCGCGAGCTCGCTCATCATGAATGCACTTAAGCATGTTTCGGGCGTTGACCTTGAGCTCGAGGTCATTAGCGATGAGGCGATTGAGCCTATCAGCAAGCTCAAGACACATTTCTTGGGTAGCAAGAACCCACGCCTGCACACCGACGAGACGCTTATGGCGCTCTCGATTACCTCGGCAACGAGCGAGACGGCGGCCCGCGTCCTTTCGGGCCTGGAGCAGCTGCGCGGCTGCGATGCCTTCTTTAGCGTGATCATCTCGCCGACGGACGAGACGGTGTTGCGCAAGCTGGGCATCAACGTGTGCTGCGAGCCCAAGTTCGAGCGCCGTGGTTTCTTCCACCGCTAAGCCTGGATAAATTGGTCTGAAAGGGGCACATCGGGTATGCAGTCGGTGTGCCCCTTTTATCAACAAAGCTACCGTTTAACCTAAAAATAGCCCGCTTACCTGCCTATAAGCGATTTGGGCGGTATACAATAACCCTAACTGTTTCATCCTTTTGCGGGGATGCCGCATGATGGATGTGCCGGCCATCATGGGGTGTGCCGGTCGCGCACGGTGCAAGTGATGCCCGTGCTCGGTTTGAGGAGGCTGCCATGGCTGGCAAGGGTCGTGCGAGTGTCAACGATATGAAGCGTGTCGAGGTGCAGGTGCTGATGGAGATCGCACAGCTGTCCGAAGACAACGGCGGATTTTATGGCTTTTCGCGCAAGACGCTTGCCGAGCGTGTGGGGGTGTCTCCGTATCGCGCCCGCGCGGCAATTGAGCGCTTGGAATCCGAAGACATCATCGAGGTCGTCTCGCGCTACAGCGACGACGGCGGCCAGCTCGCAAATGGTATTTGTCTCACGGAGCGTGGCGAGTGGTATCTAGAGGGCGTCCGTGCCGGTATGCTCGTGCAGGACTTGATCAAGGACGAAGTCGCCGATCGATAACAACGCGCATTCATAGTCGAAACGACGCCGTCTGGGCAACAGGACGGCGTTTTGTTTCGAGATGGAGAAATGCGATTGCGCGTAAGAAAAATTGCGTGCGGCGCGCGTCGCGAGTATTACAATGAAGACCCGTAAGATGTGTATGGACAACTTCTACGGGAAGCGCAGGTAACTCAATATGACCAAGCATGTGTTCGT
>DBFSAO010000087.1:0-10780 GCA_048500675.1 Collinsella sp.
CGGGCCGCATTTGAGACAAGGTGACGTGAAACGAAAGGGCGCTGACCTTCTGGTCGCGCCCTTGAAGTTGAACGTCAGATTGTCCAAATGCGGCCCGCGCAGCGTCGAGCCGTTACGCGGTTTGGTAAAACCGCGTAACCCTAAAGCTCCGTTACTTCAACGTTGTTGTAGATCTCGTCCCAGCGGTCCATGACCAGGTGACCGGTCTTGGGATCCATAGCGTTGAGTTTGCCGCAGGTATTGGCGGTCTTGAGCACCGTGACGTCGTCGGCGCCAGCAGCAATGGCATGTGCAAAGCCGGCGATGGTCGAGTCACCGGAACCCGTCGCGTTCACAGCCGCAATCGCAGGCGTCTTGGCGCGGAACGCGCGGCCCTCATGGAAGCCCACCGAACCGGCAGCGCCCATCGAAACGACAACCCAGGGGATACCGGCAAAGCGGTCATCGGCGGCAAGCGCCTCGCGCAGGGCATCGACATCATCGGTCGTAAAGGACGTACCCAGCAGGCCGTTAATCTCGGTCAGATTGGGCTTTACGAGCTCAGGCTTAGCGTCGGACTCCAGCGCGGCCTCCAGCGATGCGCCCGAGGTGTCGAGCAGCACCTTGGCGCCCGCCTCCTCGGCGATCTTGACGAGCTCGGCATAGTAGCCGGCATCGACGCCACGCGGCAGCGAGCCCGAAAGCGTCACAACGTCCGCCTTCGCTGCAAGCTCGGCGAACTTGGCCGTAAAGGCCTCGAGCTCGGCCGGGGAGATCTGCGGGCCGCTCTCCAGCAGCTCGGTCTGATTACCCTCGTGCAGAATATTCAGGCAAATGCGCGTCTCACCGGCGATGGGCACAAAGTCGTTCTTGACGCCGTCGGCATCCATAAGCTCGGCCATATAGGCACCCATGTGGCCGCCGAGCAGGCCGGTCGCGAGCACGTCGTCACCCAGCTGCAGCAGCACGCGACTCACGTTGAGGCCCTTGCCGCCAGCGGTCTTTTCGGGTGTCACACGGTTAACATCGTCGATGATCAGCTTGTCGAGCTGATAGCGCGTATCGATCGACGGGTTCATGGTAACGGTCAGAATCATGTTGAACTCCTGTTCCGGGGCGGCATAACCCGCCCCAAACATACGATAACTCGTTAAAGGATCTCGATCTCAAAGCCGCGGGTGACGGTCTCTCCCGGCTTGGCCACCAGGCAGCCGCGCTTGTGCTCCAGAATATCGTCCTCGTCGGAGCAGGTGGACAGGCCGCCCCACGGTTCAACAGCCACAAAGTCGCCCTCGGGCTTGCTCCACACAATCAGGTACGGCATATCGGGGAACGTCAGGCGCACGCCCTTGTCCTCAGTTTTCTTGGTCAACGTAACCACGCGGCTCTCGAGCACGTCAAAGATGGTCTCCGCGAAGTCGAAGAGTTCGTGGGTAAGCGGCAGGTTCTGGCCGATCATGGGATTCTTGCTGCGATGCTCAACATCAATCAGGCCCGTCGAGGGAACGGCAGTACAGAGCTCGGTGGCCTCACGCTGCTCAAAACGAAGCTCATAATCGTCATAAGACTCGCCCTCGTCGAGCGGGCACTTAAAGCCGGGGTGACCGCCCACAAAGAACGGCATGTCCTCGGTGCCCTCATTGGTCACCTCGTACGACACGGCCACCTTTTCCGAATCGATCGTGTAACGAGCAACGATCTTAAACGGATACGGGTACTGCTCGAGCAACTCAGCATGGTCGGCAGAGCTTAAGCTCAGCGCAACCATGTTGTCGCTCTGCTCCTCAAGCTTCCACTCCTGTTTGCGCGCAAAGCCGTGGCGGGCGAGCTTTACCTCGCGACCGCCCATGGTCATTGCGTGACCGTCACGAAGGCCACCGCAGATCGGGAAACAAATGGGTGCCTGGCCCGACCAGACCGAAGGATCGCCCTGCCACAGGTACTCGCGACCGTTGGCTTTAATCGAAGTGAACGATCCGCCAGCCGTGCTCAGTGCCACGCGGATAGAACCGTTATCAAGAACAAACTCCATAGGAGCCTTCCCTTTCTTACGACAGCCCGCCAAGTCAATAGGGCTGATAGAAAACCGGCCCGCGCCCCCTCACAGAAACGCGAGCCGTCAATTGAAAAGCTGCAGAATACCGGGTCCCGCCAAAACGAAGCCCACAAGCTCAGCAAGCAAACGTGTTATCGGAGCAGCTTACTGAACCAGAAAGCTTCGCAACAACAGCGGTAACCCCACAGGTACCCCCAACGTCAGCGAGAAGTCAGCTGGCGAGGCAAGGTGCCGTGAAGCGAGGCGGCATTGACCTTCTGGTCATGCCGCCGAAGCTGAACGGCAGATTGCCCGCCAGATGGCTTCGCAGCGTCGACCCGTTACGCGGTTTGGTAAAACCGCGTAACCTCCTTAGTCGTGGTACTCGCCGCGGTCCCACTTCTCGAGGAACTCGTCAAAGAAGTGCGGGTCGGCCTGAGCCTCGGCGTCGGCCTTGTTGCAGGCGTCGATCTTGGCGATCAGGGCGTCGTGCTCGGGAGCCTGCTCGTAGGGCTCCTCCAGGAAGGCGAGCATGATGTCGGCCATCAGGAACTCGCCGGTGATCTTGCCGCCAAAGCCCACGATGTTGGCGTTGAGCTCGCGACGGGCATACAGGGCAGAGGTCATGTCGCGAACCAGGGCGCAACGGGCGCCGGGAACCTTGTTGACGGCGTTGGTGATGCCGATGCCGGTGCCGCACAGGGCCACGCCAAAGTCGGCCTTGCCGCTGGCAACAGCCTCGCCCACGGCCTTACCGTAGATGGGATAGTGCGTACGGGTGTGGCTGTAGGTGCCGCAGTCGAGCACCTTGTAGCCAGCCTGCTCCAGGCGGTCGGCCAGATAGATCTTCTCGTCCGTAACGATATGGTCGCAACCGATTGCGATGGTCTTCTTCATCAGAACGTCCTTTCGTCTGAATTCACAAGTTGAGATAGAAGTTCGAGTTCTCGGTGGCTCTCGTTAGGCCATCTTGTTGAGCATGTCGACACGGATCTGGTGACGGCCGCCGGCGTACTGGGCGCGCAGGAACTCGCGGGCGATCTTCTTGGCGACCTCGGTGCCCACAACGCCCGGGCCCATGGTGACCATGCGCGAGCCGTTGTGCTCGCGGGTCATGTAAGCGGAACGCTCGTCGGAAATGTTGGCGACGACCATGCCCTTGATCTTGACGGCGGCCATATAGGAGCCGACGCCGTACTTATCGAATGCGAAGCCCTGGGAATCCTTGTGCTCCAGCAGGTCCTTGGCAACGGCGGTCGCGGAATCGACAAAGTCCGCGGCAGGGGTCTCGGAATAGTCGACGACCTCGTGACCGTCGGCGATGAGCATCTCCTTGATGGACTCCTTCATCGACATACCGTCGGCATCGGAAGCGATTACAACCCTCATGACATCCTCCTTGAGAGATACGCAGGTGCGTAGTTTCTGTTTGGAAGTGTTGAATCGCGCTCAGGTCCGGGCATCTGAATGTGCGGTTCTTCACTGTTCATGTTTATTTGAACACATTCGAACATAGGTTGCAACCATTATTTGTTTAACTTTGTTCTTTTTTGAACAAATACCGTTCACGGATGATTGCCGACCGTTTGAGCCCGGCGCAGACGTAGCGACCATGTGTTCAACAAACAAAAGGGCGGCCGAGAACGTGTCTCGGCCGCCCTTCGGCGGTATGCCCCAACAAATGCGGCTGTTTTAGTTACTCGGACTGCCCACCCTTTTTGGTGTGCTTGGACGGAGTACTCAGAAAACGGCCCGTCAAATAGCTCGCTGGACCGGAAATATCGATTCCCAGCAACGTGTGCCCCAGCCACAAAAACGCTGCGAGCACCAGCAATGGGATAACGCACGAGGTCACGATCATCACGATGACGCCTTCGATCAAATCGGTCACCTGCTGCACGATCTCATCGGTCATTTGCTTGGCACCACTGGTTACCGACGTGACCAGGCTCGAGGCACCGTCGGCAAGCTGTTCAAGCACGTTCTTGGACTCTGTGGACTCGGTCTTTTTCTTGCTTGCTTTGGAGCTGTCGCTATCTGCCGCACTCGCAGCGTCGGCCGCCTTTTGCTCGGCTGCCTCGATGCTCACTCGATACGTTTCGTCGACCTTTTGCGACACCCATACGCTTGCAGGCACCAACGCCATGCCGATCATGGCAACCACCAGCACGCGAGTCGCCACGCGGCGCAGGACGGCGCTCGTGCTCCAGCGCCCATGAATGCCAAACGACACCGCAAAGAGCACCAACGCAAACGGGATTAAGATGCCTAGGCCAACCGACCACAAAATAGTCAGCAGATATTTCTCGAGATAGAGCACGGCAAGCACGATGCCCAAGTTGCCTGAAAGCTGCGCGAGCTGCTCGGCAACCGGCGTTCCCGTATCACCCGGCAGCGCGGTAATGCCCGCAGATAGCGCCACGCACGAGGTCGTGAGCGCCAGTACGTTACTTTTCTTTTGATCGATGACCTCGATGGTGGAGTCCCAAGTCTTGGTATCGGCAAAATGCGGACGAGCTACAAAGCCCGACAGCAGCGCCAGCACCACGAGCGCAACGATAAAGCCAATCTGCAGCTTTTTGTTTGCGCACACGACATCGGACAGGCTGGGCTGTAGCTCGGTTACCGTCGTATGCTCGGTTATCTGGACAGGACGCCCATGAGCCATCTCATACGCGTCTCTTTTTTGAATTGATCCGTTGTCCGGCATTTGGATACCTCCTCATTCCGGCCTGTATTGCGGTGGAAAGTATACCCACCCATCGAAAAACTGAACGGCAGGAGGTGCAACAGGCTGCTGCATGATCCGCCCGCCATGAAATGGGCCCATCTACTACGTTTAACCGCCCATCCCCGACCATGCCACAAAGCGGAAAAACAAAACCGCAGGTAGAAGTCCTGCGGTTTTTCATGAAACGCGGGTGTGTTCGAGAGTATCGGGTTAAACGTAGTAGATGAGCCAGTTTCGTGGCGAGCGCTGCCAACCGATCCTCCGGGGACGGGAAAAGCGGGTCATTTGGGGCTGTCGGCCCCTATTTCGCCGCAACCTAGATAGGTGAGATACAGAAAAGCCCTGCCGCGGGTAGCGGCAGAGCTTTTGGAAGGGGACTTGGTTGTGAGGGCTCGTTAGGCGAGCTTGGCCTCGAGCTCGGCGATGCGCTTGTAGGCATCGATGGTAAAGCGGGCCTGCTTCTCCAGGATCATAGTGGTCATGAGAGTGTCCTGAGCGTGAGCCATGATGAAGGTCATCTCCATCTCGCCACCGCCGGCCTCCTGCGAAAGCAGCTTGGTCTGCGTGTCGTGGGCGCCGATAAGTGCATCGCTGGCATCCTTGTGCAGCTGTTCGGCCTTCTCAAAATCGCCCTCGCGAGCAGCATCGAGCGCTGCAAGCAGATCGGTCTGGGCGTCACCTGCGTATGCGACAATCTCGAATCCAACCATCGAGATTTCTTCTTTGGTTGCCATATTGCGTTCCTTTCACATATGAACCAATGGAGAGCATCGCGTCCGGGCATACGCGCTGCGTTCTGTATGACAGAAACATTAACATTCAAACAAAAAAGAACAGCGCAAAACGCAATTTCAAGCTATGAACGGTCACTTTTCGCCCGTGAACGGTTTTTAAACTGTTTTGAACAATATCGAACAAAGTTAACGGCAACCCAAACAGACCCGCGCCCTAGCGCACATCGCGCACCGTATCGCCCTCTACGAGCACACCGGGAAACAGCATGTGCTCCACACCGGGTTCAACGCCCTCGGCGCCGGCAATCTTGTCGACCGCCCACATGCCGACGCGCTTGTTGTCAAAGCGCACCGTAGTCAGGCGACAATCGGGTACGATGTCGCCCAGACTGTCATCAACACCCACCACGCTCACGTCCTGGGGCACGCGCTTCCCGCGCGACTCGAGCCCACGGATGCAGCCATATGCCATGGCATCGTTGGAGGCATAAATGGCCGTACAGGTCGGATCGTCCGCCAGAGCCTGACCGGCAGCATACCCGCTCTGTGCCGTCCAATCGCCGCGCACGAGCTGCGGGGGCTCAATGCCATGCGCGCGCAATGTCTCGCGCCAGCCTTCCTCGCGCCGCATGCCCGAAAGCGAGCGCTCGGGACACGAGATAAAGTGCACGGTTTTGTGCCCCCGCCCCAGCAAGTACTCGACCACCTGGCGCGAGCAATCGAACTGGTCGTTATCGACCGTTGAACAGAGCGGGTGCTCCAGCATGGTAACGAGCACCGTCTGCATGCCAGGTAGCGGCTCGAAGGTGCCAAAGTCTGCCGGCATGCGATTCATGATCACAACCATACCGTCCACCGGCAGTGCGCTCATGCGCGACGATGCGCTCTCGAGGGTATAGGGGTGTCCATCTACTTTAGTAAGGGTGATGGCATAGCCGTGTTTGTCGGCGGCGGCGGCAAAGCCCTCCATGCGGTCGAGGTTGCCGGTACCGGTAATGTTGAACATGGCGACGCCGACGGTCTTAAACTTGCCACGGCGCAGCGATCGACCGGCAAAATTGGGACGATACCCCAGCTCGCGCATGGCGGCACGCACGCGCTCCTTGGTCTCGGGGCGTACGCTGGGCGAATCGTGCACGGTGCGTGAGACCGTCTGCTCCGAGACGCCCGCGAGGCGCGCTACGTCTTTGACGGATACCGATTTTTTAACAGCGGCCATAGGTCGATCTTTCTATGTCAACGATGCCATTGGTTGCACCCTGCGCATTCAAATGAAACGCCTTCAAGTATATCCAACGCCTCCCCCACCATACGCTCACCACCCAAAACCTACCGTTCACCGACATTTTTGCTTCCCCGAACGGCTTTTGGCACCTAAATGTTAACGTTGCCATTGTGCAAACACAGAGCCACCGGGCGGCTCAAACGTTTACGCGTAAGGAATCGACGGTTCGCAGGCACAGGAACCACCGGTTCGCGTCTTTTTTTGTATCACAAAATGGCAACGTCAACATTTTGGCAACCGAACGCCAAAAGCTACCATCGTTGCTAACCCACCGACTCTTAGGAGCATTGCATGGAGCAACTCATCGCCACCATCGAAAAGGGCCAGCCCTTTTTCAACGCGATCGCCCGCAACAAGTACCTCAAGGCGATCCGCGACGGCTTTATCTCCGTCATCCCCATCATCATCTTCTCGTCCATCTTCTGCCTGGTAGCCTCGGTCCCCAACATCTGGGGTTTCTACTGGCCCGATGACATCAACAACGCCCTGTGGAAGTGCTACAACTACTCCATGGGCATCCTGGCCATCGCCTGTGCCGCCACCACGGCCAAGCACTTCGCCGACGCTCAGAACCGCGACCTGCCCAAGAACAACCAGATCAACTTTATCTCGTGCATGTGCGCGGCCATCATCGGCTTCTTGCTCCTTTCGAGCGACACCATCGCCACGGACGCTGCCAGCGGCTTCAACACCACCTACCTTGGTTCCAAGGGCTTGCTGACCGCCTTCATCGCTGCGTTTGTGACCGGCATCATCTATAAGTTCTTTATCAAGCGCAACATCACCGTCAAGATGCCCGAGCAGGTTCCGCCCAACATTTCGCAAACCTTTAAGGACATCATCCCCTTCTCCGTCTGCATCACCGTCTTTTGGGTCTTTGACATCGTCTTCCGCGCTGCCTTTGGCTTCTGCTTTGCCCAGGGCGTCATCCAGGTGTTCCAGCCCCTGTTCACCGCCGCCGACGGCTACATCGGCCTCGCTGTGATCTACGGCGCCATGAGCCTCTTCTGGTTCGTCGGCGTCCACGGCCCCTCGATCGTCGAGCCCGCCATCGCCGCCGCCCTCGTTGCCAACATGACCGACAACCTGGCTGCATTCCAGGCCGGCGAGCACGCCTCCGCCGTCCTGACGCAGGGCGCCCAGTACTTCGTCGTCTGCATGGGCGGCACCGGCGCCACGCTCGTCCTCGTCTTTATGTTCTGCTTCTTGGCCAAGTCCCAGGAGATGCGCGCCGTCGGTAAGGCCGCCATCGTCCCCGTGTGCTTTGCCGTCAACGAGCCGCTGCTCTTCGCCGCGCCCATCGTGCTCAACCCCGTCTTCTTTGTCCCGTTTGTCTTTGCCCCGATCGCCAACATCTGGATTCTCAAGGTCTTCATCGACTTCTTGGGCATGAACGGCTTTATGTACACCCTGCCTTGGACCGTCCCCGGCCCCATCGGCACCATCATGGGTCTGGGCTTCCAGCCGCTCGCCTTTGTGATGCTCGCCATCATCCTGGTCGTCGACTTTGCCCTGTACTACCCCTTCTTCCGTGCCTATGACGCCCAGAAGTGCGCAGAGGAGGCCGAGATTTCCGACGAGGAGCTCGCCGCCAAGAACGCCGAGAAGGCCGCTAAGCTCAATGACGCCTTCCAGGGCAAGGCCGACGCCAAGAGCGTTGCCGCCGGCGCCGCTGCCGAGGCCGTAAAGACCGACGCCCCCGCAGCTGCAGCCCTCGCCGCCGAGGCCACGGCCACCAGCGACCTCAACGGCAAGCGCGTGCTCGTGCTCTGCCAGGGTGGCGGCACCTCGGGCCTGCTCGCCAACGCTCTGGCCAAGGCTGCCAAGGAGCGCGGCATCAATCTGGAGACCGCTGCCGAGGCTTATGGCAACCACGTGGACATGCTTCCCGACTTTGACCTGGTCGTTCTGGCCCCGCAGGCCGCAAGCTACCTGGCCGACCTGCAGAAGGACTGCGAGCGCGTGGGCAACAAGTGCGTCGCCTGCCGCGGTAAGCAGTACATCGAGCTCTCCCAGAACGGCGACAAGTCTCTCGCCTTCGTGAGCGAGCAGCTCGCCCTTTAGTCCAACGAGCGGCAGCCAGTTCATTCCTCCTGGCTGTCGCTCTTCGACTTTGACCAGCTCTGCACCATTTCCGTTATTCAAATGATTGGATGCTTCATCATGTCCGTTAACCCTGCTAGCGTCACCAACCCGCCCGCGCAGTTTCCCGAGGACTTTGTCTTTGGCGGCGCCACTGCTGCCTACCAGGTAGAGGGCGAGACCCGTACCCACGGTAAGGGCAAGGTTGCCTGGGACGACTTTCTGGAGGCCCAGGGGCGCTTCTCCCCCGATCCCGCTTCGGACTTCTACAACCAGTACCCCGTCGACCTGGAGCTGTGCGAGGAGTTCGGCATCAACGGCATTCGCCTCTCCATCGCCTGGAGCCGCATCTTCCCCAACGGCACCGGCGAAATCAACTCCGAGGGCGTCCAGTTCTACCACGATCTCTTCGCCGAGTGCCACAAGCACCACGTTGAGCCGTTCGTCACGCTGCATCACTTTGACACGCCGCTTCCCCTCTTTGAGAAGGGCGACTTCCTCAACCGCGAGACCATCGACGCCTTTGTGGACTTTGCCACCTTCTGCTTTAAGGAGTACGCCGACCAGGTGACCTATTGGTTCACCTTTAACGAGATCTGGGCCGACGCCTCCAATACCTACATCGAGGGCACCTTCCCCGGCGGCGTTAAGGCGCATCTGGCCGAGGCCTTCCAGTGCGAGCACAACATGATGCTCGCCCATGCCAAGGCAGTGCTTGCCTTCCACAACGGCGGCTTTAAGGGCAAGATCGGCGTCATTCAGTCGCTGGAGTTTAAGTACCCGCTCAACGAGAACGACCCCGCCGACATCAAGGCCGCCAACAACGAGCACGTGTTGCAGAACCAGTTCTTGCTCGACGCCACCTTCCGCGGCGACTATGCCCCCGACACCCTCGAGTGCGCCAACCGACTAGCTGCGGTCTCTGGCGGCACGATCGAGATCCGCGAGGAGGATCTTAAGATCATGCGCGAGGCAGCGCTCTACAACGACTACCTGGGCGTCAACAACTACCAGTGCCGTTTCCTCAAGGCCTACGATGGCGAAAACGACCTGCACCACAACGGCACGGGCGAGAAGGGCACCGGCCGCTGGCGCGTCAAGGGCATTGGCGAGCATGTGAACAAGCCCGGCATCCCCACCACCGACTGGGACTGGATCATCTATCCCGAGGGCCTGTTCGATCTGCTCGTCTACATTAAGCAGCGCTACCCCAACTACAAGCAGATCTTCATCACCGAAAACGGCATGGGCTACAAGGATCCCTACAAGGACGGCTTTGTGGACGACCAGCCTCGCATCGACTACATCGAGCAGCACCTGCGCTGGTTGCTTAAGGCCATGGAGGTGGGCGTCAACGTGGGCGGCTACTTCCTGTGGAGCCTGCAGGACCAGTTCTCCTGGACCAACGGATACAACAAGCGCTATGGCTTCTTCTACGTAGACTTTGAGACGCAGGCGCGCACGCCCAAGGCGAGCGCCTACTGGTACAAGCACGTGGCACAGACCCGTCGTCTGGACTAGCGGCTTGCGACAAGCGGTTGGCGGAATTGCACCGCCCACATAACCTGTCCCCATTTCTCAGCCGGGGGCGGCACGTCACACGGCGCGCCGCCCCCGGCCTTTTTGGGCGGTTCGGGGTCTGTTTGTCTCAATCTGTAACATCTAGCCGAGTTTTTGGGTCCTAGCTGTTGCAGATTGAGACGAACAGGATTGCTCTTTCCGAAGAATCTAAATCTGTAACACGTAGCCCGCTTTTGACCGTCTACCTGTTACAAATCGAGACAAACGGAGTGGGACCTAACCCCGTATGTCCCTAACAGTCGAGCGTTCGACCAGCGTGCTCGGCACATGAATCGCCTCGATAGACGAGCTCTCTCCAATCGCCGCCTCAAACGCAAGCTTACCGACACCGCGCAAATCAAATCGCAGCGTCG
>DBFSAO010000088.1:0-19078 GCA_048500675.1 Collinsella sp.
GCTTCGTTCCTTCCCGAGTTTTTGACGGGCCTGGTTTCCAACGCCATTACGTGGATCTTGACAGCTGTCTTTGGTGCCATCGCCGGAATTGGCGCGTACGGCTATTACTATCGCCCCACGGGTATCGAGGCGATTGTTACCGCCGGTGGTGTCACGCTCGTATTGTTCCTGGTGCTGATTGCATTCGTCACGGTGTTCCTTACGGTCTTTGGCAAGATGCTCAAGCACCGTGCCGTTGGCTATTGGGCTGCACGTTATGCAAGCGAATGGGCCGATGAGGACAAGGACGACGTTTTGACTTTTGTGCTCCCGGGTGAGAAGAAGCCTGCTCCTGCGGGATTCAATCCCACGGCAGCCACTGGTGCTGCGCCTGCCCCGGCGCCCGCGCCTGCACCTGCCCCGGCACCCGCGCCTGCCCCTGCCCCGGCACCTGCTCCTGTCCCCGCACCGGCGTCCGAGGCGACGCCTGCGGAGCCCGATTGGGATGCCGTTGCCACGCCGGCGGATGAGCCGGGCGATAATCCTGCTGCCGAAAACAATCAAACCGAATAGCCGGTCGAGGCGCCCTGGGCAACTGAGCCCGGGGTGCCTTTTTCTACTGCGAAAGCAAGAAAATGCCTGGGAAAACGGTTGCAGCAAAATTTCTCGGAAATTGGTCAATGTTGCGCAACAACGTCGCGGCTATTGTTGAGAACGTAGACGTGTAAGGTTTGAAGGCGTGCGACGCCTTAGGAAAAGGAGAGGCTCATGTTCTGTCCCACTTGTGGTTCTCCCATTTCGGATGATGCCAAATTCTGCCCTGTTTGCGGATCCGCCGTTGGTGCCGCTTCTGCCGCTCCGGCCCCGCAGCCCCAGCCCGCTCCGGCCCAGGCTATTCAGCCCGCGCCCCAGCCTCAGCAGCAGTACACCGGTCAATACGCCCAACAGTCCGCATCCGCTCCGATGGGCTATGACCCCATTAAGGCTGACCGCAGCCTGATCGGCTGGCTGCTGCTCTCTCTTGTGACCTGCGGTATCTATTCGTT
Source organism: Collinsella sp. (assembly GCA_048500675.1). Taxonomy (GTDB): domain Bacteria; phylum Actinomycetota; class Coriobacteriia; order Coriobacteriales; family Coriobacteriaceae; genus Collinsella. Next base: position 1,026 of record DBFSAO010000088.1, read on the forward strand.
CTACTTCCTGTATTGCTTGGCACGCGACGTCAACACGTTGTGTCAGGATGACGGCGATTACACGCCGGGTCTGGCGGAATTCATCCTTCTATCGTTTGTGACCTGCGGCTTCTACGCGTACTACTGGTATTACAAGATTGGCAACCGCCTGCAGGCCAACGCTCCTCGCTACGGCCTGGTGTTCCAGGAAAACGGCACCACCGTTCTTCTGTGGCAGATCTTCGGCGCGCTCCTGTGCGGCCTTGGTCCCATCTTCGCTATGAACATCATCATCAATAATACCAATGCCATGGCAACGGCTTACAACACTCGCCTTGGCGCTCGTGCCTAACAATAAGGGCGGCGTGAACAGCTCCCAGGGACATAGGGGCACGGCAGAGCTCCTTCGCCGCGCCCTTTTTTGCACCGGCGCGCTCTTTGTCGCCTGGCTCGCGCTCTACCTGCTCGATATCGGCTGCATTTTTCGAATGATGACGGGCGCTCCTTGTCCGGGATGCGGCATGACGAGGGCGTGGCTGGCGGCGCTGCGTCTCGATTTTGCGGCGGCCTTTGCCTACCATCCGCTGTTTTGGGTGGTGCCGATTGCGTTTGTGCTCGCGTTCGTGCGCGAGGAGGTGGCATCGAGCAAGCTAAAGCGTGGTGTCGACATTGCAGTCACCGTGTTGTGCATGCTGGTCATCGCCGTATGGATCGTGCGCCTCATCAATCCGGTAGATGCCGGCCTACTCTTTGGCGGCCATGCGCCCGCCGGAGTCCCCGACGACATCATCCACCTCGAACCCCCACGCTGGCTCACCATCCTTCGCTCTTTCCTGTCGTGACGGAGGACGCGCTAGAAAAGCGGTCGACACATAAGCGGGGGCGAACGTTGAGATAACGTTCGCCCCCGCTTTGCTCTAGCCAGGTTGTTATGGGTGGGCGTGATGGCTACTCGTCGCGCTTCTCCTCGTGGCGAGCGGCAGCCCGCGCATCGTGGATGCCCTTGATTGCAGCATGGCGAGCGGTGCGAGCATCGTGCATGGCGTCGCGCGCCTCAGCGGCTGTTGCCTTGGCAGAGCGCAGCTTGGCGGCCAAGTCGGGGTTGGTCTCGGCAACCGCGGCGATCGTGGGGCCGTCGAGCTCCTCTTGCGTGGGCTCGGCCAAAAAGTCGATAGCATACTGGGCGGCCACCATGGAGCCCTTTGCCAGCACGGTCTCGTCGATCTTGTAGAAGCAGGAATGTTGGGCGTACGTGGCACCAATCTTGGGGTTGCGCGTACCTACAAAGGCGAGCACGCCCGGCACGCGGCGCAGGTACTCCGAAAAATCCTCGCCCGAAAGCGTGCCACGGTAATGGCCTTGACCGGTGGGGCCCAGGCACTTGATTACAGCCTGACGGCAGCGCTCGCTCGAGGCGACCTCGTTTTCGACCTTGTAGTTGGCGATGGTGTAGTCGGTGAGCTCAGCCTCGGCGCCCAGAGCTGCCGCGGTATGCTCCACGATGCGGCGCATGAGCTCCGGCATTTCCTCGTGGGTCGAATCGCCGTAGGTGCGCACTGTGCCGGCGAGGTAGGCCGTGCCGGCGATAACGTTGCGCGCGGTGCCGCCGTGCAGCTCGCCGACGGTGATGACAGCCGGCTCGTAGGGGCTAATCTCGCGCGAGACGATGGTCTGCAGGGCGTTGACGATCTCTGCCGCAACCATAACGGCGTCGTGGCCGCGCTGGGGCATGGCGCCATGGCACGAGGTGCCGCGGACGTCGATGCGGAACCAGTCGGTATTTGCCATGCGTGGGCCGGGCTCGCAGCTTACGGTACCGGCGTCGACCTCGCTCCAGATGTGCGCGGCGTAGGCGCCATCGACGCCGTCGAGCACACCCGTGCCAATCATGAGTTTGGCGCCCTGGCCGTTTTCCTCGCTGGGCTGGAATACGATGCGAATCTCGCCGTGGATGTCATCGGTCATGTGGCGCAGAATCTGCAACGTGCCGAGCATCATGGCGATATGGCAGTCGTGACCGCAGGCGTGCATGCAGCCCTCATTGACGCTGGCGAACTCCTCGCCGGTCTGCTCAGTGACGGGCAGGGCGTCGATATCGGCGCGCAGCAGGATGCGGCGGCGCGGCGTGCCGTCCTCGCGGTAGGCATCCGGCGCGGTGCCGCGAAGCGTCGCCACCAGGCCCGTCTTGAGCGGACGCTCGTAGGGGATATTCATGGCGTCGAGCTGGTTGGCGATGTCGGAAGTCGTGCGCTCCTCGGCAAGGCTCAGCTCCGGGTGCTTATGGAAGTGCCGGCGCTGCTTGATGATGTAGGGTTCAAACTCGGCGGCGATATCCTGGATGGCCGCGGTGACGTCGTCTGCCGCGCGAACCTCGGTTGCCGCCATAATCTGCTGTGCCTTGGTCTTCGTCATGGTCGATTTGCTCCTTGTTGGCTCGATCGCAAAATCGTACAGGCTCTCTCCAGTATGCCACCTGCCGCTAGGGCTGGTAAAGCTGCCGTTTGCCGCTTGGCATTTTGTAACCGAGGCGGGGGAGTACACTCGGGGGTGTTGAATTTCCTGCCAGAGATGGGGATGCCCATGCAACATATCGATCGGATTATTCGCTCCAAGAACGTCTTTACCGCGCAAGACGGCATCGATTCCGCCCGCGAGCTGGCGATTGCCATCGCGGGCGACCGCATCGTCGCAGTCGGTGCGCCCGATGACGTAATTGCCGCCGCACCTGCCGCCACGCCGGTGGTCGATTACGGCGAGCAGTTTGTCTGCCCCGGTTTCCATGATGCGCATCTGCACTTCTTCCATACCTCGGTCGGCTCCTCGCCGTACATGCTCATGGATATGGGCACGTCCGAGGCGGCGCTGGTACAACATGCGCTCGAGTTTTCCCAGGACCTGCCCGATGACGCCTGGGTTGTGACGCAGGGCTGGCGCGACTACCGTTGGGACCCGCCCGAGCATCCTACCAAGGCGTCGCTCGATGCGGCATTCCCCGATCGTCCCTGCGTTATGTATTCGGGCGACGGGCACACGCTTTGGCTCAACAGCCGCGCACTCGAGGCGCTCGGCGTCACGCGCGACAGCGAGCCGCCAGCGGGCGGCAGCTACGACAAGGACGCAAGCGGCGAGCTTACGGGCATTGCTCACGAAGCGGCTGCCATGCAGTTGTTGCCGCGCTGCCTTGAGTGGCTGGGCGAAGATCGCATCGCAAGCGCTTACGCCGATCAAATGAGGCGCATGGCCGAGCAGGGCATCACCTCGATCTGCGATATGTCGCTCATGCCCATGCCAGGCTGCGATTTTATCCGCGACGACGTCTACGACAAACTGCAGACAGCCGGCAAGCTGGGCATTCGTGCCCATCTGTTCCCCACGCTGTTGGATGACCAGTCGCGTCTAGAAGAGCTCCAGGTACGTTATGCGAACAACGCGCTGCTTTCGGCGCCGGGTTTTAAGCAGTTCTTCGATGGCGTGTCGAGTGAACACACGGCATATCTCACCGAGCCCTATACCAATCCGCGCTTCCCGGGCGACCAGGGCCGTCTGACAGTCCCGGCTGAGCGCATGCGAAAATTGGTTCTGGCGGCTGCGGAGCGCGGTCACACCGTGCGCATCCACGTTATTGGTGACGGTGCGATTCATGCCGCGCTGGATATCTTCGAGGAAGCAGCCGACCTGTACGGCCTGCCCCAGCACGGCCATAACACGCTCGAGCACCTGGAGAACCTTCTGCCCGAGGACATCGACCGCCTGCGCAAGCTCAACGTGGTTGCTTCGAGCCAGCCCTGCCATATCACGCTCGACCCGGGTGGTCCGGAGCGCGACCTGGGCTTGGAGCGCAGCCGCATCATGTGGCCGTTCGCAACCTATAAGCAGCGCGGCATTCGACAAGCCTTCGGTACCGATAGCCCCATCACAGCTGTTACAAGCATGAACGTGCTCTACACGGCTATCACGCGCCAGGACCCCAAAAGCCACTGGCCCGAGGGCGGCTGGTTGCCGAGCGAGCGTATCGACGCGGCAACGGCCCTGCGCAACTACACCCTGGGCAGCGCCTATGCGGTAGGCGACGAGCAAAACCTCGGCAGCCTGGAACCCGGCAAATACGCCGACCTGGTAGTCCTGGATCAAAACCCACTCACCATCGACCCCCAAGAACTGCAAGCCACCAAGGTTCAGGCCACCTACCTGGCAGGTAACGTAATCTACGAGCGCTAGCCTCATACCCCACTCATAGGGGGCACGTTTCAGCAACGTGCCCCTTTCTTGTTCGCAACATCTGCATCGCCATTTTGCTGCACTGACTTTTCTGAATGCCGGGCCCGAATTAGTTAACCTGGCTCCCGGGGCGGACCGGAGGGCATGAAGTTTGTCGCGAGTTCCGCACGCAAAGGAAAGCACTTAATGTGCTTTCCGTCTTGCGCAGGACTGTAGAGCAGCAAACTTCATGCCCTCCGGTCCGCCCCGGGAGCCACTGCTAAGTTATCCCCCGGCATTCAGAAAATCTAAGTGCCAAAAAATAAGATTTTTTGACTCCGTGTTGTATAACCCGCCATTCGTGGGTACCATTCAACGCGTACGCAAACAAAAAGGGTTAATTCGCGTGGTATAACCGCGCGGCCCAAAAAGGAGGAGACAAGCATGTCGTCTTTGAAGCCGCTTGCAGATCGTGTTCTGGTCAAGCCCGACGAGGCCGAGCAGAAGACCGCTTCTGGTCTGTATATTGCCAGCAACGCTCAGGAGAAGCCGCAGCGTGGCACCATCGTTGCCGTGGGCGCCGGCAAGGTCAACGACAAGGGTGAGCGCATCCCCATGGACGTCAAGGTTGGCGACGTTGTCATCTACGGTAAGTTCGGTGGCAACGAGGTCAAGGTCGACGGCGAGAAGTATCTGCTGATGCGCGCCGACGACATCTATGCTGTCGTCGAGGCCTAGTCTCGTCAGAATCTCTGATTCGTCTTTGAACGCGCCCGCCGCATAGGACTCGGAAGCGGCGGCGCGAGTCACATTTCTTTTGGAGGATTACCTACCATGGCAAAGAACATTACGTTCAACACCGATGCCCGCGCTAAGCTTGCCAAGGGCGTCAACACTCTGGCCGACGCCGTTACCGTCACCATGGGCCCCAAGGGTCGCTACGTTGCGCTGCAGCGCACGTTCGGTGCCCCGACCATCACCAACGACGGCGTTTCCGTCGCCAAGGAGATCGAGCTCGAGGATAACATCGAGAACATGGGTGCTCAGCTGGTGAAGGAGGTCGCCACCAAGACCAACGACACCGTGGGTGACGGCACCACCACCGCAACCCTGCTTGCTCAGGCCATCGTCAACGACGGTCTGCGCAACGTCGCCGCTGGCGCTAACCCGCTGGCCATCCGTCGCGGCATCGACAAGGCCGTCAACGCCGCCGTCGCCGAGATGAAGAAGCAGGCCAAGCCTGTCGAGACCAAGGAGCAGATCGCTTCCGTCGGTACCATCTCCGCCGGTGACCCCGAGGTCGGCGAGAAGATCGCCGAGGCTATGGAGGTCGTGGGCAAGGACGGCGTCATCACCGTCGAGGATTCCCAGACGTTCGATATCACCATCGACACCGTCGAGGGCATGCAGTTCGACAAGGGCTATGTCTCCGCTTACTTCGTCACGGACAACGACCGCATGGAGGCCGTGATGAAGGATCCGTACATCCTCATCACCGACCAGAAGATCTCCAGCGTTCAGGACATCATGCCCGTTCTCGAGGCTGTCCAGCGCGCTGGCCGTGGCCTGCTCATCATCGCTGAGGACATCGACGGCGAGGCTCTGCCGACCCTGGTCCTCAACAAGATCCGTGGCGCCCTCAACGTCTGCGCCGTCAAGGCCCCGGGCTACGGCGATCGCCGCAAGCGCATCCTCGAGGACATCGCCGTCCTCACCGGTGGCCAGGCTGCCCTGGACGAGCTGGGCGTGAAGGTTGCTGACATCACCGCTGATATGCTCGGTACCGCTAAGTCCGTCACCATCTCCAAGGACAACACCGTCGTCGTCGGTGGCGCTGGCTCCAAGGAGGCCATCGACGCCCGTATCGCTCAGATCAAGGGCGAGATGGAGAACACCACCTCTGACTTCGACCGTGAGAAGCTCCAGGAGCGCCTGGCCAAGCTCTCCGGTGGCGTTGCCGTCATCAAGGTCGGCGCTGCTACCGAGTCCGAGCTCAAGGAGATCAAGCACCGCGTCGAGGACGCCCTGCAGGCTACCCGCGCTGCTGTCGAGGAGGGCATCGTCGCCGGTGGCGGCGTCGCCTTCATGGACGCTGCTCCTGCGCTCGACGCCGTTGAGCTCGACGACCCCGAGGAGAAGATCGGTGTCGACATCGTCAAGAAGGCTCTGACTGCTCCGGTCGCTACCATCGCCAAGAACGCTGGCTTTGAGGGCGCTGTCGTGGTCGACAAGGTTGCCGAGCTGCCCGCCGGCCAGGGTCTCAACTCTGCCAACGGCGAGTGGGGCGACATGATCGAGATGGGCGTCCTCGACCCCGTCAAGGTCAGCCGCGTCACCCTGCAGAACGCTGCTTCTGTCGCCAGCCTGATCCTCATCACCGAGGCCACCGTCTCCGATGTGCCCAAGAACACTCAGCTTGAGGACGCTATCGCTGCTGCCACCGCTGGTCAGCAGGGCGGCGGTATGTACTAAGGCCGACAAGGTCTGGAACTCCCACCGGGAATCCGGGGGCGTGACGGGGTTTCTCTCCGGAACGTCCTCGGACATGCAAAGAGGCTCCGCATCGCGCTTCGCGCTGCGGAGCCTCTTTGCGTCCTGCGGAATGTTCCGGAGAGAAACCCCCGTCCCGCCCCCGGATTCCCTGCGTTTACGGCCTTGAGGTCGGCGGGCGGAGAAGGACGTGGTTGATAGGGATACGTGTTCCTTTCGCTGTTTCGCGCTTTGCGCGAAAGGCGCGTTACTTTGGGATGGGTGGGGAACGTGGTTGTTACGGCAACTGATCCCCACCACAAATTATCCTTGGCATACTTGCGCGAATACCTGCCCGTGCTACACTTGCAATTGCTGTTTCAGGGCGGGGTGGAATTCCCCACTGGCGGTAAATCGGGCGGTGCCAAAGGGGTGCCGTGGCGCAGACGAGGCGTCTGCGACCGAGCCGATGAGTCCGCGACCCGTGCGTGTGTTGGTTCGCATGCCGGCTGAACTGGTGAGACCCCAGTACCAACGGTTAGAGTCCGGATGAAAGAGGCAGGTGATCTTATGTCTGAACAGTCGCAGCATATCCATTTTGAGAACACGAATAGGTGGAGCACCAAACAGCTCGTTACCATGGCGTTGATGTGCGCCTTGGGCGCCCTGTTTATGTACGTGCAGCTGCCCATCCTTCCTTCGGCGCCGTTTTTGACCTACGACCCGTCGCTGGTGCCGGCGATGGTGTGCGGATTTGCGTATGGCCCCGGTGCTGGTACCGCTGTTGCAGCCATGGCGATCGTTATCCATGCGCTCACTACGGGTGACTGGGTCGGCGCGCTTATGAATCTGGTTGCCACGCTGGGCTACATTCTGCCCGCGGCTATCGTCTACCAGAAGATGCATACCTATAAGGGTGCCGTGATTGGCCTGGTGCTCGGCGTTATTGCCGCTACGGCGTTGTCTATGGTCGCAAATCTTACCATTGGCGTATGGTTCTGGTATGGCTCGGTCGATGTGATCGCCCCGCTCATGATTCCTGCCGTGCTGCCGTTCAACCTTATCAAGACCGTGCTTAACTCGGTGTTGACGCTTGTGGTGTACAAGGCGGTCTCCAACCTCATCACGCCTAAAAAGGACCAGGTCAAAGGCCGCGCATGATTGAGTGTCGGGGCGTTTCCTTTAGCTATGACGGTGCCGCACCGGCACTCGACGGCGTCGATCTGAACATCGAGGATGGCGAGTTTTTCTGCATCCTCGGTGGCAATGGGTCGGGCAAGTCGACGTTTGCCAAGCATCTGAATGCACTGTTGCAGCCCGATGCGGGCACGGTACGCGTCAACGGCATGGATGCGTCCGACCCCGAGCTGGTCTACGACATTCGTTCGACCGCGGGCATGGTATTCCAGAATCCCGATGATCAGCTGGTAGCAACGCTTGTCGAAGATGACGTTGCGTTTGGTCCTGAAAACCTTGGCGTGCCATCGGCGCAAATTGCGCAGCGCGTACGCGAGGCACTGAAGGGCGTGGGCCTGGTGGGCTTTGAGCGCCACGAGACCCACGCGCTTTCGGGCGGCCAAAAGCAGCGCGTGGCGCTTGCCGGCGTGCTCGCCATGGAACCGCGCGTGCTCATATTGGACGAGGCTTCCTCGATGCTCGATCCGCGTGGACGCAAGGGCCTCATGAAGGCTTGCCGTGCGCTCCACGATCGTGGCATGACCATCGTGATGATTACGCACTTTATGGAAGAGGCTGCCGAGGCCGATCGTGTCGCGGTGTTTCGGGCGGGGCGCGTTGCCATGCTCGGTACGCCCGAGGAAATCTTGACGCGGGCGGACGAACTTGCGCAGCTCAACTTGGATATGCCGGCGTCGTGCTGTCTAGGTAGGGCACTTCGTGAGAAGGGCGTACCCGTTTGCGCGCAGGTGCGTGAGGCGGATATGGTTGCCGAGGTTGTGGAGACTTATGCCGAGCGAAGTGGGGCAGGCACCGTGGGGCAGTCTTCCGCATCCCAGTTGGAAATCGCTGACGGCACTGTTCCGGTAGACAACGAGGGCAACGCGTCGGAGCCCGTCATAGAGCTATCCCATGTTTCGTACAGTTATTCGCTGAGCGCCCGCGAGCGCCGCCGTTGGCACAAGCGCTCGGCCGCCGAGGGTTCATCGAACAAACAGGCTCTCTGGGGAAACGACCCCAGCAGCCCGTGGGCGCTGCGCGATGTATCGCTGACGGTGCGTCGCGGCGAATTCCTGGGCTTGGCAGGTCATACCGGTTCGGGTAAGTCGACGCTGGTCCAGCATCTCAACGGTTTGATTCGCCCCCAGGAGGGATCCGTTCGCGCGCTGGGGCTTGATCTGTCAAACAAGAAAGACGCCGCCGCGGTTAAGGCCAAGGTCGGCGTGGTGTTTCAATATCCTGAGCGTCAGCTGTTTGCCGAAACCGTGGCGCAGGACGTGGCGTTTGGTCCGCATAACCTTGGCTTGCCGCAAGATGAAGTCGACCGTCGTGTCGAGTCATCGCTCTCACGCGTGGGCCTCGACCTTTCCACGGTCGGCGGCAAGAGTCCCTTTGAGCTTTCGGGCGGTCAGCAACGACGTGTGGCATTCGCCGGCGTGCTCGCCATGGAGCCCGAAGTCTTGGTGCTCGATGAGCCCATGGCGGGGCTCGATCCGGCTGCGTGCAGGGATTTCCTTGAGCTTATCGATCGACTTCACCGCGATGGCCTGACCGTTGTCATGGTTTCGCATAGTATGGATGACCTGGCCAATTGCTGCGACCGCATCGTCGTAATGAACGAAGGTGCAGTGTTTGCCGAGGGAACCCCCGTGCAGGTGTTTGCGCATGCCGATGAGCTCAAGTCGATCGGCCTGGGCGTACCTGCTGCTCAGCGCATGGCGTTGGCGCTCGCGGAAGCGGGCATGCCGCTGCGTCGCGGCGGGCTCTATACGGTTGAGTCGTTGGCCGACGAGTTGGTAGATTTGCTGATCGGTCGCTCGGACGGTCCTTCTAACGTCGCGGACATTGCTAAATCCAAGACGGTCGCGCGAGAGGAGGGCTGCTGATGGAGGCGTTTTCGTTTGGCAGTTACTATCCCGGCGATAGTGCAATCCACCGCTTGGACCCGCGAACCAAGTTGCTCTTGGGCTTTGTGTTTCTGATCACGACGCTCACGGTCAGTGGCTTCCGCGGACTGGCCCCGGTCGCAATTTTCGTTGTGCTGATCTATGCCGTGTCTCGGGTGCCGTTGCGCCGGGTCCTATCATCGATGGCGCCGCTGCTGGCAATCGTCGTCGTGGTCGCGGTGCTCAACTTGTTTACCGATCAGAGTGGGCGCATTCTGTGGCAGCTCGGCTTTTTGCAGATAAGCGAGGGCTCACTGCGTTCTGCGGCGTTTATGGCGTGCCGCCTGACCCTGATGATGGCCGGCATGAGCGCCATTACGCTCACCACCCCCACGCTCGACCTCACCGCGGGCTTTGAGCGTCTGCTCGCACCGTTTGCGCGCGTGGGGCTTCCGGCGCATGAGCTCGGCATGATCATGGGTATCGCGTTGCGCTTTATGCCGCAGTTCGCTACCGAGATGAAGCAGACGGCCGATGCGCAGGCGAGCCGCGGTGCGCGCGTGACGGGAGGCCCGCTCGGCGGCGTGCGTATGCTCGGCAGTGTGGCCATTCCGCTGTTCACGGGCGTGTTCCGTCATGCCGAAACGCTTTCGGCCGCCATGGATGCGCGTTGCTATCACGGCGAACAGGGACGCACGCGTCTGCATGCACTTACGTTTGGCCGCGGCGATGCATTGGCGGCGGTGGTGACGGCGTTGCTGCTCATCTGCGTCATCGTCATCAACCTTCAACTTGTTTAGGCGCGATTCGAGCGCAGGAAAGGGGTCCCTATGACCGACAACGACCGCACAGCTCAGCTTGAGCGCGCCTGTTCGTATCTCAGGCGCATTCCGGCGTGGTATCTGGCCACGACCGATGCAAGCGACGGGCATCAGCCTCGCGTGAGGCCGTTTTCGTTTGCCATGGTCGATGACGGTAAGCTGTGGTTTTGCACATCGCGCGACAAGGATGTGTGGGCGGAGCTGAGTGCGAATCCCAAGTTTGAGCTCTCGGGCTGGAAGCCGGGGGAATGTTGGATCGTATTGACCGGCGAAGCCGCACTTGAGGACGACGCAGTTGCGAGCGACAAGGTGCGTCAAGCGGGTTTTAAGCACATGGTGGGCATTGGCGAGGAACACGAGAGTGCCAACGACGGCCGCCTTGCTTTCTTTTCGGTCCGCAATATTGTCGCGCGCTTCTGTGATATCGACGGCAGCGAGGAGCGCCTGGAGCTCTAGCTCGCACAAACCAGGTTCCCAAACTAGCTAGTACAGGAGGAAACGTGGACGGATTGAATACGGTTTTGGAGTATCTGACGTCGGTGCCGGCATGGTATTTGGCGACGAGCGTGGACGGACAGCCACATGTGCGTCCGTTCTCGTTTGCACAGATTCAGGACGGCAAACTGTGGTTTGTAACGGCGCGCACCAAGGATGTGTGGCAGGAGCTGCTGCAAAATCAGCGCTTTGAGGCCACGAGTTGGTGGCCGGGCCATGGCTGGCTCATCTTGCGCGGGCGTGCCGGCTTGGATGACCGGGCTTTAGACGAAATGCGCGAAGCCGGGTGGAAGCATCTAGAGCGCCTGGGCGAGCACTATGAGGGGCCTAACGACCCCACGCTCGTCTTCTTTAGCGTCGAGGATCCCGAGGCTTTTATCTGCAATCACGACGAATGGGTGCCGGTCGAGCTCTAGCCAGCTGGCTCATCCTAACAACTTGGTTTTCGCATGGGCGGGCCCCGTATTGCCCGACGCCGTTAGGAGCGCCGGTCAATACGGGGCCCGCTCCATTTGTCAATTCCTTCAAGCGAATGTGTCGGGAATGTTTCAATGCATGAATATGCAAGCCATTTACGTGTTCATGCATCTTTTGGTGCTAAAGTTTCAACCCACTTCATAACGACCGCTGCGAAATGCGCATCGGTGCATAAATCGCAGACAAGGAGTCTGATATGTCTTTAAAGGTTGGAATCGTCGGCGCGGCTGGATATGCCGGAGCCGAGCTCATTCGCCTCGTGCTCGGCCATCCCGAGTTTGAACTTGTTGCCATTACGTCCAACGCCGATGCCGGCCAGCCGCTGTCCGCGGTGTATCCGAGCTTTGCTGGCGTGAGCGATCTGGTTTTCACCACGCATGACGCCCCCGAGCTTAAGAGCTGCGATGCGGTTTTTCTTGCCGTGCCGCACACGGCTGCCATGGCACAGGTGCCCGCGCTGCTTGCATCGGGCGTCTCCTGCTTTGATCTTTCGGCCGACTACCGCCTGAACGACGCGTCCGTCTTTGAGACGTGGTATGCCGCCGAGCATACGAGCCCCGAGCTGCTCAAGACCCGTGCCTTTGGCCTGCCCGAGCTATTCTGCCGGGACTTGGAGACCGCCGCATCCGACCATGCCGACGGCAAACCCGTGCTGGTCGCCTGCGCCGGTTGCTATCCCACCGCAACGAGCCTTGCCGCCGCGCCCGCCGTGCGCGCTGGCTGGGTTGCCCAGAGCGGCCCCGTGATCGTTGATGCCATCAGCGGTGTGACGGGTGCCGGCAAGTCCTGCAATGCTCGTACGCATTTTTGCAGCGCTGACGAGAACTTGGAGGCCTACGGCGTGGACAAGCATCGCCACACGCCCGAGATTGAGCAAATCCTTGGCCTGACCGATCGCGTCGTCTTCACCCCGCATCTGGCACCGCTCAAGCGCGGCCTGCTCTCCACGGTGACGCTGCCGCTCACGCCGCAGGCCATCGACTCCCTGGCTCTTGAGGATGTCGTCGACTATTACAAGCAGTTCTACGCTGGACGCACCTTTGTGCGCGTGCTCGATGCCGGCCAGCAGCCCAAGACGGCTTCGGTCGTCGGCACCAACGCCGCCCAGATTGGCCTTGCGTTCAACAAACGCGCGGGCGTGCTGGTGGCGACGGGCGCCATCGACAATCTGTGCAAGGGCGCTGCGGGCCAAGCGGTCCAGTGCGCCAATATCGTCTTTGGCTTTGACGAGCGACGAGGCTTGCCCACAGTGGCGTGCCCGGTGTAGCACATTCGATTGTTAACGATTTGGTAGTCGGGCATCGAGTGGGGCGCCACTCTTAAGCTGGTCTCATGATCACGACTGGCATGGCGCACCAACCGATGTCCGTTTTTTGTTTGACATAAGGAGTCATAAAGACGATGAATACCGAGCTGTTTGATATCAAGATTCGCGCCGTCGAGGGTGGCGTTACGGCTGCGGCTGGTTTTAAAGCTGCGGGCATCCACGCTGGGTTCCGCAAGAACCCCGAGCGTCTGGATTACGCGCTCGTCGTGCCCGATAAACCCTGTCCCGGTGCCGGCGTGTTTACTACCAATCGCTTTTGCGCGGCGCCCGTGCAAGTGAGCCGTGCCAACCTGGGCGGTGCCGACAAGGGTTACGGTATCATCGCCGGCGTTTCGGTCAACTCTGGCAATGCCAACGCCGCCACGGGTGAGACCGGCCTTGCATGCGCGCGCGAGACGTGCAGCATCGCATCGCAGGTCATCGGCTGCGAGCCCCGGCAGATTCTGGTTGCCTCCACGGGCGTGATTGGCCAGATTCTGCCGATCGACACGTTTGAGACCGCCATTCCTGCTGCCTACGAGGCGCTCTCCGCCCACGGTGGCGCCGATGCCGCTCGCGCCATCATGACGACTGACACGCACTCCAAGGAGTACGCCGTGTCCTATGTCAGCGAGGCTGCGGGTCATGCGGGCAATGTCTATACGGTAGGCGGAATGTGCAAGGGCTCGGGCATGATCATGCCCAATATGGCCACCATGATCGCGGTCATTACGACCGATGCCCCCGTCGGGCCGGCGGCGCTCCATGCCCTACTGCTTTCGACCGTTAAGCAGACCTTCAATAAGGTGACGGTCGATTCTGATACCTCGACCAACGACACCTGCATCATGCTTGCTTCTGGCGCTGCTGCCGCTGATACCGAGGCTATCGTCGAGGGCACTGACGCCTTTGACGAGTTGGCCTTTGCCGTGCACGAGGTGTGCGAGAGCCTGGCGCGCAACATTGCGGCCGATGGCGAGGGTGCGTCAAAGCTCGTGACGGTTAACATTACCGGCGCCGCCGACGACGAGGAAGCCGATATCGCCGCCCGTGCCGTCGCCAACTCGCCGCTCGTCAAGACCTGCATCGCTGGCCACGACTGCAACTGGGGCCGCGTTGCCATGGCACTTGGCAAGTGCGGCGTGAAGTTTAATCAAGAAGATGTTTCCATCGACATGATGGGCATGCCTGTCTGCCGCGATGGCCTGACCGTTCCCTTTGACGAGGACGAGGCTCTGCGACGTTTTGAGGCGCCCGAGATCGTGATCTCGGCCGACCTGGGCGCAGGCGATGCGGCAACGACCGTGTGGACCTGCGACCTCACGCACGAGTACATCTCCATCAACGGTGACTACCGTTCCTAGATTCCAGGCGCGCTGCGCATCTTGCCGCGATTGCGGGCAGCGGAGCACGGCGCGATAACGATACGAAAGACGAGGCAGATTATGAAATTCGCACGCGACTGTCGTTCGAGCGAATCCAACGAAGCAACCGCGCAGCTGCTGTTCGAAGCGCTGCCGTGGATTAAAAACCTGACCGGCAAGACGGTCGTTATCAAATATGGCGGAGCCGCCATGGTCGACGAGCAACTGCGCCGCGACGTGATGAGCAACATCGTTTTGCTCAAGATCATCGGCATGCGCCCCGTCATCGTGCATGGCGGCGGCAAGGCCATCAACGAGGCGCTGAGCCATTACGATATTCCCGTCGAGTTTAAGAACGGCCAGCGCGTGACCACGCCGGCGACTATGGATATCGTGCGCGAGGTGCTGGGCGGCAAGGTTAACCAGGAGCTGGTCGCCGCCATCAACCACCACGGCAACCTGGCCGTAGGCGTGTCGGGCAGCGATGCCGGCACACTCATCGCCGAGCCGCTCGACCCCGAGCTCGGTCGCGTGGGCAAAGTGACGCACGTCAACACCGACTATATCGAGCGCTTGCTCGATAGCGAGTACATTCCCGTTATCGCTACCGTCGCGGCGGGGGAGGACGGCGGATTCTTCAACATCAATGCCGACACCGCTGCCGGTGCCGTTGCGGCGGCGCTTCACGCGCATAAGGCGATTTTTTTGACCGATGTCGACGGCCTGTACAAGGATTTTAGCGACAAGGACTCGCTTATCTCCAACCTGACGCTCGACGAGGTCAACGAGATGCTCTACGGCGGAGAAGTCGACAAGGGCATGATTCCCAAGCTGCGCGCCGCCGTCGATGCGCTTGCTGCTGGCGTGTTCCGAGCCCACATCATCAACGGCACGACGCCGCACTCGCTGCTGCTGGAGCTGCTGACCGATGCTGGCGTCGGTACCGTGATCCACTCCACCGAGACGGCCTACGAGTTCGATACGCATCCGCATCCGCTTTCGACGTTTGCGGCGCGCCTGACCGAGAACCTCGACGAGGTCGAGAAGCTCCAGACGGTCTAGCCGGCTCGAAATTGCTACGCCATTACGCCCACAGTCCGCGCTACCTGGCGCTTAACGAAAGGTATCTCATGTCACTTGCTGCTCAACAATCGCTCGAATCTCACTACGTCATGCACACCTTTGGCCGCTCGCCGGTCGAGTTTGTCGAAGGCCACGGCATGAAGCTCACCGGCGACGATGGTCGCGAATACCTCGATTTTCTTGCCGGCATCGGCGTGTGCAGCCTGGGCCACGGCAATCCGGCAGTGCTGTCGGCGCTCGAGGCTCAGACCAAGAAGCTCCTGCATGTCTCCAACTATTTCTACATCGAGCAGCGTGGACAGGTCGCGGCGCTGCTGTCCAAGCTCGCTAACGATGATGTGGACGGTGCTCGCGTGCTTGCCGACGCGATTGCCGCTGGCGACGAGACCACAGCGGCGGCACTTGGCGCTCCGGCTGCGGACGAGCAGGTGTGGGAGACGTTCTTTGCCAATTCCGGTGCCGAGGCCAACGAGGGTTCGATGAAGCTCGCACGTCTGTACGCCAAGCGTGCCGACAACGGTGGCAACACCATCGTGTGCATGCGTGGCGGCTTTCACGGTCGTACGCTCGAGACCATTGCCGCGACCATGCAGGATTGGCTACAGGACAGCTTCCGCCCGCTGCCGGGTGGCTTTGTGGCCTGCACACCCAACGATGTAGATGAGCTGCGCGCAATCTTTAAGCAGCTGGGCAGCGAAATCTGTGCCGTGATGCTTGAGCCAATCCAGGGCGAGAGCGGTGTGCATCCCATGACCGAGGAGTTTATGGCTGCGGCCCGTGACTTGGCGCACGAGGTGGGTGCCGTGCTTATCGCCGACGAGGTCCAGTGCGGAATCTTTCGCACGGGCAAACCGTTTGCGTTCCAGACCTATGGCGTGGAGCCCGACATCATGAGCCTTGCCAAGGGCATCGCCGACGGCGTGCCCATGGGGGCCGTGGTGGCGAAGAAAGAGATCGCCGATGTGTTTAAGCCCGGCGATCACGGTTCGACCTTCGGCGGTAGCTGCTTGGCCATCGCGGCGTGTGCCGCGACGCTCTCCGTGCTTGTGCGCGGCGATTATGCCGAGCATGCTGCCAAGGTTGGTGCCTATATGGAGCAGGCGCTGGCTAAGCTTCCGCATGTGGTAGAGGTGCGTGGTCGCGGCCTGATGCTCGGCTGCGATCTGGACGATGCCGCGGGTGATGCACACGACGTCGTGGCCCGTGCATTGGGGGCTGGTGCCGTGATCAACGCTACAGGCGCACATACGCTGCGCTTCCTTCCGCCGCTCGTGTGCGAAGAGGCCGACGTGGACAGCCTAACCGAGATCCTGTCGGACGTTTTGGCCTAGCGCCATCAGACATAGCAATTTGGAGCGGGTTTCAGGCTGTCACGTGCCGTTTGGCGCACGATTGGGCGAACTGGAGCCCGTTTTGCTATCGATTTACCATGGCTGGGATGGGGCGTGTGCAAAAAAGAAAGGCCTCCATCACTGGAGGCTTATAGGACAAAATGTGTGTCCCGATAGAACATCCGTTTCCATCCATTAATCCAGCCAGAACGGGTACGGGTCCCTGTGGTGGAGGTCCTCCCACACGGCCCTGTCGCCCCACTCCGGCCCTCCGTCCTCGCGCGACGGCGAGGCGGAGTAGACGCTGAACAGGAAGTCGATGTCCGCATCGGTCGGCATCGCGGCGAGCTTCTCGCGCGCCGCCCTCGCGTCCCCCGAGTGCGCGTGGCACCACCAGAACACCGCCTTCACGCGCTTGACCGACGTCAGCCCCCGGTGGTTGCGCAGGACGGCCCTCAGCTGCGCGTTCACCCCTCCCTCGATCATGTTGTTGGTCGACGGCAGCGGGCCGGCCTTGGCCAGGGCGGGGTCGAGGTAGGTGAACAGCGTCCCCGCCGACACCAGCGACGACAGCGACGAGCGCGCCCGCCTCAGCCTCTCGTGGGTGTAGACCCTCCTGCCGTCCACCACGGTCCTGTCCTCCAGGAAGTCGGCCCAGAACCCGCACCAGTCGAGGTAGCGCTCGACCCAGAGCTCGGCCTGGTGCAGCGTCTCGATGCCCATGAGGTCGCGCGCGATGAGGTAGAGCTCGCGCCCCGCCTGGAGCTTCGGCCGCGTCGTCGTGTAGCGCTTGACCTGCGAGAAGGCGTGGAAGGTGCACCTCTGGACCCTGGTGCGCGGCCAGGTCTCGCGCACGGCCTTGGCGAACCCGCTCCCGCCGTCGGTGACGACCACGTCGGGCGCCGGGATCGGCGCCATGAGGGCCGACCACGCCCTCGAGTTCTCCGACCTCGCCATGTACCAGGAGACCACCCTCTCGCCGCTGCAGCATATGAGCACCACGAGGTCGCGCGCGACCCAGATCCCGTCGACGTAGAGCACGCGGTGCAGCTCGCCGTCGGGGACGGGCATGGGCCAGACCTCCCAGAACTCGGCCGTCCTGCGCCTGAAGGACCGCCCGCCGCCCGGCATCATGGCTTGCGAGTCCTTCGAGAGGAGCCACCCGAGGAACTCCTCGAGCCTCGTCGCCGTGTCGTCGTACCTCACCGTCGTCGACGCGCCGCAGGCCGTGCACCTCCACCGCTGGGACCCCGATGAGGTCCTGCCGTTGCGCTTGGTCCGACCGCCGCAGTAGGGGCAATAAACGGCCTTCATGGGCACCTCTTCCGAAAGGGTATTTAACGGTTCCGGAAAAGGTTATCTACCTGCGGGAACGATAGGCAACCGGACACACATTCTGTCCGAGCGGTTAAAAGCGGGCACGGAATTTAAACGGCTGAAAAAGGGGCATCGACCTGCGCCGATGCCCC
>DBFSAO010000089.1:0-11916 GCA_048500675.1 Collinsella sp.
GGACGGCCGAAGAGGCGTCAGCAGGTCAGTGGGTCATCGTCCCGGCATTCAGCATCAGGGTAGCGCTGCGACGCGGAAATCGCGCGCCGTTGCCGCGCCCCGCAGTGCCCGCTTCCCCCGAGAACAATTATCAGTGCAGGTCACAGACTTGTGCTCTGTTGGTGTGGTCGGGGATTCGGTAAAAGTCTACTCACTTAGTTTTGCGTGATGAATATTGTCCGCAACGAGACCCCAGCCGGGGTGATTCCATCGCAAATTCCGGTGACCGGGCAGCTAATTAGGCGCCGTATGGGTTGCGGGCTCGTTCTATGCGTTGGCGGATGTGGGCGTACTCGACAATCAGCAGCACCAGCAGTAGGGCCATGATAGCCAGGTAGCTTACGACGGCACCCATCAGGCCCAGCAGGTTGATCAGGATCACCGGGAGTACCACGCTCACGGCAAAACAAATCAGGTAGACCTTGGTGACGTCGCCGGCATGGCGCAGCACCGTGATGATGGCGTAGATAAAGTCGATGGCCGCGGTGACGCCGCCGGCGAGGACCATTAGCAGCGCCAGCGTACGGTAGCGCTCAAAGCTGAGACCGTACATAAAGCTCATGAGGGGAATACCGGGACCTGCCATAAATGCGGCGCACACGCCGGTGATGACCACGATCAGCGCCATAACGGCAACAATAATCAGGTCAAAGCGACGACGCTTGCGAGGATTAGCCCAAATGCTCGACAAGCGCAGGAGCTGCGGTTTATAGACAAATCCAATGCTCAACAGAATAGCCTGAGCTGGAAAAAACAGGGCATTAAAGTACAGCTGGTATTTGTAGGCCAGTGTTCCTTCCATCACAAACTTGGGCATGCTCTCGATAAGATTGAACAGGAATAGCGCGCCAAAGAGTGGGGCGCACTGGACAAACAGGTGGCCGACCTCGCGCAGGCTTACGCGGCGCGATTTTTCGGTCTCGAGCAGGGCGAGCGGCGCGGTGACCAGCACGAGCGAGGCGATCGCGGCGATGCTCATGGCCATGGCCGCGATGGGCATGCTACGCGTGAGGAACAGCGCCACGCTGAAGACCGCGATGACGGCGACGGAGCGTAGCGTTTGACTCATTCCAGCCAAGTAGAGCTTGTCGGCCTGCTGCAGGCGGCCTTCGTACACGTCGGCGACGCCATCGATGACCTTATACAGGTAGACGCCCAGGCCGATCGTCGCCATCTGCGCATCATAGCCGCGGGCGCTGCTGTACATGAGGCCGCAGCCTAGGGCGAGCGCTCCACAAAGCCAGCGGTTGAGCTGGTAGGAGGCAAAGGACGTCTTTTCGTCGATGTCTGAGACCTGGAAATTGCGCACGCCGTAGTTGCACGCGATCATGATGAGCGTGCCGGTGACAAAGGCGATGGAGAATTTGCCTGCTTCTTCGGCGCCCACGAGCTGCGTAGACACGATGGTGAGCAACGGAAACGCCAGGCCCCATACGGCGGTGCCGAGGGTGTTCCAAAGATAGTCGCGGCTGGTGGCGTGCTCCTCGTATTCCGCTTCCTGCATGGAGAAGCCGCCGCCGTAGACGGCGCCGAGCAGACGGTTCCACCAAGCGTTGACCATGCGGCGGACGGGGCCGGGCTCCCGATCGCGTTCGCGCCGGCGACGTGTGGCTTGGCTGCTATCGGGTCCGCCGGCGTTGCGCTGGCTCAGCTCCTGGATGCGCGCGAGCTCTTCGGCCGTGTGGGAGGCGGGGAACAGGCCGTTCTCGATGCGGCCGCCCTGGGCCTTCGCGGCGCCGTCTTTCGATGCAGCGGGGTTGGAGATGCCGTTACGGCGGGCGATGGCGCGGCGAATGCTATCGAGGGGCGTGATGCTCAAAGCGGGGTCCTTTCTATTGCTGCGCTCTAGTATAGACACCGCGGTGTCCGCTCGTGTTTTTGAACAGGTTGTTCGATAATTTCGGCGGCGCCATTCGGTAGTCGGCACTTAGGGACGTTCCTTATGTGCAGGCACTTTGGGAACGTCCCTAAGTGCCGGCATCTGGGGACACTCCTTGGCTGTTGCCTGTTCAAGAGTGTCCCCAACGACTAGTCGTTTAAGAACGTCCCCAATGACTAGGCCGCTTGCGTGCGATTTTTGACCGTTGGGCGGGCTTGCCGCCCTTGCCGCAAAAACGTTTTTGCATATCGGGTACAACGGGCTTTACGTGAGTAAAGTGCGCGCCGCGTCCACGTGCCGCGTTTTTAAAGGAGGCCCCATGCCTGGTGTTACCCCTGCAGAAGTTCTGTCCAATTTTGGTATTACGCTGGTCGAAGATCCCGCCGAGAATCAACCCCGTCTGCTGGTCGATCTGCCCGCCGCGGAGCTCGTCGAGCACGCTATCCGCCGCGAAGAAGGCCGCATGGCATCCAACGGCGCGCTGGTGATCGAGACGGGGGAGCGTACCGGCCGTTCCCCCAATGACCGCTTTATCGTTGACACCCCCGATGTTCACGACAAGATTGCCTGGGGCGCGGTCAACCGCCCGCTGTCCGTCGAGAGCTATGAGGCCATCAAGGCCGGCATCGTCGACTATCTCAACGAGCGCGACGTGTTCGTCACCCGCGGCATGGCAGGTGCCGACCGCAACCACACGCGTCGACTGCTCGTTGCCTGCGAGCGTGCCAGCCAGGCACTTTTTATTAAGCAGATGCTCGCCCGCCCGCTCGCTCGCGAAATCGCGCGCACCGGCGAGCCGGACTTCTGCGTCCTTGCCGCGCCAGGTTACCAGTGTGACCCCGCCATCAAGGGCCTCAACTCCAGCGCCGCGGTGGTCATCAACTTCCAGGAACGCGTGATTCTGGTCGCCGGCACCGGCTACTCCGGCGAGATTAAAAAGTCGATCTTTAGCGTCATGAACTATCTGCTGCCCGTCGAGGACGACGTGCTGCCCATGCACTGCTCGGCCAGCATGGATCCCGTCACGCACGAGACCGCCGTGTTCTTTGGCCTGTCCGGCACCGGCAAGACCACGCTTTCGGCCAATCCCACGCGCCTGCTGATCGGCGACGACGAGCACGGTTGGTCCGACATGGGTATCTTCAACATCGAGGGTGGCTGCTACGCAAAATGCGAGGGCCTGGACGCCTTCCGCGAGCCCGAGATCTTCAACGCCGTCCGTTTTGGCGCCATTTGCGAAAACGTGGTGCTCGACGAGAACCGCAAGCCCAACTACGACGACATCTCGATCACGCACAACACGCGCGTGGCCTATCCCGTGGAGCACATTCCTAACGCGTGGACTAAGGGCATGGGCACCACTCCGAGTGTCGTGCTGTTCCTGACTTGCGACGCTTTTGGCGTGCTGCCGCCCATCTCACGCCTGACGGCCGATGCCGCTATGTACCACTTTGTGACGGGCTTTACGGCTAAGATTCCCGGCACCGAGGTCGGCGTCACCGAGCCCACGCCCACGTTCTCTTCGCTGTTCGGCGAGCCGTTTATGCCGCTCGACCCCATGGTTTACGCCAAGATGCTTGGCGAGCGCATTGCCGACGGCCGCACGCGCGTGTACCTGGTCAACACCGGCTGGATTGGCGGCGGCTACGGCGTGGGTCATCGCATCGAGCTGGCCTACACGCGCTCGCTGGTCGCGCGCGCCCTCGACGGCACCATCGAGGACAGCGAGTTCGTGCACGACGACATCTTTAACGTTGACATTCCCACGACGTGCCACGGCGTGCCCGATGGCATCCTGGTGCCGCGCCAATACTGGCAGAGCACCGCGCGCTACGACGAGGCCGCGCACAACCTGGCGGTGATGTTCGAGGAGAACTTCGAGAAGAAGTACTCGCACCTGCCCGAGTCCGTCAAAGCCGCCGGCCCGCACGCCCAGGTGTCCGCCGAGGCCCGTCATCGCGGCCACGGCTTGCTGGGACTCCGCCACTAGCGTCGCCTCAGACCCAAAACCACCATAAAGGGGCCAGTGCATCTTTGTGGTGGTTTTGCTCGCGTGGATGACTCGGGTTACAATACGCCTGACATATCGTCCCCTTCTCCGGATGGGGACAGCGCAAGCGTTCTTGTGACGGCACCGTAGGACTTTGAAGGTGGCCGTTGTAAGGGCGCTTTTTGTTTAGGCGCCCTCACTCGGGCGCGCACAATGAAGGGAGAGCGTATGAAGAGCTTTATTACCGAGGATTCATTCTGGGAGCTGTTTCCGCAGGCAGCGGTCGGTGTTGTGATCGTGGAGGGCATGAAGCCCACGGCTCAGATTCCTCAAGAGGACGTGGATGCGATTGCGGCGTTGCTCGACCGCGCCAATATCGATGCGGAGCGTCATCTGACCAGCGACACTATCAGCGAGAACGCACCGGTCAAGGCATGGCGCGAGGCCTATCGTCTGTTCAAGACCAAGAAAGGCGCGCGCTGCTCGATCGAGAACTTGCTCAAACGCGTGCTCAAAGGCAAGCCGGTGGGCCACATTACGCCCGCGGTGGATATTTACAACACGGTGTCGCTGACCTACGCGCTGCCCGTGGGAGGCGAGGATCTGCATGCGATCGAGGGAGACCTTCGCTTGAAGGTGACCGACGGTGGCGATGCGTTCTTGCCGCTTGGCGAGGAGGCGGACGATCCGACGCTGCCCGGCGAGCTCGCCTACATCGACGATGCGGGCGCTGTGTGCCGCTGCTGGAACTGGCGCGACGGCGTTCGCACGGCGCTGTCCGATGATTCGGCCGATGCGTTCCTGGCGATTGAGTGCGTGGAGCCCGAGCGGATGGGGGATTGCCAGGCCGCGATCGATCGCTTAGCCGAGCTGCTCGAGCGCTATCTGGGAGCGACGCTTGTCGTTAAGACGCTTGTGACCCGCGACAGCCCCTGCGTGGAGCTGTAGCGACGCCTGCGGATCATGTTCGCCGGTCAAAACCACCACAAAGGTGCCTGTCCCCTTTGTGGTGGTTTTTATGTTGATGGGTTAACAAATGGGGTATTTGGGTACGGGTGTCGCCTTATGCGACTAAGATGTTTACCCGTAAGCATTATGCAAGCGAAAGGCGGTCGTCTCCCATGCAGCAGAACGACGAGACACGTTTCGAGGACTTTGTCGGACTGATCAGCGGGCTCTACAAGGAGATCCAGCGCATTAAGACATCCGAGGGCGCAAGGCTGGGCCTCAAGGGCTCCGACGTTATGTGCCTTTACTATCTTGAGCGCAGCAAGGACGGCCTGACTGGCGCTGACCTGGCTCGCATGGCAGGCGTGACCCGCGCCGCCGTCTCGCGTACGCTCGCTCATCTGGAGGAGGGCGGCTACGTCGAGGTCGACGATTCGGGCGATGCCGCCGTTAAGTATCGTGCTCCGGTGCGCCTGACCGCTCTGGGCGGCGAGAGCATGAGCGAAGCGGACCGCATCATTCGCGAGGTGCTCGATACCACCGGTAAGGCTATGGGTGTGGAGCAGCGCGAGCAGATGTATGCGTCGCTGCGCACGATTCTCAACACCCTGCGCGAGCTGTAGGGCCGCCAAGGCTTTTGCTTCCAATTAACAACTGCATAGTCCTGTTTGAGCGCGTATACCGTGCCGGGGCCTTGCTGTCAAAATTCCCTGCGCGGGACCTGCGCAAGAAAGGATTCGCTATGTCCGTCCGCATTATTACCGATTCCGCAAGCGATATGTCGCCGGTCGAGCACCCAGCGCTGGCCGTTTTGCCGCTGTCCGTCACCTTTGGCACCGATGTGTACATGGATGGCATCGACATCGATCACCAGCGCTTTTACGAGATGCTCGTGGAGCGCGATGAGCTGCCCAAGACCGGCCAGGTCAACCCGTACGCGTTTTCGCAGGCGATTGCCAAGGTTCGTGAAGCCGGCGATGAGGCTGTGATTATTACCGTGGGCGCTAAGCTATCAGGCACCAATCAGAGTGCCCGTACCGCACTTGCCGAGGCGCCAGGCGGCGACGTTTACGTGGTGGATAGCAATAACGTCACTCTGGGCGAGCGTGTCATGGTCGAGTATGCCCTGCGCCTGGTGGATGAGGGTCGTAGTGCAGCTCAGATCGCGGCGGCCGTCGAGGCCGTGCGCGACCGTGTGGTGGTTATCGGCCTGCTCGAGACGCTGGAGTACCTGGTGCGCGGCGGTCGTCTGTCTGCTGCGGCCGGCGCCGTGGGCACGCTGCTCAACGTAAAGCCCGTGGTGGCTGTCGAGGACGGTCTGATCGTGCAGCTGGGTAAGGCGCGCGGTTCCAAGAACGGCCGCAATCTGCTCAATCAGAAGGTCGAAAAAGCGGGCGGCATCGACTTTTCCATGCCGCTGGCGCTCGGCTATACGGGCCTTTCGGATGCGGTGCTCAAGAAGTATATCGAGGACAGCGCGGCACTTTGGGCTGGCCACACCGAAGGCGAGTTGCCCGTTCACACCATCGGCGCCACCATCGGCACCCACGTAGGCCCCGGCGCCGTCGCCGTAGCCTTCTTCCAGCCCGCCAACTAACCGATCTGCCATAAACCACCACAAAGGGGACAGGCACCTTTGTGGTGGTTTATGCTTTTCCGGGTGGAGGGGAGCGAGCAATGGCGTCTGAGGGCTTTTTTGAACGGGTGTACGAGGTGGTCGAGCAGATCCCCGAGGGGATGGTCGCCACGTATGGTCAGGTGGCGCTGCTTGCCGGTCGTCCACGAAGTGCGCGGTACGTGGGGTATGCCCTGCATAGTAATCCGCGTCCCGGCGAGATTCCCTGTCACCGCGTGGTGTTTGCCGACGGGCACATATGCGAGGGCTTCGCTTTTGGCGGTCCCGATGCTCAACGTGAGCTTTTGCTAGGGGAGGGTGTGGCGTTTAAGGACGACATGCACGTCGACTTGCCCGCCTGTCGCTGGCCAGCAGGGCTCTAGCGCTCTGCCGTGGCCAAAACCACCACAAAGGTGCCTGCCCCCTTTGTGGTGGTTTAGTTTACTTGGGCTAACTTATGGAGAAGCTATGGCGGCGGATATTGATGCTGCAAAGTAAACCACGGTGAACTATATTGGTTTCAGCAACGGAGCAGGCAATAGGCGATGAAAAAGCCTGCCCTGTTGAGTTTGATTCGCATTCCTCCCCTCTGTGCGATTCAACGGTGTACTTCGGGAACAGGCCCGCTGGCAACTAACTGCCAGCGGGCCTGTTCCTGTTTGTCGGGGGAGTGCGATGGACGGAGCCGAAGCGGTCCGCTCCAAAAAAGGCGGACGCCGTAGCGCCCGCCCTATAGCAATCGAAAGCTCAAGTCAGCAGATCGGCCTAGTACACCATACCCATGGCGTCCTGAACCTCGGCCAGGGTCTGCTCGGCGATCTCGTTGGCGCGACGGTTGCCCTCATGCAGGACGTCCTTCACATAGTCCAGATCGTTCTCGTAGCGCTGGCGACGCTCGCGGATAGGTGCGAAGTACTCGTTGACGGCCTCGGTCACGTACTTCTTGAGCTGGCCGGAGCCGCCCATGCCAATCTCCTCGGCAATCTCGACCTCGGAGCGACCGGTGCAGATTGCAGCCGTCGAAAGCAGGCCGGACACACCGGGGCGGTTCTCGGGGTCGAACGTGATCATGCGCTCGGAGTCGGTCTGGCTCTTCTTGATGCGCTTGGCCGTTTCCTCGGCGGTCATCGAAATATTGATGGCGTTGCCGTAGCTCTTGCTCATCTTGCGACCGTCAAGGCCGGGCAGCAGCGGGGTCTCGGACAGCAGCGCCTCGACCTCGGGAAATACCTTGCCGTAGCGGTTGTTAAAGCGGCGGGCGATGGTACGGGTGAGCTCGATGTGCGGCAGCTGGTCGCGGCCGACGGGCACCACATTGCCCTTGCAGAACAGGATGTCGCAGGCCTGGTGCACCGGGTAGGTGAGCAGAAGGCCGGTGAGCTCGTGGCCCGAGGCCTCCATCTCGGCCTTGACCGTGGGGTTGCGCGCCAGCTCGGCCTCGGACACCAGCGACAGGAACGGCAGCATGAGCTGGTTGGCGGCGGGCACGGCGGAGTGCGCGTAGATCATGGTCTTGTCGGGGTCGATACCGCAGGCAAGGTAGTCCATGACCATGTTGTACACGTTGTCCTGGATGTGCTCGGTGGTGTCGCGGTCGGTGATGACCTGGTAGTCGGCGATGAGTACGTTGGTCCTGGCGCCCATGTTCTGCAGCTCCACGCGGCCCTTGAGGGTGCCAAAGTAGTGACCCAGGTGCAGACGGCCGGTGGGGCGGTCGCCGGTAAGCATGGTGAACTTCTCGGGCGTCTTGGCCAGGCCCTCGCGAATGGCGTTGCTCTTTTGCAGCGCGACTTCGTAGCTGTTCTCGTTTGGCATGATTGCTCCTAACGTATGTTCATGGGTCAAGATGATAACGCGTTTATTGGAGGGGCGGGGCGTAAGTAGGCGAGGGGCGGGAGAGGGGTGGCTTGTGCGATGGGCGCGGCGCGGCCGCGCTTGGCCAACGGTGCCTTGGCACATCCTCGGCAGCTTGCCCTAGAGCTTGTGGTGGCGCTCTTCCTTACGTTCCTCAGCTGCCTGCTCCTCCTGCTTAAAGGCGGGGTCGTCGGGGGTGACGAGCTCGTCCTCGTGCGTGCGCTTGTTGTAATGGTGGCGCAGCACGGGCTCAAACAGGTGCAGGTGCTTGGCGAAGGCCGCCGAGCCAATGGCGAGCACGGTAAAGATGAGCACGCGCATGGGCACCTCGACCTGGTTAATCGCGGCGGCGCCGGCCGAAAGCATGATGCACCAGGCATAGATGAGCAGCACAGCCTGTTTTTGGTTGTAGCCTTCTTGGATCAGGCGGTGGTGGATGTGGCCCTTGTCGGCCTGCCCGATGCTAATGTGGGCGCGCTTGCGGCGCACGATGGCGCTAAACGTGTCGATGATAGGCACGCCGGCAACGATGAGCGGGATGATAAGCGAGGTGAGTGCGGCGGTGCGGCTCACGTTGAGCAGCGAGATGGAGCCCAGCGCAAAGCCCAGAAGCAGCGACCCCGAGTCGCCCAAGAAGATGCTTGCGGGGTTGAAGTTGTAGCGCAAAAAGGCCAGACAGGCGCCAAAGAGCGCAATGGAGAGCGCGGCGGCGTCGATGCGGCCCGAGAGAACGGCCATCGAAAACATGGTGAACGACGCGATGCCGCAGATGCCCGTGGCCAAGCCGTCGAGGCCGTCGATGAGGTTAATGATGTTGGTGAATGCCACCAGATAGATCACGGTAATGGGGTAGGCGAGCCATCCGAGCATGATCTCGCCGGGAGCAAACGGGTTGACGATGACGCCGATCCGCAGGCCGCCCATGCAGGCGATAAGCGCGGCGAGGACCTGTCCGGCCAGCTTTTGCTTGGGCGTGAGCTGGAAGACGTCGTCGATAGCGCCGGTCGCAAAGATGACGGTAAAGGAGAGCGCCAGCATGGGATAGCTAATGTGAAGGCGCGGGTGCGGCACCAAAACGGGCGGCCAGCCTAGGTGCCAGGTGCCTAGGATTTGCACAATGCAGGCAACGACCAGGCCCAAAAACACCGCCGCTCCGCCCAAACGTGGGATGGGCCTGGTGTTGATGCGGCGCTTAGAAGGATAGTCGACGGCATCGAGCTTAATTGCCAAGCGCTTGACAAGGGGCACCGCGAGGAAGGTCGTGATAAAGGCCGCCGCTGCCACGCATAGGTACGGTATGTAGCTCGGGGATGAAGCCATGAATCTAAAAACCGCCAAGCGTCGAAGGAAAAGGTCAAAGGTTGCTACGCGGAAATGGCATAGCTGTCCCATGATACTCGACCGAGGGGGGTGCGGAGGTTTGCACCGTGCGATTATCACGCGCATACCAGATATTGGGATGTTGTCGATGGCTTGTCGGGATGCCGGCGGGGATCCATATGGACTGTAATGGTGATTTTCGGCAAAAGAAAACCACCCCCCACGTTACGAAAATGAACCCACCTAAAACAGGTGGGTGCCCTCATCGACTGTTCCAGCGTCCTTAACAACGAAGGATACCTGTACTAGGTACGACTGTGTGGGCTCCCTAAATAAACGCGACGGTTCACCCAGTTGCTCCGCGGGGGGCGGAATACCTACATCATAAAGCGGCACTTTATTGATTCCAGTCTTGACATTACAAAAATCGTGTCGGACGATTACGGCGCCTTGGGCTCGAGCCGTCTGTGGGGTTGATCCCTTTACGTTTGAGCTGCTGAATCGTTGTTTTGGAGCATGGTTTTATGCCGACGTCGTTGACCGAACTTTTTTCGCCCGCCTGCCATTTGTGTCCGCGCCGTTGCGGTGCGGCGCGCGATGAGGGCGCGCACGGCGTCTGCGGTGCTAACGACACGCTCAAGGTGGCCCGCGCCGCGCTTCATATGTGGGAGGAGCCGCCTATCTCGGGCGAGGCCGGTTCGGGCACGATCTTCTTTAGCGGCTGCTCGCTCAAATGTATCTACTGCCAGAACCACGAGATCTCGACCGGCAATTTTGGCCTTGAGATTTCGCCTGAGCGCCTGGTCGAGATTATGCTGGAACTGCAGGACCAGGGTGCCAACAACATCAATTTGGTGACGGCGACGCACTATGCGCACCTGTTGCCTGCCGCGATTGCCGCGGCACGGGCGCGCGGACTGGTTATCCCAATCGTCTACAACACGAGTGGTTACGAGCGCGCGAGTGCCGTGGCGGCGCTGGGCGACCTGGTCGATGTGTGGCTCACCGACTTTAAATATGCCGATGCCGGGCTTGCGCAGTCGCTCTCCCATATAAAGGATTACCCGCGTGTGGCCGTGTCGGGTCTGGCCCAGATGGCGCGCGAGATCGAGCGCCGCGGGGGAGAGTTGGTGGACGAGGACGGGCTTATGAAGCGTGGCATGATCGTGCGTCACCTGGTGCTTCCGGGGCATGCAGACGATTCGTGTCGCGTGCTGGACCTGGTGTGGCGGACGGTGGGCGACGTGCCGATCTCGGTTATGAACCAGTACACGCCCAATGCGCTCATGCGCGAGCAGGGCGGCGACCTGGCACGCGCCGTGACGCGTGAAGAGTACGAGCAGGTGCTCGACCATGCCGACGACCTGGGTTTTACGACGATGTTCTGGCAAGAGGGCGGCGCGGTAGACGAGAGCTTCACCCCGGCCTTCGACACCACCGGTGTTCTTACCAGCGCAAAGTAGCGCGTTCGTCGATGATTTTTCTGGGACGGGGATAAAAAATCATCGAGAGGATCGCCTGTTCGAAAAGTTGCCAAAATAGCCGCGCCCCAAAAAGACTGGTTATTGGGCGTTGACAGTTGGCGAGCCGTAGGTAAAATATCGACTTGTCCTGGGGACGTAGCTCAGTTGGGAGAGCGCTGCCGTCGCATGGCAGAGGCCGAGGGTTCGACTCCCTTCGTCTCCACCCTTGGATTTGATAAGCCGCTGACATTGTGTCGGCGGCTTTTTTTAAAAGAAAGGGCTATACCATGGCCGAGCTTGAGTCCCAACCATTGTCCGACGAGGAGCGCGCTGAGTTGGAAGAGCTCCGCGCTGAGAAGGCCCGCCGCGAGGCTCGGGAAGAGGCCCGTCGCGAGCGTGAGGAGCTGGCTGCCCTGCGCGCCAAGCGTGCGAAGGCCGAGGAGGTCGCCTCGAACGCCGCATCCGAGCGCAAGCCCGCGCCCGCACCCAAGCCCGCTGCTGCGAAGCCTGCACCTGCCGCGCCCAAACCTCAGCCTAAAAAGGCCGCTCGTCCCAAGTCCGTCGAGCCCAAGCCGAGCCGTGACGAGATGACCTTTGCCCAGCGCATGGTTGCCTCCAAGGAACCTACGGGCGAGAACGAGATCCCTGGCATGGCGCCGGCTCAAAAAATCATCATTGTCCTTGCCCTCATCGCGTTTGTCATCTTTATGGGCTACACGATCCTGACCAGCATGGGCCTGCTCTAACCGATTTGCATCGGGCGTCATGTCCGCATGCTCTGCTCTCGTCCAACCCTCAAATTCTGCAC
>DBFSAO010000009.1:0-2865 GCA_048500675.1 Collinsella sp.
CGGCAGACCGCCGAGTCGGTGCAAACGCACAAGAGAGAGGGAATTTCTAATGGGCAAGATTCTTGGTATCGACCTTGGTACTACTAACTCCGCAATGGCCGTTCTCGAGGGCGGTTCTCCGACCATTATCGTGAACGCCGAGGGCGACCGCACCACGCCGTCTGTCGTGGGCTTCCGTGCCGACGGCGACCGCGTCGTGGGTAAGGCCGCTAAGAACCAGGCTGTCACCAACCCCAAGAACACCGTGTTCTCCATCAAGCGCTTCATGGGCCGCAAGTACTCCGAGTGCACCTCCGAGATCAAGACCGTGCCGTATGAGGTCAAGGAGGGCCAGGGTGGCCGTGCCGTCGTCGACATCGAGGGCAAGGATTACACCGCCGAGCAGGTGAGCGCCATGACGCTCGCTAAGATGAAGGCCGACGCCGAGAAGTATCTGGGCGAGACCGTCACCGACGCCGTCATCACCGTCCCGGCTTACTTCAACGACGCCCAGCGTCAGGCCACCAAGGACGCCGGTAAGATCGCCGGCCTCAACGTCAAGCGTATCGTCAACGAGCCGACCGCTGCTGCTCTTGCCTATGGCCTGGACAAGCAGGGCACCGACCAGCGCATCCTGGTCTTTGACCTGGGCGGCGGCACCTTCGACGTCTCCATCCTCGACCTCGCCGACGGCGTGTTTGAGGTTCTGTCCACCTCGGGCGATAACCACCTGGGCGGCGACGACTGGGATCAGCGCGTCATCGATTGGATGGCCGATAAGTTCCAGCAGGAGAACGGTGTCGACCTGCGTCAGGACCCCATGGCCCTGCAGCGTCTGAAGGAGGCCGCCGAGAACGCCAAGAAGGAGCTCTCTGCCGCCCAGCAGACCACCATCAACCTGCCGTTCATTACCATGAACCAGTCCGGCCCGCTGCACCTCAACTACACGCTGACCCGCGCCGAGTTCGAGAAGATCACCCGCGACCTGCTCGAGCGCTGCAAGCAGCCTGTCACCAACGCCCTGCGCGACGCCAAGCTTAAGCTCTCCGATCTGACCGAGGTCATCCTCGTCGGCGGCTCCACCCGTATGCCCGCCGTCCAGGAGCTCGTCAAGACCATGACCGGCAAGCAGCCCAACATGTCCGTGAACCCCGACGAGGTCGTTGCCGACGGCGCTGCCGTCCAGGGCGGCGTGCTCACCGGCGACGTCGAGGGCATCCTGCTGCTCGACGTTACCCCGCTGTCGCTGGGCGTCGAGACCATGGGCGGCATCATGACCAAGATGATCGACCGCAACACCACGATCCCGACCTCCAAGACCGAGGTCTACTCCACCGCTGCCGACAACCAGACCAGCGTCGAGATCAACGTGCTCCAGGGCGAGCGCGAGCTTGCCCGCGACAACAAGTCGCTCGGTAAGTTCCAGCTGACCGGTATCCCGGCTGCCCGCCGCGGCGTGCCGCAGATCGAGGTCACCTTCGACATCGACGCCAACGGTATCGTCAAGGTCTCCGCTAAGGACAAGGGCACCGGCAAGGAGCAGCAGATCACCATCTCCGGCTCCACCGCGCTTTCCGACGACGAAGTCGATCGTATGGTCAAGGACGCCGAGGCTCATGCCGAGGAGGACAAGAAGCAGAAGGAGGAGGTCGAGGTCCGCAACCAGACCGACAGCCTGTGCTACTCCACCGAGCAGACCCTCAACGAGCTGGGCGACAAGGTTTCCGCCGACGTGAAGTCCAAGGCCGAGGCCGCTATCGCCGACGCCAAGAAGGCGCTCGAGGGCTCTGACGTCGAGGCCATCAAGGCCGCTGGCGAGTCCCTGCAGTCCGTGGCCTACGAGCTGGCTCAGGTTGTCTACGCCGACGCTCAGCAGCAGACCGACGGTGCCGCCGGCGCTCAGTCTGCCGACGATGACGTCGTCGACGCCGACTACGAGGTTGTGGACGACGAGGACAAGTAATCATGTCCGCCCGTAAAGCTCGCACGGAGGCGGCTGCCGCTGGCGTCGCCCCCGTTGACTCTGAGGAGAAGGACGTGAAGATTCCCGTAGAGGCCGTTGACGATACCGAGGCCAATGAGGCCGCGGCCGCCGAGGCTGCCGAGAACCAGGTAGAGGATTCAAACAAGGAGGCGACGATGACCGAGGACGAGATGGTGGAAGCCGCTATCCGCGCCGGTGAGGAAGCCGCCGACAACGACTTTAAGCTCAAGTTCGAGCAGGCTCAAAAGGAGCTTGCCGATGTGCGCAATGAGCTCGATGCCGCTGCAGAGGCTCAGAAGGCCGCCGAGGACAAGGCGAAGGACGCCACCGAGCGCACCGCCCGTCTGCAGGCCGACTGGGAGAACTTCCGTCGCCGCACCGCCAACGAGCGCATCGCCGAGCGCGAGCGCGCGACCGAGAAGCTCGTCACCGCGCTGCTGCCGGTGGTCGACGATATCGAGCGCGCGATCGACCACGCCCGCAGCCAGGAGCTTTCCGACGACTTTAAGCAGTTCGTCGATGGCGTTGACGCGGTGCATGCCAAGTTGCTCGATGTGTTCGCGCATGAGGGCGTTGAGCCCATCGACCCCAAGGGCGAGGCGTTCGATCCGCTCGAGCACCAGGCCGTGGGCCGCGTCGAGGACGCATCGCAGTACGACGAGACCGTCAACGACGTGTACCAGAAGGGCTACCGCATGGCGGACCGCATCCTGCGCTCCGCGATGGTGACGGTGACGTACGGTGGCGAGAAGCGCCCCGCGCCGGAGCCCGAAGCGGCGCCCGAGGATGCTGCGGCCGATACGGCCGAGAGCACCGAGGAGTAATTGAGAAGGGCCCCGGGGCAACACCCGGGGCCCTTTCTGGCCTAGTGCCATATGAAAGCATGAGCCGTCGTCTGCATG
>DBFSAO010000090.1:0-10682 GCA_048500675.1 Collinsella sp.
GGGGTGGGGAAAGGTGTTGAAAAATGGGGCGGTTCCCCATATTATTAATGACGTCGACAGGCGGGGTGGTTCCCCGCGTACGTGCCATCTGAGTAACCGAGGGGAGGGCGCACATGGGAATGACTGGTGCATACGAGCGCAATCTCGATGCAAAAGGTCGTCTGTCCCTGCCTGCACCCCTTCGCGAGGAGCTTGGAGAGCACGTTCGCGTGTTCAAAGCCCTGGATGTCGATGCTCTGTACGTGTTCTCTGCCGAGGCCTTCGATAAGTGGGTCGAAGGACTCTTCGCGGGTCGTGAGGGCCACGAGGGTTTTAACCCGCGTGACATTAATGACCAGAAGCTCATGAGGGCGATCAACAAGCGCACTACGTCGATGGACGTGGACAGCGCCGGTCGTATCGGTCTTTCCGAGTCTCTCCGCAAGCAGGCGAACCTCGACCGCGAGGTCACGGTTGTGGGCAACTACGACCACCTTGAGGTTTGGGATCGCGCCGCGGCCGATGAGGACGATGACGATGAGGCCCTGCTGGACCTCTTCTTCTCGTAAGGGCAAGGCACGGGTAACGGATGGAGCGTGGGATCTTGACACAAGAATATCGGCATGAACCTGTCATGCTCGGCGAAGTGCTTGAGTCGCTGCGGCTAAAGAGCGGCTCCGTTGTCTGCGATTGCACCCTTGGCGGTGCCGGCCATTCGGTAAAGATGGCCGCGCAGGTGGGGGAGACGGGCCTTTTGCTCGGCGTCGATCAGGACGACATGGCCCTCGAGGCCGCTGGCGCCCGTCTGGACCGCGAGGTTCCCGGCGTTCCGCATCAGCTGCTGAAGGGCAACTTCGGCGACTTGGACGAGCTGCTTTGCTCGGCCGAGGTGCCCGGGGTCGATGGCTTCCTGTTCGATTTGGGCGTTTCGTCACCGCAACTCGATATCCCTGGCAGGGGCTTTTCGTATAACGAGGACGCCCCATTGGACATGCGGATGGATCCGGGTAATAACACCTTAAACGCAGCTGAGGTCATCAACACCTATAACGAACACGACCTCGCCCGGATTCTACGCGTCTACGGCGAAGAGAAGTTCGCCTCGCAGATCGCGCGCGAGATCGTGCGCCGCCGCGAGCAAGAACCGATCGAAACCACCGGCCAATTTGTCGAGATCATCAAGGCGGGTATCCCGGCTGCCGCTCGTCGGCATGGCGGACACCCGGCCAAGAAAAGTTTCCAGGCCATTCGCATCGAGGTCAATCACGAGCTCGATGTGCTCGAACGAGGGCTTGATGCCGCCACCAGGTGGCTCAACCCGGGCGGACGTATCTGCGTCATCTCGTATCACTCGCTCGAGGACCGTATCGTAAAGAATCACTTTAAGGAGATGAGCCAGGGGTGCACGTGTCCGCCGGAGATTCCGGTGTGCGTGTGCGGCAACGTGCCGATACTCAAGGTCATCACTCGCAAACCCTTGGTTGCCCAGCCTGATGAGGTTGAGCGCAACCCTCGGGCGAGATCAGCCAAAATCCGCGTGGCGCAGCGTCTGTAGGCGCGACCGCGCGATATTGGACCTCCCGCTCGCACCATAAACGAAGCTTAAACACACTACCAACGTACTCGGGATGGGAGGCGGCATATCATGGGCTACAACACTTCAAGCGCAGCACTCGCCTATGATATGAACGCCATGCCCGCCTATCGTGAGACGCCGCAGGCCCCCGTTGCTCCCCGTGAGCAGCGCACGCCGCGCTTTGATGTCTACACGGGCGCGGGCCGTCAGGCAAACCAGGCGGTAAGCCCGGTTTTCATGAGCGTTCTTAAAACGTTTTGCATCATTGCGGCCATCTTCATGACGATCGGCGTCGCCCGCGTGGCGCTCGCCGGCGTTACGGCCCAGGTGCTCAACAGCAACGCCGAGCTTACCAACACGCTCGAAAAGGCGACCGATGAGAGCTCCGACCTGGAGGTCATGCATTCGGTCTATGGCGCCGACACGCGTATTCGCGACCTTGCGGGCGCTTATGGCATGGTGGAGCCCAGCGAGAGCGTTACACTTGACTTTTCGCAGGATGCAGCCGCGGGCGCCAACGCGACCGCGACCGCTCAGTAGCAAGACGGTAGCTGAGTATGACAAATGACTATCGCCGCGGTTCCGATGGGGGCCGCGGTTCTGGACGTCCCTCGTCGCGGGGACGTTCTGGTTATCAAGGAACGGGTCGGCAATCTTACAACGCCGGGCAGTCCCGTGGCAACGACCCGGCGTCGCGACTTCGCGGCTCGGGCGACCCCCAAGTGCATAACACCAGGTCGCGCAAGAGTTCGTCGACCGAATGGCTCACAGGCACGCCTCTGCCTCGCCGCAAAGCCGTCATGGGCTTCATTGGGCTTGGCTTGGGCTTGGGCGTCTTTCGCCTTGCCGACTATCAGATCGTGAACGCCGGCAAGCTGCGTGAGCGCGCCGATGCGCGCCGCCTTCTCGCCCAGACGCTCTATGCCAAACGCGGTACCATCTACGACCGCAACGGTAACGTGCTGGCGTCGTCGGTCGAATGTCGCAACATCGCCGTGAACCCGCAGCTTGTCGAGGATGTTGACAAGACGGTGTCGGCGCTGGTCAAGGCAACTGGAATCAATAAAAAGACCTGCCGCAAGCTCGTTGAGTCCGATGGAACCTGGGTGTATATCAAGCGCCAGGTGGACGAAGACGATGCTGCGGCGCTGGAGAAGAAGAACCTGCCCGGCGTGCTTTTTGAGCAGGCTATGAAGCGCGTATATCCATACGGCAATCTGGCATCGCAGGTGCTAGGTGTAGTGAATGTAGACAACGACGGCTTGACGGGTCTCGAAAAGCAATACAACAAGCTTCTGACCGGCACGAACGGTTCTCTCGTACGCGAGCGCGCGAGGGACGGCAGCTATATTGCGGGCGGTGCCTATAAAAAGGTGGCTGCGGTCGACGGCGTTGATATCGTGACGACGCTCGACGTCAATATCCAGCGTGCGGCCGAGGATGCCCTGGCAGAGGCTGTCGAGAAGACAAAGGCCAAGAACGGCTCGGCGCTGGTCACCGATCCTACGACAGGCGAGATCTTGGCAGCCTGCTCGTATCCGACCTACGACCAGACCAATTTGGAAAACGCCAAGACCGAGGATATGAACCTGCGCCTGGTCACCGACGCCTACGAGCCCGGCTCGGTCTTTAAGACGCTCGTGGCGGGCGCCGGCTTCGACTTGGGTGTCGTGCGGTCGAGTACGTCGTTTGAGGTGCCGGCGAGCATCAAGGTGGGCGACGATACCGTCACCGATGCCGACAAGCGCGACTATGCCATGACCATGGATGTACGCGAGATGATGCGCCGTTCGTCCAACGTGGGTTTTGTCCTGGTGGGGCGCAAGATCGGTGCCGACGACTTTGCCGCCTATGTGGACAAGTGGGGCATCGGTCACAGCTCGGGTGTCGATTTTCCGGGCGAGAGCTTGGGCATCGTCAAGGAGCGTGACCAGTATGACGGCGCCACGCTGGGCTCGATGAGCTTTGGACAGGCGTTGTCCGTCTCGCCGATTGAGATCGCACGTGCCGTGGGCGGCATCGCCAACGGCGGCGTGATGATGACCCCGCACTTCTATAAGTCCAGCAAAGGTGACGAGAAGGACTGGGGCGAAGGCGAGCGCGCGATTTCGGAGGACGCCGCATCCCAGGTGACATCGTGCATGCAGACGGTCGTGTCGGAGGGAACGGGCGTTGGCGGCGCGGTTGACGGCTATGACGTGGCAGGTAAGACCGGTACGGCCGAACGTGCCGACGAGAACGGCGGCTACCTCAAGGAGAACTACATGTCGTCCTTTATGGGCTTTGCACCGGCACAATCGCCCAAGGTGCTGTGCTATATCACGCTCGACGGAACGCCGAGCGGTTCAGATGCCGCTGCGGTTCCGTTCCAGTCCATTATGGCCAACGCGCTCGACGTGCTGGGTATCCCGCACATGAAGTAGGGGGTTACAATCTTTGGGGCGTGGTTTGTTGTCCCATATGAGGGGTGTTCACATGCCCTGCACCACGCATGCGCGGCGCTGGGATACAATACGCCGATAGCATTATTAGGTTTACAGGGGAGCTGCAATGATAGAGATCGCCGTCAACAACCTCGCGGCCGCAACAGGGGCCCGAACCGTGACGGGAGAAGCCGATCGGGTATGCCGCGGGTGCGTTATCGACTCGCGCCAGGTCGAGGAAGGGACGATTTTCGTCGCCTTTCCCGGTGAAAACGTCGACGGCAATGATTTTGCTTCCCGTGCCGTCCAGTCGGGTGCCGGCGCCGTCGTGATGACGCGTGAGCCCGAGGCCGAGCTGGTCTCGCTGGCACAGGACAAGGGCTGTGCCATCTTGCTGACCGATGATCCCGAGGAGTTTCTGCTGCGTTTGGCGCACGCGTATCGCCTGGAGCTTGGCTGCCTGGTCGTTGGCATTACCGGTTCCATCGGCAAGACGACGACCAAGGACGTGCTCGCCGCTGTGCTCGCCAAGCGCTATCGCGTTTGGGCCACCAAGGGCAATTTCAATAACCTGATCGGCATGCCGCTCACGGTGCTTTCCGCTCCGGCCGATACCGAGGTTCTGGTGCTCGAGATGGGCATGAACCATTTCCACGAGATTGAGCGCCTGTCCCAGTCCGCCAATCCCAACCTTGCCATCGTGAGCAAGATCGGTACCTCTCATATCGGCATTTTGGGCAGCCGCGAGAACATCGCCCGCGCTAAGGCCGAGATTGTCCAGGGTATGTGCGCCGCCGGCGACTATTTGCCGCTGCTGGTTTTGGGCGGCGAGGACGACTTTACGCCATTCATTCGCGATACGTTCGCCCGGCCTGCTGGTATCGACGTGATGCTGGCCGGCGTCTCGGACGACGATGAGGTCCGTGCCCGCGACGTTCGTGTTGATGACGAGGGCCGTCCGGTTTTTACGCTCGATTTTGGCCAGGGTGAGACGATCGATACCATGCTTGCCATCCCCGGCGTGCAGTCCGTTCCTAATGCCGTTAAGGCCGCCGCGGTTGCCTATCGCCTGGGTGTGACGCCCGAGCAGATCGATGCTGCCTTTAGGGGCCTCACGATCACCGGTCACCGCCAGGAGATCAAGCGCGCCAAGAGCGGTGCACGCATCATCGATGACTCCTATAACGCCAGTGCCGAATCCATGGCAGCCGGTCTCGATCTGCTGTGCTCGCTTTCGTGTACGGGGTCTCGCATGGCGATCCTGGGCGAGATGGGCGAGATGGGCGATGAGGCTCCTCGCATGCATGAGCTCGTGGGCGCCTATGCCGCCGCCAAGAAGCTCGACATGCTGGCGTGCGTGGGTGGTGAGCTAGTCCAGCTTATGGCCGATGCCGCACGCATGATGGGCATGGACGAGGACCGCATCCAGGTGTTCTCCGATTATCAGCAGGTGCTCGACCGCATGGGCGGCGCGCTTGAAAAACATGATGTTGTACTGGTCAAGGGTTCCCGCTTTGTTGAGCTCGACCGCTTTGTGGAAGGTGTGTGCTAGCCCATGTTCGGCAATCCCTCATATCCAACGTATCAGGCTTTTTTGGGGCTTGGCATCGCCGCCGCCATTGCGCTGCTGCTCATGCCGTGGTGGATCAAGCTGCTCAAGGTCGAGGGTATCGGCCAGCAGGTTCGTGCCGACGGCCCCAAGCGTCATTTGGTTAAGCAGGGAACGCCCACCATGGGTGGCGTTGTCATCCTCGTCGCGATCTCGCTGACCTGCCTGCTGATGGGCAAGCTCACCACCGAGCTCGTGCTCGTGCTGCTCGCCACGCTGGCGACCGGCGTGCTGGGTCTGATCGACGACCTGACCTCCGTTACGCATGGGCGCTCGCTCGGTCTGACGCCTCATGCCAAGATGATCGGCCTAACCATTATCTGTGTCACCTTTACGGTACTTGCCGTCAACTGGTGCGGCGTCGCCCCCGAGATTCGTTTTCCCGGTGGGTTGACGATCGACCTTGGCGTGCTTTCGACTACCATCTGCGGCTATTCGTTCCCGTGGCTTTATATTGTCTTTTGCTGGCTGATGATTGCCGGTCTTTCTAATGCCGTGAACCTGACCGATGGCCTTGACGGTCTTGCTGGCGGCACCTCCATGATCGCCATGCTCGCCATGGCTGCCATGGCGTTTTTGCATGGAGACGTGAACCTGTCCATCTTCTGCACCGCGTGTGCCGGTGCCTGCTTGGGCTTTCTGTGGTTCAACTGCTATCCAGCGAGCATCTTTATGGGCGATACCGGCTCGCTTGCCCTAGGCGCCGCGTTTGCCTGCACGTCCATCATGACCAACACCGAGGTCGTCTCCCTCATCATCGGCGGCCTATTTATCGTTGAGACCCTGTCGGTCATGATTCAGGTTGTCTACTTCCACTTTACGCACAAGCGCGTCTTCCTTATGGCGCCCATCCATCATCATTTCGAAAAGAAGGGCTGGGCCGAGACCAAGGTCGTCATCCGTTTTTGGATTATCGCTGCTGCCTTTGGTGCCGTTGGCCTTGCTCTGTTCTTCCAGTTGGGATAGTGGTCTTTCATGCCTCTTGCTGATGTCTTTAGCCTGCTCGTTTTGGGTCAGGGCAAATCCGGTCTCGATGTCGCCCGCTGGGCGCTGGCACATCCCGAGCGCGTAAGCGCCGTTACCGTGTATGGCGGCGGCGCCTCTGAGCCCAATGATGCCACGCGTGCGCTCGAGGCTGCTGGTGCGTCGTTTGTCTATGGGACCGAACAGGTCGAGGGCGCCTATGACGTATGCGTGACATGCCCGGGCATCTCGGAGTTCTCGGGCTTCTTTAAGGCCGGGCTCGAGCATGCCGCCCAGATTATGGGTGAGCCCGAGTTTGCCTATCGTCTGTCGCCCGATAACTGGATTGCCATCACGGGCACCAACGGCAAGACAACCACCACGTCGCTGACCGATTATCTGCTCAAGGCTGCCGGCGAGGCCAGCGTAGCTGTCGGCAACATCGGCGAGCCGCCGGTCAACGAGATTGACGGCCGAGCCCACAACGAGTGGTTTGTGGCTGAGCTCTCGAGCTATCAGATTGCTACGACCACCGAGCTCCACCCTCGCGTGGCGGTACTGCTCAACATCACTCCTGACCACTTGGGCTGGCATAAGAGCCATAAGAACTATGCGCTTGCCAAGATCAAACTGTTTGACAATATGGTCGATGACGATCTGGTGGTCGTCGACGTCGAAGACGCCGGCATTCACGAGTTCGATGAGTACATCTACACGCCGGGTCGTCGCATCTGCAAGGTTGCCTTTGACGAGCCAGAGGGTGAGGATGTCGCCTTTGTGCGCGATGGCAAGATGATCGTGCGCCTGAAGGGCGTCGAGACCCCGCTCATCGCTACATCCGAGCTCAAGATCTCGGGCCATCACAATGTTATCAATGCTCTGTGCGCTGCCACGGCTGCCCTGGCCGTCGGTGCCGATCCCGAGGGCATTTGCCGCGGTCTGGCCTCGTTCCAGCCGCTCGAGCACCGCGTGGAGCCGTGCGGCGAGATTGACGGAGTGCGCTACGTCAACGATTCCAAGGCGACCAACACCGACGCGGTCAAGAAGGCACTGACGGCGTTTCCCGATGACGACGTGATTTTGCTGCTCGGCGGCCACGATAAGGGCACGCCGCTCACGGACTTCGCGCGCGTTGTTATGGATAACGTACGCTCGGTCGTCTGCTTTGGCGATGCGCGCGAACGCTTCACCGCCGCTATGGACGAGGCCGATGTCGATGGCGATGTGGATATCGCCCAGGCGGATGACCTACGCGATGCCGTGGACGTTGCCCGTTCGCTGTCGAGCCGTGGCGACGTGATCTTACTTTCTCCTGCCTGCTCTTCGTTCGATGAGTTCTCGGGCTATGAGGAGCGCGGCCGCGTGTTTAAGGACTATGTGGCCCAGCTTGCCGCTGCAGCGAAATCGCAAATGGAATAGGGGTTGCCGGTGAGAGAGGAGAGCCCCCGACAAGGTATGAGGAGGCCCGACTCGGACCGTGCTTCCTCGCGGCGTAGCACACCGCGTTCCGGTCGTGGCAGGCAGACGTTTAGCGAACGCTATATTGCCGGCGTTCCCGCCCGTATCATGCGCCCCCGTCTGATATTTATGGCCTGCCTGTTTACCTTGGTGTGCTTTGGTCTGCTGATGGTGTACTCGGCGTCTTCGGTCGAGGCACTGCACGAGAATGGCTCAGCGACGTTTTTTCTGGGTCGACAGGCTGCGTTTGCCGTGGTCGGTGTTCTGGCGCTGATTGCCATCGTGCGCGTTTTGCCGGACAGCTGGTTTGGGGAGGATGTGCTCAGGATCTTCCTCATAGGCATGATAGGGCTACTGTTTCTGGTGTTCTTGGTGGGCAGCGGCAGCCGTGGCGCCACGCGCTGGCTCAACATCGCCGGCATTCAGTTCCAGCCTTCCGAGTTTTTAAAGCCATTTGCCATTGCGTATTCGGCCATCATGCTTGATCGCTTCTTTTCGCCCGGTGGCAACATCAACGAATTCCTTCGCAAGATGGGCATCTACCTGGGCATTTCGCTCTTTCTGATCTTTATCCAGCCCGATTTCGGTACCGTCCTGATCATCCTGTTGACCCTCATGTGCATGGCGTTGTTTGCGGGTCTCGACCCCAGATTTATCATCGGCGTGATAATCTTCGGCATTCTCGTGATCGTGATTGCGCTTGTCGCAGAGCCGTACCGTATGGTGCGTATTCAGGTTGCGTTGAACCCTTGGGCCGACGAGTATGGTGACGGCTATCAGGCCACGCTTGCCATCATGGCCTTTGCCTCGGGCGGTCTGTTCGGCCGTGGCATCGGCAACTCAACCATGAAGTACTCGTATCTGCCCGAGGCGCACAATGACTACATCCTGGCCATCATTGGCGAGGAAGTCGGTTTTGTCGGAACCGTGCTGTTCTTCTTGGTGTTTGCGATGCTGATCTACTCGGCGTTTCGCATTGCCGAGCAGGCGACCGATCGTCGGGGCGCGCTCATGGCGTCTGGCTCCGCGGTCATTCTCGCGGTGCAGTTTTTGATCAATGCGTTGGGCATCCTCAACGTGTTTCCCATGACGGGCAAACCGTTGCCGTTTATTAGCTACGGCGGTTCGTCGATTATTGTGTCGCTTATGCTTGCCGGTCTGATCCTGCGCGTTTCGTACGAGAGCGCGCGTCGCGATGAGTACGACCGTCGCCGCGAGAGCTTTGCCGTTATGGATGAGAGTACCGCCGGCGTGCCCCACGTGCGCGGCGAGCGATCTTCGCGTAACGGCTTTACCGTTCTGGATGGCTCTGCGACCGAGCCGGCAGCCCGTCCGCGTCAGCGAACGGCGCCGCAAGGTCGTCCGCAGCGCCCAACCCCTCGCAATGCGGGCGGCGGATATAATCGAATCGATTTGAACTCGGACCCGTCGGCGCGTTTGCGCACCGACGACCAGGGACCGCGTGTACGAAGGGACTACCATGACCGATAAGATGACCGTTGCTATTGCAGCCGGCGGTACGGCAGGGCATATCAACCCCGCGCTCGCCTTGGCCGAAGAGCTGCGTGACCGTGGCCACCACGTTGTGTTCGTGGGCCAGTCGCGCAAGCTCGAGGGTCGTCTGGTCCCCGAGGCTGGGTTTGATTTTGTGCCCATTACGGTTACGGGCTTCGACCGCTCCCGTCCTTGGACGGCGCTGACCTCGCTGTGGCGTGTCAACAAGGCCAAGCGTGCGCTCGCCAGTCATTTCTCAAAGGTCGGCAAGCCCGATGCCGCCATCGGTTTTGGTGCCTATGTCGAGGTTCCGCTGCTGGGGTGGTGCAAGGGCGCGGGCGTTCCGTATCTGCTGCATGAGCAGAACTCTGTTCCGGGCCTGGCCAACAAGATGATGAACTCCCACGCCGCCCGCGTGTGCATCTCGGTGCCGGCAGCGCGCGCGGTCTTTGAGCGCGAAGGTGACCCTGACCACGTACTCATGACCGGCAACCCCGTACGTCGCTCGGTGATCGAGGGCGATCGCGCTCGCGGCCGCAAGGCACTTGGCGTTCCCGAGGACGCTACGCTGCTGCTCGTCTTTGGCGGTTCACTTGGCGCTCAGCACCTCAACGAGCGCGTGGCTTCGCTCAAAAACGAGCTGCTTTCGCGCAAGAGCCTCTATGTGTTGCATTCGACGGGTGCCGACGGCTTTGAGGAGACCGAGCGCGCTTTGCCGCTGACGCCCGAGGAGGCGAAGCGTTATCGCGTCCAGCCTTACATCGACAACATGGGCGATATGCTGGCTGCTGCCGATTTGGTGCTCTCGCGTTCGGGCGCATCGAGCGTGGCCGAGATCGCTGCGCTCGCCGTGCCCTCGGTGCTCGTGCCGTATCCGCATGCGACGGCCGACCACCAGACCACCAATGCCCGTTATCTGGTCGACGCCGGGGCCGGTGTGCTCTGCGCCGATGCCGATATCGATGGTTCTGCCTTTGCCGATGAGCTGCTGCACTTGGTCGATGACGCGGCGGCGCGCGACGCCATGCGTCAGGCGGCACGTGGTCTGGCTCAGGATAGGGCCGCCGCTCTTCTGGCGGATGCGGTAGAGGGTTTGCGTTAGTTAGACGGGATATCGTCGGTCGCCCTCGCGCTGATGCGGTAGGTGCGGTACAGTTAACGGGTTACAGGCAGTGTTTAC
>DBFSAO010000091.1:0-6358 GCA_048500675.1 Collinsella sp.
TCGCTGCTGCTGCGTTGAGGATTCGGTGCCTGGCATCACTGCCGGCAAGCGAGCCGGCCTGACAGTCATTGCCAAGCGCGAGGAGCGCTTTGGCTTTAGCCAGGATGCCGCGGACAAGATTATCGACCAGCTGCCGGAGCTGCTCACGCTTTCTTAGGAGCGCGGTAGTTGCGCGTTTTTCGGGTCAGATGAGTAAAT
The DNA here is from genome assembly GCA_048500675.1 of Collinsella sp. Taxonomy (GTDB): domain Bacteria; phylum Actinomycetota; class Coriobacteriia; order Coriobacteriales; family Coriobacteriaceae; genus Collinsella. The sequence goes on from DBFSAO010000091.1 coordinate 199, forward strand.
ACCCGACATTTTGGTGCGATAGCAAGCATACTTTATGCTAATGCGGGCTCAAGGGCTTGTTGAATGTCCTTGAGCCCGCTTTAGACTTAATTGCGCTGGGAGAGGGTATATGCCACCGACTGAAGGGCTAACTGACGGTAAAGCTGCGATACCGCTGTACCAACAGGTTATCGATATCATCAAAAACGAAATCAACTCCGGTGCCTACAAGGCGGGCGAGCGGATTCCCAACGAATTTGAATTAGCTGAAAGCTATAAAGTTGGCCGTGTTACCGTGCGGCGCGCTATTGAGGAGCTTGCCCAGCAGGGCTATCTAACGAAGCGACAGGGGAAAGGCACGTTTGTCAATGCCCCCAAGCTTAAGCGCAAGATTCGCCAGAAGGATGACGTCCAGAGTTTTTCGGACGCATGCCGCGTTAACGGAATGGAACCGGGGGCGCGCGTCATTTCGAGAAAGATACTGCCGGCGGATTCCACCGAAGCGCAGTTCTTTGGTGTTCCCGTTGGAACTGATTTGATTTGCGTTGAGCGTGTGCGTACTGCCGATGGGGTCCCCGTCATGCTTGAGAACAACATATACGTTTACGAGGACAACGCTTATCTATCAACGGCACCTCTATCTAACCAATCCATTTTTGAGTTCGTGCGCAACCGGACGGGCCGTACGCCCGCGTTTACCGACCCGTGCACGCTCGAGATCGCGTGCGCCTCGCCCGAGGTCGCTCGGCTGTTGGCGGTTTCCGTTGGCGAACCCTTGTTTTACATGGATGCCTTCTTTTTCGATGAGCAGCGGCGGCCGTTTATCATCGGTCGTCAGCGGATCGTTGGGTCTCGCTACGTTTTTGACATCTAGGACATTGCGAATGGAGACGCCCGGTGGATCATCTCACCGGGCGTCACCATACCGTTCACGGCGCGAACGCAACCGTTCAACCGTGTCGCGGCAATCAGTTTGAAATTATCTTGATGACGAGAAAAGCTGCTGGTAATCTATGGGACGTCATAGAACGTTTGTATTGTGCAAACGTTGAAGCGAGATGCGATGCAGTCTCGAGTTCTTTGGAGGTATCTATGTCAGATACGAAGGCGAAGAAGACAAACAGACGTTTTAAGTTCAAATTACCGCATGTCTATACGATCATGTTCTTGCTGATCGTTGTCTTTGCGGTCCTGACTTGGATCGTTCCCTCTGGTCAGTATCAGCGCAAGACGATTTCGACAGCGGCGGGCGAGCGTGAAGTCGCCGTTGCTGGAACCTATGAACAGGTCGATAAGAACTACACCGATTCCGAGACCGGCGAGACCATCAATCTGGGCCAGGATATCTTCGCGGTCCTGCAAGCGCCCACCAAGGGTATCCAAGAAGCTGCCGACGTCGTTGCGTTCGTCTTATTGATTGGCGGATCGTTCGCGATCATCACCAAGACCAACGCTTTGAATGCCGGCATGAGCCGTGTGATTAAAAAGCTCAAGAACAAGGACATCCTCATCATTCCCATCACGATGACGTTGCTGTCCATTTGCGGCACTACGTTTGGTATGTCTGAGGAAGCCCTGCCGTTCTATGCCATCTTCATTCCCATCATGATGGGTATCGGCTATGACTCGATGACGGCATTCATCATCTGCTTCCTTGGTCCCAACCTGGGATATTGTGCTTCGACCATCGACCCGTTTAATGTTTTGATCGCCCAAGGCATCATTGGCATCGAGGGCAATCCGCAACTGTGGCTGCGCGCCGTTTCTTGGGTCATCTTCACTGCCGTCGGTATCGCATGGGCCATGCGCTATGCCATGCGCGTCAAGAAAAACCCCGAGTCGTCCATTACGTACGAGGACGATAAGCTCAAGCGTATTGAGTTTTCCGTGACCGATGCCTCCATCGAGGAAGAGTTCACTATCCGTCAGAAGCTCGTGCTTATCGATTTTGCTTGCGGTATGGGCATTATCGTCTGGGGTCTTGTTACCCAGGGTTGGTACATGAATGAGATTTCCGCCGTGTTCCTTGGCATGGGCCTGCTTGCCGGTATCCTGGGCGGTCTTGACCAGCAGACGATCGCAGAGGAGTTCGTTAAGGGTCTTGCCGACTTTGCGTACGCTGCCATCGTTATCGGTATCGCTCGCGGTATTCTGGTCATCGCCGAGGGCGGCATGATCATCGACACCATCCTCCAGGCGCTCGCTACTGCGCTTGCCGGTGCACCCGCCGCCGTCTACACCACGTTTATGTATATCGTCCTTGGCCTGCTCTCTTTGCTGGTTCCCTCGAGTTCTGGCCTGGCGGCGCTCACCATGCCCGTTATGGGCCCCCTGACCGAGCTCATGGGCCTCAATCCCGAGGCGGCCGTCACCGCGCTCCAGTTTGCCAACCAGACCATCAACACCATCAGCCCCGTGGCGGGCATGACTGTCGCCGGTCTTGCCGTGGCTAGGATTTCGTTTGGCCAATGGTGGAAGACCATTTGGAAGTTCTTCATCTTCATGGTCGTGTTTGGATTGGTCATTACTGCCATTTCCGGCATGCTTCCGGCGTAGGTGGTTGTGATGTCTGATCGTTTGACGGTCCTGACGTCTAAGAGCGTCTTTACCGGTACGGGGGACCTGCCGTTTGAAGGTTTCGTAGCGGTCCGTGGCAATCGAATTGAGGCTGTTGGCGCCAAGTGTGAGGTAGCTTCGTATTTGACCCAGGCGGACGAGGTAGTTGACCTGGGCGACCGCACTGTCATGCCTGGCCTGATCGATGTGCATACCTTCTATACAGGTTGGGCGCTGCGGACGTTGGGGTCTGATCTGTCCGGCATCGCTGATGCCAAAGAGGCTGTGTCGCTCTTGCGTGCATGGAAAGAAGATCATCCGGATTGCGCGGCGGCTTTTGGCCACAACCTACCCGAAACGTTGGCATCGGATGTCGAGAACGCAAATACGGCAGCTGTGTTTGACGATTGTTTTGGCGATATCCCCGTCGTCTGCTTTACACCGGGAGCGGAGACCTGCGTTCTCAATGCTGCTGCCAGTGCGCGATACGGCTTTACACCCCAGGCGTGCTATGCCGAGAAGATCTGGCGCATGATGAGCGATTTCCTCGCGCTGCCCGAGGTGCGTGCCGGGTATTCGGACTACATGAGCATGCTTAACGAGCGCGGCGTTACCGCCATCAAGGAGATGGCGTTTGATGACTACTACGGCTTTGCCGACGAAATGGCTCGCCGTGAGGAATCTGGTGAGCTGACGGTTCGCGTCTCTATGATGTCGCAGCCGGTGGGTGCCGGTGCAAATCTGGCATATGCCCGCGAGGCACGAGAGCGCTTCCGGGGACCGTTCGTTCGTTTTTCTGGCTTCAACCGTATGACCGATCGCGGTGTATGGGCGGGGCTTGCCGAGATGATTGACCCCTATGAAGACACGGCCGATGCGGGCGCTGCCGGCAAGACGGTCGTCGAGAAGCCAGAGTGGGATCTGATTGAGAGCGAGCTGCGTGCAATTGATGCTGACGGCTTCCGATATTCCTTGCATTGCCAGGGCGATGGCGCCGTTCGTCGCACCGTGGCGCTCTATGCCTCGCTGCCTCGAGACGAGCATGGACGGATGCTTCGCCGCCATGCGATTACCGATCTCGAGAACTCTGACCCGACCGATCTTGTCGAGTTTGGCAAGTTAGGTGGAATTTGCGAGGTCTATCCGCAGATTCTGACGCTGGACCGGCGTGAGGATTGCCTGTCGATGATGCGTCGACAAATTGGCGAGACGCGACTTTTGCACAGCTGGAATCGCCGCGGCATGGAAGATTCCGGATGCACAGTGTGCTGTGGAACGGATTTGCCGCTGTTGATTCCGAGCCTGGGCGAGTCAATCTACAGCGCGTGCGGCGGATTCTTCGCCGACGGACTGCCCGTGAATGAGGTCAACACGCTGACGCTTGTCGAGCTCTTGCGCGCTTGGACTGCCGGGGGCGCGTACGATCTGATGCGCGAAGACGAGCTGGGTACGCTCGAGGTCGGCAAGCTTGCCGATATCTGCGTGCTCGATCGGGATGTGTTTGACCTCGATTATCGCGACGCACGCGATCTTGCGGTTGATATGACGATGTCGGACGGACAAATCGTGTTCGATCGAAATAAGGAGGCATAAGATGTCTGAATCCAAGCCGACGCTGCGCCGCGAACAGATTGCGGGCATGAATATCCACTACATCATGTGGTCGCTCGATTACTTCCTTGATGTGCAGCAGCGTTTGGGCTTTGAGTCCATTGAGCTGTGGTGCGCAGAGCCGCATGTGACGCTCGACCATACGGGCTACTTTGAGGCTGAGGTCCTGGCGAAAAAGGCTGCAGACCGTGGGCTTAGGTATCGTACTCTGTGCCCTGAGAATGTTGTCTATCCTTGGCAGTACTGCGCACGCAAGCCGCTGCATGAACAGCGCAGCCTGGCGTACTTTAAGCACGGCATTGAGCTTGCCGAGGTACTTGGGTGCGACCGTATGTCCGTCAACTCGGGCTGGGGCGACTGGGACGAGGACCGCGAGGAAGCCTGGAAGCGCAGCCGCGAGCACTTGTCCATTCTGGCGGAGTATGCCGGCGAGCACGGTCTGGTGCTTACGATGGAAAGCCTGCGTCCCGAGGAGAGCAACCTTGTGACGACGGTTTCCGATGCGAAGCGCATGATTGACGAGGTCGCGAGCCCGTACTTACAGCCCATGGTTGATACAACCGCGATGGGCGTTGCAGGCGAGACGCTCGAGGACTGGTTTGCCGCCTTTGGTGATGGGGCAATTCACGAGATGCACTTTATCGACGGTGACCCGTATGGCCATCTGGTGTGGGGCGATGGCAAGCACGATATGGACGCCTTCGTCGCCACGCTCAACGCCCATGGTTTCGACGGCATGCTGGGCCAGGAAATCACGGACGGTCGTTACTACGATGATCCGGCGGCGGCAGATGCCAAGAACATGGCCGCATTCGAGAAATATCTGATTGACTAAAACAACCATCGGCCACGCAACCAACGTCATTGATTGCGGGCCAAATAAGAAAGGAACTGGATATGAACGCACACGATCTGATCAAAGAGGCAATTGCCGAGAAGGGCAAGTTCGACAGCGTCTACTGGATTGCTTGCGGTGGCTCCATGATCGATTTGATTCCGGCTCATGAGCTTCTGCAGCGCGAGGCAACCACCTTCACTTCGTATATCTATACGGCTCGCGAGTTTGATATCATGCGTCCGCGCCGCTTGGGTGAGAAATCCCTGGTCATTGCTTGCAGCCACAGTGGCAACACCCCCGAGGTCGTCGAGGGCTGTGAGATTGCCCTTGCTGCCGGCGCTACGGTGATCGCCCAGACCGACAACGCTGGATCCAAGATTGACTCCGGCAAGTGGACCACGTGGGTCTACCCGTGGGGCGAGGGCGTGCCGCAGGCCGAGGTCCCCGCTGGCATTTCGCTGTCGCTTGCGGCCGAGCTGCTCGATCAGCAGGAGGGCTACGCCGATCTTGCCGATATGTATGCCGGTATTGCTGAGATGGATAAGATTCTTCCTCCGGCACGCGAGAAGGTAAATGCCGAGCTGGGCGATCGTTTTGCCAAGCTTTGCCAGGAGCACGAGTTCTTCTACATTCTGGGCAGCGGTCCCAACTTTAGCCAGACCTACGGTTTCGCTATCTGCTCTCTTATGGAGATGCAGTGGCAGCACTGCAGCTACATCCACTCTGCCGAGTACTTCCATGGCCCCTTCGAGGCTACTCAGGATGGCGTTTTTTACTTCCTGCAGATGGGCTCCAGCGAGTGCCGTGCTATGGACGAGCGCGCCCTGGCGTTCCTTAAGACGCATACCGATACGCTGATGGTGCTCGATGCCAAGGAGTACGGTATGGAAGCCGTGCCGGCGAGCGTCCGTGCCTATCTGGACCCGGTGCTGTTCTACGCCATGAACTGCGAGCTGCGCGCCGCACGCGGCAAGGTGTTTGATCACGATCCTGATTTCCGTCGCTATATGGGTGTTGTCGAGTACTAGAAGGAGCAAAGGCCATGGCATTTAACGTTAACGCGCTCGGATTTGGCGACAACGTCGTCGATCGCTACGAGCATATCCACACCATGTATCCCGGCGGCAATGCGGTGAACTTCGCCGTTTATGCCAAGAAATGCGGTGCCGCACGCTC
>DBFSAO010000092.1:0-70915 GCA_048500675.1 Collinsella sp.
GGCTCCTCAGTCATATCCGTCGTGAGAAAACCGGACAGATACAGCGCTGTCCACATGCCATCGTCAGGCGAGACATCTGGCTCTGCAGTGCCCAAACAAAGCGGGACCTCAGCGCACCCATGGGCCTCGAGCAAATCAAACAAGACCGAAAGGCGGTCGAGATTCCACCCGGCAACTACCCTACTCAGGCAATCCGCATACCCATACAGATCGGCGCGCACAGGCGCCGTGCAGCCTCGGTCCAGAAAACCGATCACGCGCGCCGGACTCGAACAATAGACCCTGCCAAACCGATATCCCTCGAGCCATTCACGCGCATCATCAAGGTATTCCTCGCGCCCAGCATGATTCAACAGAGCCTGGACCTCGGCATCCGAAAAGCCGAACCAACGGTCACACCACGTCGAAAGCGGCGTCGACAGACAATACGAACAACTGCGCGAAGAAAGCGCCGCTTCGGCAGGACCGGGACACTCCCCCATCAGACACGTCAGCCGCAACGAATCGCGCGCAGTGGCAATGGCGTCGAACAGCACGCGATCGAATAGCCCTGCCGGATCGGCGTCGGAAGCGTCCCTCGCGCTCGCACGGCGAGACCACGCCGCATCGTACCCATCAACGAGCAATACAACCTGCTCATCGCAGGCCATCTCCAGCAGCTCAATGAGCACACCGAGCACCGAGTCAACCTCGTCCGCGCTCGCCACGCCACGCGCAACACGTTCGATGTGACGCACCTTATCTCGAGCTAAATCAGGAGCCTCCAAGAGCGCCAACAAGCGAGCGCACTCGCCCGAAAGGGCATCGCGCACGACGTCGGCAATAGCGGCACCACGCCTCGCAGCGCCAGAAAAGTCCAGCGATATCACCGGATAGCAAGCATATTCATCCCGATAGCGCCCACCGTCTGCATCCCAAATCTGAGCATTGGCAAACAAACGCTGATCAGCGCGACCAACCGCTGGACGCTCCAGAAAAGCCCTGAGCGTCGACAAGTTCATGCTTTTGCCAAAACCCTCGGGTCGACAGCACACCACAACGGACGCGTCGCAGTCCAACACATCGGCAATAAACATGGTCTTGTCGACCAGCGTGCAGCAACCAAGAGCCTCCGCATAGTCGTGCATGCCAATGGGCAAAACCGCATCGTCGGCACAGCCGATCAAACGCACGCCAAAGCCAGCAGCACAATCAACATTTGCCTGTTCAGACACCAAAACGTTCCCCCTAAATCGCAGCACGATGCCAATTGTAATGACCGCATCGCATGTACCGATGACGCCGCGCAAACATATCGGGCAACGGTAGCAACAAGAGGTGTGAGGGGGCACAACTAATCGTTGCACAACAAAACGGGGCCCGATACATTCGCACCGGACCCCGTCCCGACTATTTAGTTATCTGGCAACTGAGAGCCTACTCCCCCGAGTCGTCCTCCCCAGAAGCCTTCTTCTGCTGATCGAGCTTATGCTTACCACTTACGATAGACGTAGCGCCCAGCGTGGCCAAGCTCGCGCTGGCAAGGCTCGCCATAACGATAAGGTCGCCCGTCTTGGGCATGTTACCGCCCGAAGTCTTAGTCGTTGTAGTGGTGGTTGTAGTGGTCACCGTCTTGGAGTCATTCTGCTCTTGGTTCTGGTTGTCGGTGTTGCCCTTACTGCTGTCCTCGCCCTGCTGCTTTCCGTCCTCGGTCTTGTCCTTGTTCTTGTCCTTCTCCTCAGATTCAGACTTCTTGTCCTCGTCCTTCTTCTGAGCGGACTTGTCGTCCTTCTCATCAGAGCTAGAACCCTTATCGGATTCAACCTTCTCGGAAGCCTTATCCTTGGAGTCGCCCTTTGCGGCTTCGGTCTTTTCCGTGGAAGCCTGATCAGAGTTGTCCTTGTTCTGGGCCGAGCCGTTATTGACGCCAGCCATCAGCGAAGAACCCAGCGTAGAACCAAGCTGCTCGGAGAAAGAAGGCTTCTTGTCCGGCGAAGCAACGGGAGCGTCCGGCGCCTTATTCGAGTCGTCCTTGGAAGCATCGGAATCAGGGGTTGCGTCAGAGCCAGAGCCGTTGTTAGAGCCGGTGTCAACGGACGAATCGCTCGAGCCGGTGGATGAGTTAGAGGTGTCAGCGTCGGTCGAACCAGAAGCGTCGCTGTCCGTATTGCCGGCAGAGCTTGAAGACGAATCGCCCGCAGCAGAGCCGTTCGAATTGGAGCCGTTCGAGGTAGAGCCGTCGTTGGTAGTGCCACCAGCAGAGCCATTACCGTCAGCATCGGTCGAGGGCGCATCCATCCTGTCATCGTTGGCATCGTCACTCGAGTCGCCATTCGAATCAGGTGTCGGTGCAGGTTCCGGCGCGGGTTCCGGCTGCTCGGGCTTGTTGTCCTTCGCAGCGGCAGCCTCGTCCTCGGCGATATAGACCAGGCAGTCCTTTAGCTCGTTGCGGTAGCGGTTCTTCCAGCCCTCGTGGTACTGGGGCTGGCTTGCATACTTGGTCGCCACGTTATTGACCACGCTGTTGGAAAGCGCCGTCACAAACTCGCGGTCGGACATATCGTTGGAAAGATTCGCCCAGCGGAAAAAGTCCCTGCAGCCACCAGTGCCGCACATGTTGGTAATGCTCCACACCATGCCCTTGACGCAATCGGCGCGGCCCGAAATATCAATACCCAGGCCGCTCTTAAGCCACGCCTCGGTCACCGCATAGTACGAGTTATACGCATAAGCGTCCTGAAGCGCCGAGAACTCGACAGGATCGGTGTTATAAGCGCCCTGGAAGGCCTCCTGCGCAATACGGCCCAACTCGGTGAGCTGGCCGTTCTCGGACATGGAATTGTTCGCGTTGGAAATCTCGCCGCCGCGATCAATCGCATCCTTGAGTATGCTGTATTTATCGGGGTTGTAGTTGTAGGCCTGCTTCATAAACGGAATGAGCGACCAACGGCGGTCGAACTGGTAATAGCCCAGCGCGTTATAACCGTCGCCATAAGAAAAGCCCTGGTTATAGTTACCATGGCTCTCATATTTGGTGAAGTACTTCATCTCGGGAGTCACGTTGACAAACGAAACGCCCTGGACCGACCTCAACACGCCCGAGAAGGACTGTTGGGTGTAAAGGCCCTTATCGATATCGGTGGCATCCGAGGCAACGCCCGGCGTGGGCTCCTCGGCAGCGGCGGGTGCCGGCGCGGAAACGGCGCCAAACGAAAGCGCCAGCGTCAGGCCCGCGACAATAGCAGAATGCTTGGGCTGCATAAGATCCTCCCTGCATTGGTGTAGTTAAAGTGCGGTTTGCAAAGATAGAATTAAGTATTGCAGCTCACCCGTTGTTGCACAACAACCCCTCGGTAAACGGCAACAACCCTCCGCGAAATCTTAAGGAATTGCGCTCAACCTACAGCTTGATGTCAAAGTTGATCTCGGGGACGGCGGCCAGGTCGGCCAACGTCACGCCGTCGACGTACTTTTCGATCACGTCATCCAGACCGCGCCAGAACTTGACGGTCGAGCACAAATCGCTACGGGTGCAGCTGTTGTCGATGCCATCGCACGCCACCGGAGCCGTGCTGCCCTCGACGGCACGCAGGATGTCGCCGGCACGCACCTCGGCCGGGTCCTTGGCCATCATGTAGCCGCCGCCCTTGCCGCGCACGCTCTTAAGCAGGCCCGCCTTCATAAGCGGACGAACCAGCTGCTCCAGATACTTTTGCGAGATATGCTCGCGGTCGGCAACCTCGCGCAAGGCAATCTTGCCCTCGGCGTCGCCCAGCGCCGCGATATAGATCATTAACCGGAGGGCATAGCGGCCCTTGGAAGAAATGAGCATACCTACCCTCCCATCGCATCTGGGACAACATAACCAGGTTTGTTTGTCCCAAATTTAAAGTAAGTGGGACAAACACAACAGGTTATTTTGTCCCAGAATTTGAAAAGTCGAGTGGATTAGTCGGGTTTTCCCTTGACTAACGCCGAACCCATAGTAACTTTATTCCGAGAAGATTCCTAGGGTTTAGTACACCTATGAGTACACCATATACAGAGAGGGACAGCATGAGCGCAAATCCGCTGCTTTCCATCGAAGGTCTGACCGCCTCCGTGGACGAGAAGACCATCCTCCACAACGTCAACCTCAACGTCGCCGCCGGCGAGACCCACGTTCTGATGGGACCCAACGGCGCCGGCAAGTCCACCCTCGGCCACCTGATCATGGGCGACCCCGTTTACACGGTCAACGACGGCCGCATCGTCTTTGACGGCCAGGACATCACTGAGCTCACCACCGACAAGCGCTCGCGCGCCGGCCTGTTCCTGAGCTTCCAGGCCCCGGTCGAGATTCCGGGCGTGCCGCTGTCGAGCTTTTTGCGCGCCAGCATCGCCGGCCGCCCCGGCCTGGAGATGAAGGGCAAGGAGTTCCGCCGTCGCGTCAAGGAGCTCGCGGCAGAGCTCAACATGGATACCGCCTACCTCAACCGCGAGCTGGGCGTAGGTTTCTCGGGCGGCGAGAAAAAGAAGGTCGAGATGCTCCAGCTCCTGCTGCTGCAGCCCAAGCTCGCCATCCTGGACGAAACCGACTCCGGTCTGGACGTCGACGCCCTGTCCACCGTCAGCCACGGCATGGACGCCTACCGCAAGAGCTGCGACGGCTCCATGCTCATCATCACGCACAACACGCGCATCTTGGAGCACCTGGATGTCGACCGCGTCCACGTTATGGTCAAGGGCCACATCGTGCGCGAGGACGACGCCTCGCTCATCCCCTGGATCGACAAGAACGGTTTTGAGACCTTCGAGCGCGAGGCCGCCGAGCAGCGCGCCAAGGCCGAGGCCGCCGCTGCCGAGCAGCAGGCGTAAAAGGGGCGACGCAATGACCAAGAACCGCACCGAGGTCGCGGACATCGACCGCAGCCTCTACGACTTCACCTATGGCGAGGAGGGATTCGAGCGTCTCGACGCCGGCATCACGCCCGACATCGTACGCGAGATCAGCGCCAAGAAGGACGAGCCACAGTGGATGCTAGACTTGCGCCTCAAGTCCCTCGAGATTTTCAACCGCTTCCCGGATCCGACGTGGGGCCCCTCCATCGAGGGCTTGGACATGGACAACATCGTCACCTACGTCAAGCCCAACACCGACCAAAAGCACGACTGGGAGTCGGTGCCCGACGACATCAAGAACACCTTTGAGCGCCTGGGCATCCCCGAGGCCGAGCGCAGCTACCTGGCAGGCGTCGGCGCGCAGTACGACTCCGAGCTCGTCTACCACAACATGCAGGACACCGCCTCCAAGATGGGCATCGTCTACTCCGGCATCGAGGAGGCCCTGCACGACCCGCAGTGGGAACCGCTCATCCACGAGAAGTTTATGACGCTCATCCCGCCCACCGACCACAAGTTTGCGGCCCTGCACGGCGCCGTATGGTCGGGCGGCTCGTTTGTCTACGTGCCCAAGGGCACCAAGCTCGATTTCCCACTGCAGAGCTACTTCCGCCTTAACGCCAAGGGCGCCGGCCAGTTTGAGCACACGCTCATCATTGTCGAGGACGACGCTGACCTGCACTTTATCGAGGGCTGCTCCGCGCCCAAGTACAACGTGGCCAACCTCCACGCCGGCGCCGTCGAGCTCTTTGTGGGCAAGCGTGCGCACCTGCGCTACTCGACCATCGAGAACTGGTCCAAGAACATGTACAACCTCAACACCAAGCGTGCGCGCGTGGACGAGGATGGCGACATCGAGTGGATCAGCGGCTCCTTCGGCAGCCACGTGGGCTACCTCTACCCCATGAGCGTGCTCAACGGACGCCGCGCCTGCTCGAGCTTTACCGGCATTACCTTTGCCGGCGCCGGCCAGAACCTCGATACCGGCTGCAAGGTCGTGCTCAACGCGCCCGATACCTCGGCAACCGTCGAGACCAAGGGCATCTCCAAGAGCGGCGGCATCCAGACGTTCCGCAGCTCTATCGTGGCGACACCCAAGGCCGAGGGCTCCAAGGCAACCGTGAGCTGCCAGTCGCTGATGCTCGACGACCAGAGCCGCTCCGACACTATTCCGGCCATGGACATCCGCGCCAAGAACGTCGACATCGGCCACGAGGCCACCATCGGACGTATCGGCGACGACAAGGTGTTCTACCTGATGAGCCGCGGTATCTCGGAGGAAGAAGCCCGTACCATGATCGTCAACGGCTTTGCCAACCCGGTCTCCAAGGAGCTGCCGCTGGAGTACGCCGTCGAGATGAACAACCTGATCAAGCTCGAGATGGAAGGAGCGATCGGATAATGAATCAGAACACCAACACCGCTGCTACCACCCTTGAGCAGGTCAATGCGATGCCGGCTGCCACATGGGGCTGGCTGAAGATGAATCAGACCAAGCTCGAGCTCTCTGACGAGCTTTCCGCCGCCCCTGTCCAGGCCGTCGAGGTCGAGGGCCTGGACGAGCAGTTCCGCGGCGCGGCCGACGCATTTAACGCCGCCATGGACGCCATGGCCGAGCGCTTCCCCGAGCGCCGCGCCTCCGCCCCCGGCGACGCCGCCGACCGCGCCCGCATCACGCCCGAGACCGAGCTTGACGTGCCCGCCACCTCCATCTACCAGGCCGGTGCCATCAAGCTCGAGGAGGAGCTCTCCCCTGCTGAAGCCTTCGAGACCGGCATGGGCGAGGCTGCCTACACCTACTTGGCCGACCACGCCACCAAGCGCATCGTCATCGATGTGCCCGCATACAAGCACGCCACGGTTACCGTGCGCGTGAGCGGTGTCGATGCAGCCGCGGCCATCGCCGCCATCGACGTCGTCGCCCGTCCCCAGTCGACGCTCGATCTGCTTATTGCCCTGGACTCTCCCGTTGCCGGCCAAGGCGTCGTGGGATCCGTGCTACGCGTGTGCGCCCACGAGTACGCCACCGTCAACGTGACCTGCACGCAGACGCTCGACGATAGCTGGATCGCGCTCGACGACACCGGCCTGTTCCTGGACGAGGGCGCGCGCGTCAACGTGCAGCACACCGTCCTGGGTGCCGGCGCCAGCGCCACCGGCCTTGCCGGCGACCTGCTGGGCGATACCGCCAAGGTCACCATCGATACTGACTACCTGGGCGCCCGAGAGCAGGTGCGCGACTTTAACTACGAGCTGCGCCACCGCGGTCGCAAGACCGAGTGCGAGATCGACGCCAACGGCGTGCTGACCGGCACGTCCAAGAAGGTCTACCGCGGCACCATCGACCTCGTGCACGGTTGCAAGGGTGCAACCGGCACCGAGCGCGAGACGGTGCTTTTGGCCAACAAGGGCGTCGACAACAAGACCGTTCCCGTCATTCTCTGCGACGAGGACGACGTCGCCGGCAACCACGGAGCCACCATCGGCCACGTCCGCGACGAGCAGCTGTTCTACCTCGCCTGCCGCGGCCTTGACCAAAACGCCGCCGAGGACCTGTTCGTCCGCGCCAAGCTGGAGGACGCCGCACTTTCCGCCACCGACGAGCGCACCCGCGCCGCCGTCGTCCGCCTGGGCAACAACCTGATCGACAACTTTGAAGAGGAGCTCGCATGATCGACACCGAGCACGTTAAATGCGACACCTGCACCGCACCGGAGCCTATGGAGCTCGACGCCAGCGACGAGGCTTCGCGCGGCTGGCCCACCGTAGACATCGAGACCAACCCCTACAAGGCGCAGTTCCCGCTCTTCCAGCAGCACCCCGAGATCGCCTTCCTCGATAGCGCCGCCACCGCGCAGCGCCCTGCCTGTGTGCTCGACGCCGAGCGCGACTTCTATCAGCGTATGAACGCCAACCCCCTGCGCGGCCTGTACTCGCTGTCCGTCGAGGCCACCGAGGCCATCGCCAAGGTCCGCCAGCAGATCGCCGACCTCATCGGCGCCTCACAGGCCAACGAGGTCGTCTTCACCCGCAACACGAGCGAGTCGCTCAACCTGGTCGCCAAGAGCTTTGCACCCACGGTGCTCGAGCCCGGTGACGAGGTCGTCATCACCATCATGGAGCACCACTCCAACCTGATTCCGTGGCAGCAGGTCTGCCGCGAGACCGGCGCCAAGCTCGTCTACCTCTACCCCACCAAGACCGGTCAACTCACCACCGAGGAGGTTCTGTCCAAGGTGGGCCCCAAGACCAAAATCTTGGCCGTGGGTCAGGTGTCTAACGTGCTGGGCGTCGAGAACCCGGTCAAGAATCTCGGCAAGCTCGTGCACAAGTACGGCGGCTATCTGGTCGTCGACGGCGCGCAGTCGCTGCCGCACATGCCGGTCGATGTGGCCGATCTGGGCGCCGATTTCTTTGCCTTTAGCGCGCACAAGGCCATGGGCCCCATGGGCATCGGCGTCCTGTGGGGCAAGATGGACCTGCTCAACGCCATGCCGCCCATGCTCACCGGCGGCGAAATGATCGATTCGGTCACCGAGCAGGACGCCGTCTGGGCGCCCGTCCCCGAGAAGTTCGAGGCAGGCACGCAGGACGCCGCCGGCATCTTCGCCACAGGCGCCGCTCTCGACTACCTCGTCAACACGGTTGGCTACGAAAACATCCAGGCACGCGAGCAGGCACTCGTCCACTACCTGATGGGCGAGCTCATGCAGCTCGACTTTGTCCAGATCATCGGCTCCATCTACTGGGACAACCATCACGGCGTCGTCAGCTTTAACGTCAAGGGTATCCACCCGCACGACGTCGCGAGCATCATGGACATGGACGGCGTGTGCATCCGCGCCGGTCACCACTGCGCGCAGCCGCTGCTTACCTGGCTGGGCGTCGAGAACCTCGCCTGCTGCCGCGCCAGCGTGGCCTTCTACAACGACAAGGCCGACATCGATAAGTTCATCGCCGGCCTGCATCACGTTTGGAGCACGTTCAATGGGTAATCTGTACACCTCCACCACGTTTATGGAGCACAACTCGCACCCCGACTACAAGTACGAGATGGATGCCCCCACGCACGAGCACGACGGCATCAACCCCAGCTGCGGCGACGAGCTCACCTTGCAGCTGCGCGTCGAGAACGGTGTGATCGAGGAGGCCTCCTTTACCGGCCACGGCTGCGCCATCAGTCAGGCCAGCGCCGACATCATGGCCGACCTCATCACCGGCGAGACCGTCGAGGAAGCTCGCCGCCTAGCAGAGCTCTTCCTCGCCATGATCCGCGGCGAGAAGCTCTCCGAGGAGGACCTGGAAGACCTGGACGAAGCCGCCCAGCTCCAGGACATCTCGCACATGCCCGCCCGCGTCAAATGCGCCGAGCTCGCCTGGCGCACCCTCGACGGCATGCTCACGGGACATAATAATCAGTAGTATTTATCCCAAATCTTAAGATTTTTGTTGGCCGAATCGCTTGACAAGAGCGGTTCGGCCATTTTCTATTCCGAGAGCTCAGCCTGTGCCTTCACCCGCGCATAAGCGCGCACGATACGAGAGACGGTACTTTTACCAATCCCGGTATACCGCTCAACCTGGCGCACCGTAAAGCCGGCATCGTGCAATCCAAGAATGACGATATTGCGCTGCGCCGACGGCGCGGCTTTAACCCCGTGGAGCGGAACCCCGAGGCTCTTCGCCATCTTGTCGGCAAAGGCGTGGCGTTCCCACTCTGTCTCTTTCATATCGCACAGCGCCGGCTCGCTGCCGTCGGGCGTCGAAAGCGAATAGGCAATAAAGCCCTCGGCAGAACCAAAAAGTTCAAGCATGCAAGAAGGATCAGAAAATCCCCTCGCGACATCGGCCGCGTCACCGTCGTAAGCGCACAAATGCTCCGGAAAGCTGCTCCAGGGATAACGCTCAATGAGACTGATGCCCGCCTCCTGCGGATCGGCGTGTACGGAGCGAATAGCCTCCATCACCTGCCAGTCGGTATCGAGCGAACGCCGGTCAAAACGGTTCTGGAACAGATGGCCTGTGCGCCCCGTGCGTTTATTGAACCGCCGCGCGTACGTCAAAAGCAACCGGTGCATCGCCGCGCTCATCCTGTCCTCGTAATCTGCAAGCACCAAATGCACGTGAGTGCCCATAAGGCACCAGGCGATAACCGTCACGCCCTCCTCGCGGCAGCACTCGCGCATCAGCTCCAAAAACTCCCGCCGGTCTTCATCGCCCTCAAAGATGAGCTGTTTGCCCACACCGCGAGCACAGACATGGTAAAAGCCGGTAACCGTTCTCCAAACGCGCTGCATGGCGCTCCCTTCGCCGGGATCTGCTTGCCATCCAATACAGCACGATTGAAGCGTGCCATTAAAACATTCACGCAAAACAATACACTCGCGCGGCCAAAGGCAGTAAACAGGCGGCGAACGGCACCGTTGCAACAGGTCAACCCCTGCAACGCTTACAAAAGCTGACCAAAAGCTTGCCCAAGACGGACCCCCTCTACGGAAGTGCGCGACCACAGAATATAGAGTTAAACCGTTTCAATTGAAAGTTCCGCGCATCTCGCTACGAAAACTGAGCCGTTCGCCGAATATTTCGTGCATTTCGCGGTATTATAGGGGCTGCATGTCATGTCCCTTTCGAAGGGTCGCCCGGCAATCGCCAGCCACGGCCCCCAGACGGGACGCCAACACGATAGAGAGGAGAGGCATGCAGTACTCACAGGAAGTGGAGAACATGTGCCCCGTTGCCAAGGGTGCATACCACGGCCCCGCACCCATCCCCGAGGAGGGCAAGTGGGTCCAGGCTAAGGAGATTTCCGACATCTCCGGTCTTACGCACGGTGTGGGTTGGTGCGCACCTCAGCAGGGCGCCTGCAAGCTCACGCTGAACGTCAAGGACGGCATCATCGAGGAGGCCCTCGTTGAGACCATCGGCTGCTCGGGCATGACCCACTCTGCCGCCATGGCTTCCGAGATCCTTCCCGGTAAGACCATCCTCGAGGCCCTCAACACCGACCTCGTCTGCGACGCCATCAACGTTGCTATGCGCGAGATCTTCCTGCAGATCGTTTACGGCCGCAGCCAGACCGCATTCTCCGAGGGCGGCCTGCCCGTGGGCGCCTCCCTCGACGACCTCGGCAAGGGCCTTCGCTCTCAGGTCGGCACCATGTTCGGCACCAAGGCCAAGGGCGCTCGTTACCTCGAGCTCGCTCAGGGCTACGTCACCCGCATGGCTCTCAACGACAAGAACGAGATCATCGCGTTCGAGTTCCTGAACCTCGGCAAGTTCACCGACGCCGTCAAGGCCGGCAAGACCCCCGAGGAGGCCATCGCTGGCGCTATGGGCCACTATGGTCAGTGGGAGAACGCTGCCAAGTACATCGACCCGCGCACCGACGAGGAGACTCACTCCGTCGCCAGCGTGTTCCCGGTTCACGAGTAGAAAGGGAGGGAAATAACATGACTGTTACGTTCGAAGGTTACGAGCGCCGCGCTGACAAGATCAACAAGTGCCTCGCCGACAACGGCATCGCCTCCCTCGAGGAAGCTCTGCAGATCTGCACCGACAAGGGCTTCAACCCGCGTGAGATCGTCAACAACACCCAGTCCATCGCCTTCCAGAACGCCGAGTGGGCCTACACCCTCGGTTGCGCTCTCGCTGTCAAGCGTGGCGCCAAGTCCGCTTCTGAGGCTGCCGCCATCATCGGCGAGGGCATCCAGGCCTTCACCGTTCCCGGCTCCGTCGCCGAGGACCGCAAGGTCGGTCTGGGCCACGGCAACCTGGGCGCTATGCTGCTCTCCGACGACACCGAGTGCTTCGCCTTCCTGGCCGGTCACGAGTCCTTCGCTGCCGCTGAGGGTGCTATCGGCCTGGCTCTGAACGCCAACAAGGCTCGCAAGAAGCCGCTGCGCGTCATCCTCAACGGTCTGGGCAAGGACGCTGCTCAGATCATCGCCCGCATCAACGGCTTCACCTACGTGAAGACCCAGTTCAACTACTTCACGGGCGAGCTCAAGGTCGTCGAGACCATCCCCTACTCCGATGGTCCCCGCGCCGCCGTCAACTGCTACGGCGCCGACGACGTCCGCGAGGGCGTTGCCATCATGTGGCACGAGAACGTCGACATCTCGATCACCGGTAACTCCACCAACCCCACGCGCTTCCAGCACCCCGTCGCTGGCACCTACAAGAAGGAGCGCCTCGAGGCTGGCAAGAAGTACTTCTCCGTCGCTTCTGGTGGCGGCACTGGCCGTACCCTGCACCCGGACAACATGGGTGCCGGCCCTGCCTCTTACGGCATGACCGACACCATGGGCCGTATGCACTCCGACGCCCAGTTCGCCGGTTCTTCCTCCGTGCCTGCGCACGTCGACATGATGGGTCTCATCGGCATGGGCAACAACCCCATGGTCGGTGCCACCGTCGCCTGCGCTGTCGCCGTCGAGGAGGCCCTCAAGGCCTAATCGCGCCCGCGCGATGCTCATATAGTTGAGCTTTGGAGCCGCTACCCACCCGGGTAGCGGCTCTTTTTGTTTGCGCTGGCGCAGGGTAGCTAATGCCGATATATCAGCTGGGCGAAATGCAAGATGTGATGAGATGGAGCGTCAGAGCGTCCATGACGCCCACCTGCCATATTTGCCCTTTACCGATTTGCCGAGTCTTTGCGGCCCCATTGCCGATCACCCGTGCGACAATGCGCCGGACGAGAAAGGAATCCGATGGAATCGACTGATGTACTGGTAATTGGATCTGGCATTGCGGGCCTTTGCGCCGCCATCGAAGCGGCACGCACGGGTGCAACCGTCACTGTGGCAAGCGCCGGCAAGACTATGAGTGGATCGAGCTTCTTCCCCGGAACCTGGGGCCTAGGGCTTATCGGACCCGTTAACGAAGACGACGAGCAGGACCTCATCGACACCATCCTGGCCGTCGGCGGCGGCGTTGCCGACCCCGAACTCGTCCAAGCGTTCGTCCACGGCATTCCCCAAGCGATTGACTGGCTCGAGCAAGACCTGGGCGTTGAGCTCCAGCGTCCGCAAAGCGCCAAGAGTGCTCAACAAAAGCAATTTATCCCCTGCTTTGACCACAAGACGCGCATGTGGCGCGGCCTCACCCGCAAGCCCCTTGAGGACGCTCTGACGACCTGGATCGAGTCGCTCGGCATTCGCCTGCTCCCCCGCCATGAGCTTATCGACCTTGTTGAGGACACGAACGGCAGAATAACCGGAACCGTACTCTACGACCTTACCGAAAATCGAATCGTGCCCTTTGCTGCCAAGGCCACGGTCATCGCAGCCGGTGGCACAGGCGGCCTGTTCGAGCGCAGCCTTACGTCGGCTGATGTGCTCAGTTCCTCGCAGGCCATCGCGCTGGCGCACGGCGCAACACTTACTAATATAGAGTTCATGCAGATGATGCCCGGCTTCATCGAGCCCAGGCGTAACTTGGTCTTCAATGAGAAAACCTGGCGCTACGTGCACGTAGACCAGCCGGTAGATATTGCCGACGACAAGCTGGACGACCTGCTCGAGCAGCGCTCTGGATATGGTCCCTTCACGTCACGCTTGGCCTCCCGCGCTATCGATCTCGTCATCGATCAGGCAGGTGTCGAAGGCCTGGCACTCCACTACGACTTCCCCCGCGAGGATGTCCCAGAGTTTGTGCAGACCTTTGCCACCTGGCTGCAAGACGAGCACGGCATCGCGCCGACCGACGAGATGCGCGTTGCGATGTATGCCCACGCCGCTAACGGCGGCATCAAGATCGATAAGACCGCGCACACGGGCGTTGAGGGCCTCTACGCTTGCGGCGAGGCGACAGGCGGCATGCACGGCGCCGACCGCATTGGTGGCTTGTCAAGCGCCAACGGCATCGTATTCGGACGTATCGCGGGCGCATCGGCAGCCCTTGCAGCGCAGAAAGAGCCTGAGGCGGCCCTGAAGGCGGATATCACCCTCCCCCAGTACGGCATTGCCGCAACAGATGCCGAACGCCTGACACACAGCCTTAGGCACACGATGAGCACCTTTTGCATGATCAACAGGACCGAAACAGGCCTATCCGAGGCCCTGCAACAGCTTGAAAGCCTGCAAGACGAAGCCACGGCTCTAAATAAGCCACATGCCAACGACAGCGAAATCGCTGCCCTCGCCCGCCTGCAATCGCAGATTCAACTAGCACAGGAAATGGTCAAAGCCATGCGCAAGCGGACCGAAAGCCTGGGTTCGCACTATCGAGCGGACTAAGCCGAGCACCCCTCCAGAGCAGAACACAACTTCTCGATATTAATGGGTCCCGTGAACTCAAAGCGACACAGGGCCCATTCGTGTCCGCGCGGGCAAATATACTCATTCTGAATACGGAGTCGACATAGTCCACGTAGACAAACGAACAGAAAGGAAGAGATATGGACAGCAGGGATATCGAGAAATGGCGTGTCGAACTTGACAGCTACGCCCATGTAGAAGACGGCGTTGAGTATTGGCTCGCACGCGATTTAATGGAACCCCTCGGATACACCCAATGGCGTAATTTTGAGACTGCAGTTAAGAGATCCATGGCATCGTGTGACACCAATAAAATGCCTGTTGCCGCCCATTTTGCTGAGGCCAGCAAAATGGTAGATGCCGGCATCGCCAAACGAGCCGTAAAAGACTACAAGCTGACGCGCTACGCATGCTATTTAATCGCCCAAAACGGAGACCCAAACAAGCCCGAAATCGCACTCGCACAGGCGTACTTCGCCGTGCAGACACGCCGTCAGGAGCTCATAGAGCAGCGCTTCGCAGAGATTCAGCGCTTGCAGGCGTGCCACTCGCTATCCGATTCAGAGAAACAGCTCTCGGGCATTGCGTTCAAACGAGGCGTGGACTCCAAAGGATTCGCGATCATCAAGTCGAAGGGCGATGAGGCGTTATTCGGCGGCAGAAGCACGGCGGACATGAAGCGGCAGCTTGGTGTGTCCAAGAGTGCTGCATTGGCGGACAAGCTAGCCGATGTTCTCATCAAAGCAAAGGACCTCACGAACTCGATGACGGCCTTCAACGCCGAGGAACACGACTTGTACGGTCTGGACCAGATCAAACAAGAACACGTCGAGAACAACACGAGCGTGCGTGGCAGCCTCATCGACCGCGGAATTGTTCCCGAGAACCTACCGCCTGCCGAGGATACAAAAAAGCTCGAGCGTCGCGTGAAGGCAGACGAGAAGAAACTCAAGGAGGGTACTGACGGTTTCACCGATCCCCAGGGTAGACTCAATCTGTGAAAGCGGCCGCGCCCTTTCGGGTTCGACCCCATGCGAGGTTAACAAAAAAACGACCAGCCTAAGCCAGTCGCTTTAACGATCTTTGGGTGGGCCGTCAGGGGGTCAGCCTGCTGCGCAGGCGGCCGCTGCGGCGCCAAGGCGCCTTGCGCGCTGCGCTGGTAAATGCTTACGCATTTCCTCAGCTCCGCGCCCTTTCGGGTTCGACCCCATGAAAGGTCAACAAAAAAGACGGCCAACCGAAGTTGACCGTCTTAACTTGCTTTGGTGGGCCGTCAGGGGGTCGAACCCTGGACCTTGGGATTAAGAGTCTTGAACGTGATGTTATGGAGTGCCTTGTAGCAGCAAAATCGCAGGTAGTTATGTTTCCACACGCTCTCACCGCACTGAAACTGCATTGCAGAACGGATATTGACGGATATCTGGCAATGCATAAAGCCCCTCCCCGGCAGTTCATGCCGGGGAGGGGCTGCATCTATCAATTTCTAAAGTCTTTTTGGCTGCCGACGCGCACGATTGCCCATCCGAGAAGACCGGTCAGCAGTCCTGCAGCAGCGCCGACAATAAAACAGATATCAAATGGATTCATATGCACACCTATCGATAGAGTTGCTTGACGAGCGCTTGGCCGATGGCGACGTTGGTGTCGCGGCCCTGGTATCCGTCCGCACCCGATGATCCGCACGAGATACCTTGAGCGATGAGCCACTGCTGGTGTTTGAAGACCGTTCCCGAACCCATCTGTCGCGCCTGAACACCGCCGACCACGGGATAGACTTTGCATCCGACCTTGTCCTGCAGGGCGCGGACGGCATTCGAGCCAACCCCGCCCTTGACGTACTCGATTACGCCGCGGTCGCATGCCCAAAGGTATCGCTCATTCGCCGGCCATTGACCGGAGATCACGCCATCGGCAGTCGTGCCGAGCTGGCATTGCAGCTCCTTGGCCATCTTCGGGCCGAAATATCGCGTGTCTCCGAGGCTCGGGACCGTATTGTCCGCGACTTCCGTATTTGACCCATTCAGTGTCTTGCCGTCGCCAAGCCAGTAGAGCGTGCCATCCCATGGGTAGCTGTAGTACGCCTTGATGTTGGACTCGCGCCCGGTCTGGTCGCCCTTGGTGCCGGTGACGGTCCCCTTTTCAGAAATGGAGAATTGGGCCAAGAGGTCGCCGCGAGCGGATCCATAGGGAGAGACGCACACGGCGGTGTGGCACTTCTCGTTGAGGTAGATGTCTCCACGCTGGGCGGACTTGACGCCCATCTTACGCCAGCCGAAAAGGCCCGTCTTGAGCAGCTGCTCCCGCATGTTTCCGGTATACGAGGCTCCGAAGGTATTGACGCCGACCGCGCGGAGGGCGGTCACTACGGCCGAGGAACAGTCGCGATCGCCACCGGCAATAGTGACGGTGGTGCCGTCGGACAGACAAATCGTCTCGGTCGTTCCGTCCCCCATGCGGTTGGCCTGCGAGTATCCGTGACCGCCGCCCCCATCATGGGAGACGAGGTGTTCCATGACCTGCGCGAAGGCCTCGCGCTGTGTGATGGCCATGGCCTACTCAACCGCCTTGGCGTCATATGCGGCATGGGGCTCGCTGTACGACAAGGCACGCTTCGAGTCCGACGCGCCCTTGGTGGTCGGATCGACGATCACGCCGAAGCCGGCGAGAACGGTCAGGATGATTCCGACGAGCTGGATGAGCGACCCCTGGGAGATAGGCGCCACGACTCCGAGGATTCCGAGCACCTGATAGGCTGCGCTGATTACGGCGGCGGCCAATGCCGCGAGCGTCTGCTTATTCTTGAAGCGAAGGGCCCAGTTGATTTTCATTTTTCAGCTCCTAATCTGACCCGCCGATACCGTGATGCAGGTCGTAATTCTTCTCGACGCGGTCGAGCCGGTTGAACAAGGTGATGACCTGTTGCTCGACTTTCGTGAGGCGCTCGCCGTGGTCGTCGAGCTTGCGGTTGATCTCCTTGACGCCATCCTTGATCTCGCTCGTGTCGCCGCAAAGGCTGTCGAGCTTGTCTTCGGTCCGCTGCTCCTTGGCAGACGATGTTTTGGATACGGAGACGCGCCCGATGAAGAACGTGACAATCACAACGGCGGCCGAGAGGACCGACGTTGCCTCCCCGATGCTCAGCGCCGGCACCCTAAACCTCCTCCGCGTACTCTTCTCCGACGGTCTCCTCATATTCGTCGCATGTGATCCACTTGCAGGCCACGGCTCGATGCACCATGGCCTTGGTCCAGAGGCCGCGCTCGTAGTAGCGCCTCACCTTGTCATAGTTCTTCGAGTGCGCCGCCGTGGTTGCAGCCTTGACGCGTCCCGCCATTACTGTTCACCCCCGACCGTCATCATCAGGTAGTCGATGTTTGCCGTGTTGGTCTCGGTTTGGCTGGGCTCGGCGACCTTCTCGCGCATCTGCTCAAGCAGCTTGTCCACGTCCGGGGCCTCACCCTTTCCGTAGGCGGCGACGGCCGCGGTGTAGGCGAGCTTTCGCGCCTTCCGCTCAACGTACTCGTCATCGTCGATAACGCCCGCGTCGTGCGCCGCGTCGGGGTCGCCGATCTGCGACAGCAGATCGCGCAGGGCGTTGACCTCGGCCATGGTGCCGTCTTGAAGCTCGTTGGGGCGCGGCATGTCTTCCTCAGTGTCCATGCGGACTCCTCTCTTGTCGGGGAATGTGTCGCCATCGTATTGGCGCCGTGAGATTGCCGGGCCGCTTCGATGGGCGCAAAGAAAGAAGGCGCGCCGCGGCACGCCTTCGATGCTTCTGTTATTTCGCGGCCGCTTCGCTTAGGCCGCTGCTTTGAGTTGCCGGTTCTCCGCTATTGCGAGGGCTTGCCTCCGCTTGAATCGTCCCTCGGGTTGGCCTGCATTGAGCACCCCCCCCCTCCCGCGCGAGATTTTCGAACAGGCTGCGGTACAGCGCGTCCATGGCCAAAACGCTGCGGTGCGCGTCCAGCCGCTTCATGCCGCCGCGCCAGCTCTGGTAGCTCCGCTCAACCTGCTCGGGGGTCATGACGCCATCGGCGACCATGCGGGCCATCTTCTTCAGCTTGCGGCGCTCGCGCGTGATGGAGTCGCGGCACGGCTTCACGACTATGCGGCCCGTCTCCGTGTAGAAGATGCGCTTCTTCAGCCACGTGAAGCCGCGCGACAGCTTCACCACGCGGGTCTTGCGCGGGTTCAGCTCTATGCCCAGCTCGGCGCACTTGCGCCCTATCAGCAGCAGGCACACCTGCAGGTACTCCTTGCTCTCGTGGATCAGGTAGAAGTCGTCCATATAGCGCCCGTAGGCCTCAGGGCGCAGCATCTCGGTCACATAGTGGTCGATGCGGTTGGGGTGGGCCACCGCGCATATCTGGTTCGGCTCGCTGCCCAGACCCAGGCCCACCTCGCCCTGTGCGTCTATCAGGCGGTGCTCGAGGGCGACCACGCGCGGATCGAGCAGTGCGTCGGCCACCTGCCGCTTGACGGGTTCGTGGGCTATGCGGGCGAAGTAATCTGAGAAGTCGCCCAAAAGGATGTATCCCTCGCGCCCGTGCCGCCGCCAGTGGTCGGCCAGGTGGCGCTTGAGCAGCTTCAGGGCGTAGTCGGTGCCGCGCCCCTTGATGTTGGCGGAGTTGGCCGTTATGAGTGTCGGGACTATCGCGGGTACGAGGGCGTTCTGAGAAAGCGACTTCTGAATCACTCGCTCTGGGAAGTGCACGGCGCTGATGTGGCGCAGCTTGCCGCGCTCCCACAGGTCGAAGCGGATGAAGCCCCGGCATATGTCGCGGCCCTCCAGAAGGTCGTTCCTCGATTTGACCGCGTTTCGCAGATAGTCCTTCATATAACGCTGCGTGGAGGACTTCCACATCACGCCGCCCGCCGCCTGCTTGGAGGCCTTGCACAGGCTGTTGAGGTCGGCCACGGTATCAAGCGTGCACGCCTTGACGCGCTCGGCCTTGGCCTTGGCGCGCTTCTCCTCGCGGCGCTTGCGGCGCGCCGCCCGCCTTTGCTCGGAGTTCACAGGAGGCACCCCGCGCGGCTTGCAATGTGGCTCTGGCAGCCGCTTGAGGTATGGCCATGAAACGCGGCGAAGCCACGGAGCGCCGCGCCATGCAAGCAGCGTCCGGCCACCCTCGCGGGGTGCGTATTTACGGGCGCATGCCCGGCGGTCGCGCCTTCCTTCCTCTTCGCGCTCTGCTTTCGGCCCTGGGGCCTACTCGGTCTGGCAATAAGGGAATCCGGGGCGGGGGCGAACCCAGACGTTCGTCGCGGAGTTGTAGTTGGCATTGCCGTTGTTGTTGACGCAGCACACGTTGGACGCGGAGCCCGACGCAACGGAACGCAGCCACCAGTTGTACCGATAAACAAGGCGCGACCGCCGTCCATTATAGCGAACGCAGGCGCTCTAGCTCGGCCTCGGCCTCGGCTATGCGCTCCTCGGTGGACTTCTTGCCGGTGACGCGCACGTTCTTGCGCGCGCCCTTCAGCAGCCTGATCTCCTCCTCGACCATGGCCGCCAGCCCCTCGAAGCGGTTGGCGTTCACGGGCAGGCCGATATCCATGAGGCACTGCATGTCCAGCATAAGCTGCTCGCAGTCCGCTATGGCCAGCGTCAGGTAGCGTTTCCTCTCCAGCGCGTTGAACGAGCTGTTGGGGTAGAAGCAGTCGGCGCGGTTGACGTTGTACACGATGCTGCGCGCCGTCTCCACCGTGGGCACCGCGTTCAGCAGACGATAGGCCTTCGGAACCACGGAGGACGACGCCATCAGCTTGTTGACCTCCACGCGGATGGCGATGGCCTGCGTGAAGAACTTGTACTCGGAAACCTCGCGGTTGCGCTGGTAGACGCCGCTCACGTGCACCTCCTGGGGAAACTGGCGGAAAAAACGGCCCGCTTCGCGGGCAGGAGGCGACCGCGCAAGGCGGTCGCCTAGAAGCAGAGTATAGAGCACTCGGCTGGCTAGCCGACGAGGAAGCCGGGGCGGGGGCGAACCCAGACGCTCGTCGCGGAGTCGCAGCTGGCACCGCCGTCGCTGCTGACGCAGCACACGTAGGACGCGGAGCCCGACGCAACGGAACGCAGCCACCAGTTGCACCGATTTCCGTTGACTCGGTGCGCCGTGTCTCGGAACAGGTCAAACTGGCAGTCGAAGCCCACGCTGTAGCCTTTCGTCCCCCACACGGGGCAGCCGTACACCTCCATCTCCGACAGCGAGAACACCTTGCCGATATCCTGCCAGCTCCACGAGTTGGAGTCGTTGAGCGCGCCGCTGGCGCTGTAACGCTCCTCAAGCAGGACGCGCTGGGTCAGCAGGTACTTGGTCAGCCCCTCGGGCAGGCACGCCTCGAAGGCCGTCTCCCACGCCTTGAGGTTGCTGTTGGGGTAGGGGCATTTCCGGTCGGCGGTGCCCTGGTTCGTGTTGGTGGTGTTCCACATCAGGAAGCTGTCGTTGGCAACGCCGGTCACGGTCTTGGCCACGGCCACGGGGGCGGACGCCACGAACGCGATATGGTGGCCCTTGCTGTTGTCGCCGCAGTAGAGGTACGGGTCGATGTGGGCAAGCAGGAACCGCGCAGATTGCTGGGTGGTGACGGCGGACGCGCTCACGAGAGGCACGTCGATGTAGTCCCCGACGCGAAGGCCCGCGAAGTTGCCGGCCGCCGCTCGCTTGTGCAGCGCGTCGTACACGCTGCCGCTGCCGATCTCTCCCGCCAGGATGGTGGCGATGTTCTGCCCGCCGTACTTGCCGATTTGGCCCTGGCGGTTGTACTCGGCGTTGTTGAGCGCCGTCTGCGCGTTGCTGCGCGCGGTATCGTCGATGACGTTGAGCGACTGGCCGCCGACGACCAGCGTCTTTGCATTTGCCATTTATCCTCCTTAGGCAAGGGTTACCGTGCTGCCCGAGACCGAGCACGTGCCGCCGAACGACACCGTGTCGCCGGACACCGACGCCTTGGATGCCGGGCAGTAGACGGTCCCGTCCATGTAGATGAACTTCCCCGTCGCGTCGGCGAGCATCGTCGCGAGCTGGCCGTTCTGACGGCGCAGCTCCGCGATATCGGATTCGCCGCCGGCGCCCTGCGCCACCGAGTTCGCGATCTGCAGCGCCTGGTTCGCGGCGGCCTCGGCATGAGACGCCGCGCCGTTGGCCGCGGCGGCCGCATTGCTCGCCAGCGCAGTCGAGGCGCTTGCGGTATCGTTCGCGGCATTCGCCTTCTGAACGGCGGCGTTGGCGTTCTCGGTGGCAGTCGAGCACTTCGCAGCGGCCGTTCTGGCAGCTCCGGCGGCGACGTTGGCGTCATATGCCTGGGTCTTTGCGGTGCCTGCGGCGCTGCTCGCCAGCGACGCGGCGCTCTCGGCCCTCTTTCGCGCCGCCTCGACTTCGTCGTAGTTTGCCGGGCGGAACAGGTAGGTGGTGATGCTACCGTCGCTCTCCGTCACGTCGAGGCCGTCGATATAGTCGTCCTCCCCGACCTTCACCTCGTAGACGGCGGACCCGTCGCTGTTGTTGGCCATGCGGATTCCCTTCCGCGGGCCTGCGCCCGCACGATAATCAAGCGATGATCCCGATCGCCGTCCAGAGCGGAGGCGACCCGATGAGGATGGCGCGCTGACCGGGCGCCGCGCCCCGGCAGGACGTCGTCATGCAGATGCCGGCGACAACCGAGCCCCCGATGCGCACGTCGACGGTCCTGGAGTCCGCCGCGACGACGGTGCCGTAGGCGATCGAGACGCCGGGCGCCGATGGGCCGGCGACGATATCGGCGAGGTCCGCGGCCAGGGACGGCATGACGCTCACGAGGCATCATCCCTCATGTACATGCGGAGCTCGATCCTCATGGGGCATCCCATCGAGAGCTCGAGGTCCATCTTCCGGATGCAGGCGCGGGCGAGCTCGATCCCGACAGACGGCAGCCTGATGGCGCACGCCGAGTAGACGTCCGCCGACGGGTTGAAGATCGCCGTGATGGTCGGGCGGCGGATGACCGAGCACTCGGTGGCGAGCAGGCTCGCCGCTTTCTCGTTCGCAGCCTCGACCGCGAACTGCGTTGCCACAACGCCCTCCTCGACCTTGACCTGCGCTACGTCGATGTACGATCCGGTCGGCGCGCTAGCGGCAAGGTAGATGTAGCCCGCGCTGTATTCCTCGGACTTGGCCGGGGTGGCCGTGAGCGACAGCCTCGTCCAGCCCGGCCCGATGGCGACCGTCGCGGTCTCTCCCCCGTCGTCCTCGCGCCAGATTGGCTGGACCCTCACCTGCACCCTCTGCGACGCGTAGAGGTAGACGGACTCGGTGTACGGCTGGCCCTTCTTGAGGGATATCTTGTCCTGGGCGATGCCGATCTCACCGGAGCCCGACCCCTTCGTGATGCGGATCGCCTGGCTGATGCCGCCGATCGGGCACCCGGAGACGCCGACGGTCTCGATGGTCCCCCCGCCGCCGCTGGACCTGAAGGTCGCGCTGTCGTGGGTGCCGTCTCCGGCGAGCGGGTAGGAGCCGCCGGCGATGACGCTTTCCCCTGACGGGAGGTCGCTGTACTGGTACCGCTTCACGATGCGCCGGCCCGTGGAGACGGTCGACCACTCGCTCTGCGGGCTGTCGTCCGAGGCCGTTCCCCTGACGCTCTCGCCCTGGGTAGCGAAGTCGACGTGCACCACGTTCACCGCGTCGAAGTCGTCCTGCTCGTCGGTGAGGTCGGGAAGCACCCGGCAGTCCTCGCCCTCTGAGAAGGTGCGGTCGATCGGCCTCGCCGCCGGCTCCAGGTAACGCCTGAACAGCACGCGCCCGTAGGCGTCGGTCGACGCGCTCCTGAATCCTGCGGCCGAGAGCAGCCTGTTGACCGCGCCCAGCTTGTTGTCCGGCGTGTCCGCCGTGGCGGCGATCCCGAAGACCCATGCCGTCGACAGCGTGTAGTCGCTCGGCTCCGCGACCACCTCGAGCCCGCACCCCTCCGCGATCGCCTTGGCCGCGGAGACCGCGTTTGCGCCCGCCGGCACGGTGTACGGCTCGTCGAAGTCGTCCTTCGCGAGGTCGTGGAGTCTGCCGTAGAGCGTCGCGGTGCCGGTCGCCACCTCGCCGCTCACCGTGCGGGACGGCGTCGAGCACTCGAAGGTCCCCAGGCACACGGTGCGCGACGCGCCCGAGATCGGGTCCTCCGCATCGAGGTAGATACGCACGAAGTCGTTGCCCATGTCGAGCCTGCCGACGTAGTCCAGTGATGCGGACTCATAGGTGTCCGTGTCCTGGTTGCGGCTGATGCTCCCGCCGGTGAAGCACTCGATGGCGCCGGTCTCCAGGCCGGTCGGCCGCGAAACGCGGGCGTACCGGTAGGAGGTCCTGAACGACGCGAGCCAGATATCATCCGACACCGTTGGGCTCCCTCCATCGCTCCCTCTTCGTCGATACGGACACCCTGTAGTCCTCAGGCGCGCACCTGGTGAGCGTCCCCGTGACGGCGGCGAAGCCGCGGTCGCCCAGATGGGGTCGCACCCAGGCGCATCCGTAGCGGCCGAACAGGCCGCGGACGCGCAGGTAATCGTCCTCCTCGATCGTGAACTCCATCGACTCCTTCATCGAGAGGTTGCCGCTCTCGAACCCCATGGGCAGGCCGCCGCCGACGAAGTGGAACTGGTCGCGCTCGCGCTCGGGGCTCGCCGAGTACTGCGGCGGGCCACCCATGTTCCTGTCGCCCACGACGACCTCGGAGGCGTCCGGCCCGAAGTTGAGGGCGAACCCGTCGCACGGGCACACGGTCCCCACCTCGGTCGTCGAGGTGGTTCCGGAGGCCGCGTAGCCGCGCGCGACGTAGGAGAACCCGACGTTGAGCGGCGGCAGGCGGTCGATGACGCTCTGCCCGGACTTGAGGCCGCTGGCGAGCAGGAGCCTCGAGCCGTCCGCGAGAACGCGCTCGATATCGAACGAGGCACACGGCGGCAGGCTGTGGACGGTGGCGCGCGTCCCCTTTATCGACATGCCGCCCCTGATGCGGATGTTGCCCTCGGGCGTCATGGCCATGGGGCCGCGCAGCTTGTGGTCCCTGACGGCGAACTCGGAGATGCCGTCTCGCACCGTGACGACGGCCGCGAGCGCCTCGTCGTAGGAGACGTTGACGATGGGCGTGGCGGGCACGAGCCAGTCGGTCGAGAACGAACGGGTGACGGTCGTGGACAGGCTTGAGCCGCCGCGGACGGTGAGCTCGAGGACGTACGCGGACCTGTTCTCCAGGCCGGAGGCTATCTCGTGCGACCGCTCGCCCGCGGCGACCGGCGTGTCGATGACCGCTGAGCCGCCGCGCAGCAGCCTCAGGCGCTGATAGGTGATGCCCGTCTCGTCGACAGCGGTCCAGGCGGCGCGCAGCGGGAGCTCGACGACGGCCTCGCCGTCCTCCGTGGGGGTCGTGAAGAACGCCTGCGGCGGGTCGGCGACCCTGAACACTGCGTACTCCGACCACGCGCCCCATGACGGGTCGGCGCCCTTGGTGCGCACGCGCAGGCGATAGGTGCCCTTCACCGACAGGCTCAGGGTTGTCGCCGAGGCGGGGCCGGTGATGTAGTGCGGGACGGTCTTGCCGTCCGGCTGGATCAGCTCTATCTGGGCCGCCGACTGCGCGGTGCCGTCGGGGTGGTTCCGCGTCCAGCCGATGGTCGCCGTCGACCCCGTCGGGTAGGCGGGCTCGGCCCCCGAGACGGCCGGCGCGTGCGGCGGGCAGATCGTGGCCACGGCGTTGGATGCCGTCCACGCGGAGAAGACGGTGTCCCCCGCGCCCGCCACGGGCTTCTCGCGGTAGGTGCGAACCTCGTAGACGACCTTCTCTCCCGCCACGGCAGACGGGTCGGTCATGGTCCAGACGCCCGGCTCCTGCCTGTCGGCGGTAAGGGCACGGGGCTTGTAGGTCCTGCCGCCGTCGGAGGTCATGCGAACATCGAAGCCGCTAATCCAGGACGGGATATCGGGACCCCTGACGACCAGCGAGACCTCGCCGTCGCCGGAGCGCGATAGCGAGACCGATGCCGGTGGGGAGGGCGTCTTGTAGACGCGAACGGAGTTCGTTCTCTCCGATGTGCCGCCTCGCCAGCGCGCCCTCACGTCGTAGTCGTAGTAGTTGTTCGCCGACGTCGACGCGTCGCGCCAGTTGGAGATCGTGACGCTGTTGTAGGGGTTCTCGGTGTCGCCGCCGTTCGTATGGCGGTAGACGTTGATGCCGTCGTAGTACTTCCTGGCGTCGTCGTCCGGGTGGTTGACCCACTCGAGCTCGGTTGCCCCGTCGGTCGAGCGCGTGACCCTGAGGTCGGTCGGGGCCGCGGGCTCGTATGCCGGGACCTTACCGATCCTGGCGCCCTCGCCGCAAGAGGTCGTCGCACCGACACCGCCGTAGCCGCCGACCGACACGGACTCGGTGTACGCCTCGACCCAGACGTCGTAGTCTTTGTCCTTGCGCTCCGCGTCGGTGTACCCGCTGACGGTGACGGCGCGCTTCCAGGAGGAGGTCGTGTAGCCGTCGCCGCTCGCGCGCCAGACACCGCCGACTTTGACGTGCAGGCGCACGCCGTAGTAGTACCAATCGCCGAAGTCGACGGTGGCTGTCCAGTAGATGCGCGCCGTGGTGTCGTCGACGTTGGAGACCGATGTGGAGAGGCTGATCGAGTAGTACTTGACTCCGCCCCTGCTCAGCTCCTTGTAGGCCACCTGCTACCCCCTTCCGGTCCTGACGGTCCTCTTGAGTTCGGAGACCAGCGCCCTGAGCGCCTCCGCGACGCGCTCGTCGACCTCGAGGGCCGACCCGTCGAGGTAGATGTTGTAGACGTCACCGCGCTGGCCGCCGAGCCGCGCCATCTGCTCGGCGATGGTCGCCGCGAACGGCTCGGAATACCTGCGGTTGGTGAGCGGCACGATGGCCTCGGCGCCGTCCTCGCCCACCCAGTCGAGCGGGTAGCCGGTCACCGGCGCGTCGACGATGGCGCCGTGCGCGTGCATGCGGATGCCGCCCTCGGCGTGGCGTATGCCGCCGGCGGCCTTCTCGTTGCGGGTCCTGTTGACGGTCACGTAGGTCGTGGTGATCGTCGCCGACCTTGAGTGGAACGGCTCGTTCATCACCGCCTGCATCGCGGACTGGCACTTCGGCAGCGTCCCGTAGCTCGCCTTTGCCGTCATCTGCTGGTCTTTGAGCTTGGTGCCGTTGAGCTTGTCCACCGAGGTCTGCGCCCTGTCGACTTCCTTCTTGTCGACCTTTGTCTTGGCGCTCTTGGACTGGAGCGCCGTGCCGTTCCAGGTCACGAGGTTGCCCTGGGCGTCGCGCAGGTCGCCGACGCTCACGTCGACGACGCCGTTCTTGTCCATCAGCTGCGAGCCGTTCCAGGTGTACACGTTGCCCTGGGCGTCCATGAGCTGGGCCTGGTCGACGGTAACGTTGCCGTTCTTGTCGACGATGGGCTGCGCGTTGTAGTTCTGGACGGCCCACACCATCTGGTCGATGTTGCCGTTGAAGTTGCTGGCGAGCGCGGCGAGGTTGGCTGAGCCGATGCTGTTGAGCGTCTCGGTCGACACGCCGGCGGCGGCGCAGGCGTCCGAGAACGCGCCGAAGTCGATGTTCTCCTTCGAGAACGCCTTCTTGAGCTTGCCGCCCATGTCCTCGAGCGCGGCCTGGATCTGGCTCGCGGCGCGGACCGTCGAGGCGGCGCCCTCGTCCATCGAGACGCCCCACCCGTCGAGGTCGTCGACGATTGAGCGGGCGGTGCCGTCGTAGTCCTGCGCCAGCTTGGCGAGCTGGTCGTCGCTGAGGCTCGCCAGCTGCTCGGTGTCGACGCCGAGCTGCGTGAGCGAGCCGGAGACGGCGGACAGGGTCTCGCCGTTGGCCGAGAGCTGCGCCTGGAAGAGCGTGAGCTGCGCCTGGGCGAAGTGCTCGAAGGTGCTGCCGGCCTCCTGCGAGGTCAGCGCGGCGTCGCCGAGCTTGCCGTTGAGCACGTCGATGCTATCCGAGGCGGAGTCGAACTGCTTCTTCGCCTCGTTGTACTCCCTGCCGACCTTCTCGGTGCAGGCGAGCGCCTCGAGCTCGCCCTTGGAGAGCTCCGGGTAGGTCTTGGCGAGTTCCTTCAGGCGGTCCTGGTAGGGCTTCGTCTTGGAGGCGAGCGTGTCGGCCGCCTCGGACTGGGCCTGGTACGCCTCGGTGAGGTTCGCCGTGAGGGCGCTCACCTCGGCGTCCTTCTTCTTGGAGGCGACGAGCTCGTCGATGGACTGCTTGAGGTTCTTGACGTTGCCGTCCGCGTCGACGTACTGCCCGTTCGCCACGTCCTGCGCCGAGATGTTGAGCCCGAGCTGGTCGTTGAGCAGCTGCAGCGCCCAGGTGAGCCGGCCCTGTGCGTCGGTGGACAGGTCGGTCTTGCCGGCGTAGTTGTCGATGATCTGCTGCGCGGTGTTGAGCTGCGCGATCTGCGACTCGGCGGCCCTCGTGTTCTCGTTCATGGCGTCGACGTGCTTGCCGATCGACTCGGCGAGCTCATCGACTGACATCGCCGAGAAGGAGGACTTCTTGCCTACATTCTCGACCCTGCCGGCGTAGGACTCGAGCGCCACGGTGTTCGAGGCCGCGTCGACCAGGCCGGTCGTGGCCTTGTTCAGCGCGTCGGTGCGGGCCTGCCACTCGACCTGCTTCTCGATGAGTATGCCGATGCCGGCGGCCGCGACGGTGCAGCCGATCGCGACCGGGTTGAACCCGATGCCCACCGCATCGAGCGCCTCGGCGAACGTGCCGGCGCCGCCGACGGCGAGCTTGAACGCCTCGGTGGCCTTGCCCACGCCGCTCGCGACGCCGGAGAGGACCGGTACCGCCTTCTGCCATGCCGCGATGCCCGCCGCACCCGAGACGATCTCGGGCGCCAGACTCTTGAACCCGCCGTAGAGCTGCTTGACCATCGGCATCGACGCGGAGACCCCGCCGTTGACGACCTTGAAAAAGCCGTTGACGGACCCCTTCGCGTCGTCGAGCACCCCGGCGATGTTGTTCCTGCCGATCGCCTCGAGCGTCCCGGTGACGCCCTTGGTCACGGCGTTCGACATGTTCTGGACGCTCGTCTGGACGCCGCCGGCCGCGGTCTCGGCCTGGTCCTTGAAGGACGCGAAGCTGGCCCCGCCCTGCGTGTCGAGCTCGACCATCTTGTCCATGAGCTGGTCGAGCGTGATGGTCGGGTCCTTGCCCCCGCCGCCGAGCGCCGCGTACAGGTCGTTCGCGTTTGCCGTGGGGCCGAGCATGGCCTTGGCCAGCTGGTCCATCTGGCCTGGCATTGCAGTCGTCAGCGAGCGCCAGTCCTCCATCTCGGGCTTGCCCTTGGAGAGGATCTGGCGGAACTGCTCCATCGCCGCCGAGCACAGCTGCGTAGAGCTGCCCGAGGCGATGAGCATGTCGTTGAGCGCGAGGCCGACGTCGGTGGCCCTGTCGAGGTCCCCGACCGTGGCGGTGATGCCCTGGACGACCGAGACCATGTCGTCGAGCCTGGTCGGCAGGGTCGACAGGCGGTCGGACATCTTGCCGATCGACGCGTTGGCGGAATCTGCGGAGTACCCGAGGGACTGCATGACCTTCGGGTAGTTGTTGAGGGTGTCGAAGCGGCTGATCGCCGACCCCACATGGGACGAGATGGAGTCCATGGCTTTCGACGTGAGCGTCGAGAAGGCGCCTATCATCGCGCCGGAGCCGGCCAGCCCCTTCCCGAACCCGGAGCCCGTGCTCTTGCCGAGGCTCGAGCCGGACTTGCTCGCCTGCCGCTCGCACTTGCGGAACTCGGACTCGACCGACTGTGTCAGGTTGTCGAACCTGGGGACGATCAGGAGGTCCGCGCGTCCGATCTCAGCCATCCGCCACCTCCACCCACTCGGTGTTCTCGATGCGGTCGCGGACCGACGCCGCGCGTTCCACGGCGGCGCCGGCGGCCACCACATCCTGTGGGCGGGGCACCCTCGGGGCGTCCGATGCCCTGCCGCCGCACAGGGCGGTCGCCGCCGCGTAGACGCTGTCCACGATGTCCGCCGCCAGGTGCCGCTCCTGCGTCCAGCCGCGCTCCGGGTGGAGGGCAGCCACGGTGAGCGACCCGTCCGGCAGCGTCCTCACGAGGTCGTACGCCTCTGCGGCGCCGACCTCGTCGTAGCAGCAGCCGTAGTAGGCCCTGAAGTCGTGCCTGAGCAGGGGCAGGTGGCGCTCCTCGAGGTCGGCGAGCTCTAGAAGTTTTTTAGTTCGGCCGAGTAGAGCAGCTTGTTGTAGGCGTAGCCCAGCGCGTCGTCGTCCTGCGTGCCGTCGTCCTCGGTCACGGCCTCCATGAGGCTCGCGTACTGCTCGTCGCCGAGGAGGAAGCGGAACGCCCCGTCGAGTTCCTCGGTCGTGCGGTCCTCCTTGTTCATGGCGTCGATGAAGCGGCGGTCGTGTGCGCGCTTGACGGGGATGCTCATGGCGATGCCGAGCACGGTCAGCTCGGCGCAGCGGCCGCGCTTCTGCTCGATGAGCTTCGCCTTGTCGGCCGCCGTCTGAGCGGCGGCGGTCGTGAAGCCGAGGACCTTGGCGTACGCCTCGAGCTCGCCCTCGTCCATCATTGCCAGGTAGTCCTTGTTCATCTTTCCTCCTAGATAAAGGGCCGCCCCGGCAGAACCGGGGCGGCGTTCTCGTTATGGCGCCGTCGCCTACGCTGCGGGCTTGGCGCGGTAGATCGTGAACAGCGGCTTGTCGGCGGTCTTGAGGACCGTGAAGGTGAAGCCGTACTGGACCAGGCCGCCGGGCTTGTGCTCGACGTCGTCGCAGGAGTCGATGGAGACGCGGGGGATGACGGTGCGGCGCAGGTACCCCGTGTCCTCGAGCTCGTCGATGACGAGCGGGACGCGCACGTCGGAGTTGGCGACGGCCTTGATCTGCTTGAAGGTCCCGTCATCGTAGGTCTCGACGTTGTCGGCGGCGTAGCGCAGCTTGGCGACGGAGGAGCGGACGGACTCGATGAAGACCATCTTGTACTGATGCTTCTCGCCGGAGACCTTGGTGAGCACGATGGACTGGTGCCAGCCCTGGAACTCGTTGACCGTGATGCTCTTGGAGGCCGTGAAGCCGTCCGTGGAGAGGTCGCCCAGCGACACGAGGTCGGTGAGTGTGGAGATCTTGGCCACGGCGTCGGTAGGCAGCGCCGCACCCGCCTTGAAGCTCGTGTACACGCAGCCGCCCTCGACGGGTGAACCGGTGGTTACGAGCGAGGGGTCGATGTCGGCTGCCGGGGTCGCGTCCTCGGACGCGAGGGCGACCTTGGCCTCTTCGTTGTTGGATGCCATTTATCCTTCTTTCGGTTGGAATGTCTTGAGTCTGTACAGCGCGTACCAGCGCGGTGACCGGGCGAGGTAGTCGTAGTCGGTCCGCATCTCGAGCTCCTCGCAGGCGCAGAAGCCCCGCGCGAACGGCAGGCGCGACATCGCGTCGCCCACGAGCTCGGCGAGCTCCTCGGCCTTGGCCTCTGTCGGGGCCCACATGAGCACCTCTACCTGAGGCGAGTCGACGAGCGCGTCCTGCCGTGCTCCCCCGCAGCGGCGGACCACGGCGACGGTCCCCGGCCGTTCGGCGGGAAGATCGACCTGCACGGGCACGCCGCCCAGGGCGGACTCGAGGATCGCCCTGAGCTCGCCCATCACGTTGAGTCTCGGCACGGTCCCTCCTTAGAGCAGGTGGTCGAGGGTGTGGTTGCGGTTCTGGTCGAATGCGCCGGCCGGGGTCGCGGCGCGAACGACGCCGAAGGTGTCGAAGGAGCCCGACTTGACGACGCCCACGTAGGGCGCGCCGTCGAAGGCCCCGGGATGGAGCCTGTCGAGCGACTTGCGGTAGCCCGACGGCACGTGGTGCGATGCGGCCTCGGCGTTGGCCCTCGCCGCGAGGCGAGCGGTCTCGGTCGCCAGCAAAGCGCGAACGCCCGCGCCCTTCGTGACGGCGATGACGCCCGCGTCGCTGTGGACGAAGCGCCCGAACTTGATCCTGTCAGCCATGGACCCTCCCCGCCGTCGCCGTCATGTTCCACGCCGTGGGGCAGGGGTCCGTGATGTCGGGGGAACCGACGACCAGTAACGCGGTATCGGGGTCGGCGGGCATGCCGCGCCCCGTCAGGGCGATGCGGCAGCGCGCCAGCGGCGGCCCCGAGTACGCCTTGGGGAACGCAATGGAGTAGCTCGCCTCGACGCCGTCCGGCCGGACGGCGTCCCCCACATCGGAGCCCGCCAGTGGCCGCACGAGGCATCCCGGGACGACGGTGGCCTCCCACTCGACGGTGGGCTCACCCATGGCGTCTCTGCCCGTCTCCGTGCTCGAAAGCACCGTCACCTCCTCGCCCATCACAGCCCGCCCCCGTAGCTCGGACACACGGTGCCGATGCGCTGGCCGCGCCCGAGGAGCCTCTTGAGCGCGGCAAGCGTCGAGCGGTCGAAGTAGGCCGTTCCGCTCGGGTTCTGGAAGGTGAAGCTCCCCTGGAACCCGTTGGCCGTGAAGCTCGACTGCGAGACGCCGGTGAGGTCCTCCACGCCCATGGGCGCGCAGGCCGGCTGCACGAGCTTCTTGCGGGCGGCGTCGGTCAGCAGGTCGCGGGCGAGCTCCCTGGCGTCGCCCGACAGGGAGCGGTAGCGCGTCAAGCCGAGGGTCGCGCGGAGCTTCGCACTCTGCCGCGACAGCTCGGCCGCGACGCGCTCCTCGTCGGTCGCCGCGTCCCCAGTGTCTATGCGGTACTCGTCGACCGTGGCGAACGCGTAGTCGTCCACGTCGGCCTCCTTACTTGGTCGTGATGGTTCCCTTCACGATGTAGTCCTTCACCTCGGGGAAGAACGTCGCGCCGGCGAGTACGTTGGTCTCGACGGACACGTGGTCGTACGCCGGGGTGTGCGCGACGCCGATCAGGCCGGAGTCGGAGACCGTGTACGTGAGGCCGGAGGTCGCGAGCTCGCCGAAGTCAACGCCGAAGATGCGGATGTTGTCGGCGGGCGTGGCGATC
This sequence comes from Collinsella sp., assembly GCA_048500675.1. Classification (GTDB taxonomy): domain Bacteria; phylum Actinomycetota; class Coriobacteriia; order Coriobacteriales; family Coriobacteriaceae; genus Collinsella. The sequence continues at coordinate 32,110 of DBFSAO010000092.1, forward strand.
ATGGTTCCCTTGGCGACCTGGTTGGTCAGGAAGACGCCCGAGAGGCCCAGGAAGTTCTCGAGGTAGGTGAGGCCGAACAGGTTCTGGTCGGTGATGGTGGCGGTGCCGAGGTAGTCGGCGGCGTCGTCTCGGTTGATGAAGTGGACGACGCGCTCGGCGGCGTCGCCGTTGGTCTCGAGGGTGTTGCCGAGCTTGGCGTCGACTGCCGCGGCGCACGCCTGCAGGCCCTTGCCGGTCGCCGCGCCCGTTCCCTTGAGCAGGAAGGAGAAGAACTGCGAGACGATGCTGCGGCGCACGAGCGAGGCCATGTGCTTGTCGGTCTTGAGCACGGCGTTGACGTAGCCGGACTGCTGGATCGCCTTGTGCGTGGTCATGCGGCGGTACGGGAAGGCCTCGGCCTCGCCGACGGGCTCGTAGGTGGCGGTGAACTTGGACAGCGCGACCTCGTCGCCCTCGACGTAGGCGGTGCCGGAGCTGGAGCCCAGCTGGACGGCGGTATCGCCGGTGGCGGACTCCTTGGAGCCGGCGGTCTTGGAGTTGTTGAGCTCGCCGGCCACCTTGAGCATCTTGAGCGTGGTGCCGGCGGCGATGGTCTCGGCGCCGAAGATGCCGAGGACCTCGAGCAGGCGGTCGAGGTCGCCCTCGAAGTTGCGGATGAACTCCTGGTCCATCGAGGCGTTGATGGCGGTGGAGTCGGAGATGTTTGCGGGTACGGGCATGCTTGCCCCTTTCTTACTTGTAGAGGTCCATGTGCGCGGCGCGGGCCATGATGCGCTTGGCGGGGTCCTTGATGGACTCGATGGACTCCCTGTTCACTTTCTTGCCTCCGCCGGAGCCGCCCTTGTCGAGCGGGTAGCCCGGCTGGCGCGACTCGGCGAAGTCGGCGACGGCCTTGGCCGATTCCGTCATCGACTCCTCGTCGTCGCCGTGGATGAGCGCGGCGGGAACGCCGGTGGCCTGCGACACGCGGGCCAGGGTGCGCTCGCGCTCGCGCTCGGCCTCGGACGCGGCGAGTCGGCCCTTCAAGTCGTTGAGCTCGTCGTTGAGGGACTCGACGGTGGGCGCCTGCGCGCCCTGCGCGTCCCACAGGTCGGCCTTGCCCTTGTTCTCCTTGGCCCGGGCCTCCCACTTGCGGGACTCCTTCTTGAATCGCTCGGCCTCGGCCTTCCAGTCGATCGCCGGCGGCTCCTGCGGCGCGCCGGGCTCCTGGCCGGCGCCGGCCTGCGCGGGCGCGGCCGGCTGCGGGGGCTCGACGGGGTTGGTCTCGGTGACGGTGTTCTGCTGGGTCGGCATCTTGCACTCCTTCCGCCCCGTGCGGGGCTCGCTTCGCGCCGCCATGCGGCGGCGCTGGCGGTGTTTTGGCATGGAAAAGGCCGCCTCCCGTGCGGGCTGCGGCCTCGTTTTCCTGCCGGCGCGTTGCGTGTCTTCGCCGGCGACGCTTGATGGCGCGTCGCGCCCGCCCTCCCACGGGGCGTCCTCACTTGGCCGAGAGCCTCTTGCTCACGCCCGCCGCGGTCTGCGCGAGCGACTTGGCGTAGGGGCTCCCGGGCTTGAAGCCCATGGCCAGCCCCGCCCTGTTCGCGGTGGCCATGCGGGCCTTGAGGTCATCCGGGGACGACGCCCCCTCCATGTACCTCTGGATGTCGCCGATGCTCCCGAACCTCTTCCCGTCAACGAACGCGGCGACTACCTTGCCGCCCCTGCGGCGGCCGCGCGATCCCGTGCGGCGGGAGCCCCAATCGGGGTGCTTCGCACGGTACTCGTCGTAGAGCGCCGCCGGGTCGTAGCCGTCGAGCGCGGGGCTGTCGGAGAAGTCGGCGACCGGTATGCACCTGCAGCTCGGGTGGCGCTCGGCGCCGGCGGTCGCCGAGCTCTTGAAGACGAAGCCGCGCGAGCCGATCATCCGGCACCAGTCGCATGCGCCGGCGTGCGGCACCAGCGCCCAGCGCGGGTGTGCCGGGTCGGCCATGGCGTTGCCCTGGATCGTTGCGTCCGCGTAGCCCATGGCGCGCTGCACGGCCCTCGCCGCCAAGGCCGAGGCGGCCGCGGAAGTCCGCAGCGCCTCGTCGACGTCGCTCGCTAGGAGCCCGCCGTGGCCGGGGTCGAACTGCCGCGGCTCGTATCCCTGCGCGGGCCTCTCGCCCGAGCGCATGGCGGCGTAGAACTCGACGGCCGCGGCGGCCGCGAACGAGCCGAACTTGGCCACGAGCGCGGCGTAGGTGCGGGACAGCGCCCGGTAGAGCTCCTCGCCGTAGAGGCCCGCGCACTCGTCTATCGCCTGCGCGACAGCCGCCTGCAGCAGGTCGGCGTTTATCCCGAGCGCGCGGGCGTAGCGGTCGAAGTCCCCGCGCGGTATCACTCCGCCTCACCGCCGGCTGGCGGCAGGGCCGCGGCCCTCGCGGCCTCGATGGCCATCGTCTCGGCCATGGCGTTGAGCGACGCGATGGCGCCGCCCTGCTGCTTCTCGCGCTCCAGGCGGTCGATGGTCGGCTGGGACAGGCCCACGCCCTCGTAGTAGACGCGGGTGCCCACCATGCTCTCGTCCGCGGCGCCGAGCTTCGTCCAGGCGTCGGCGCGCGCGGCGATGGTCGGCATCGAGGGGTCCTTGAAGCACGCCTGGACGGCGCACTGCTCGTCGGTGAGCCTGGTTATCGGGACGTCGTCCTTGACCGCCATCATCATCTGCGCGATCGTCTCGAGCGCCTCGGCGTTGTGCTCGTTGATCTGCTCGACCTCGAGGATGAGCGGGTCGTTCGCCGCGCCCAGGGCGTCCGAGGACGTGTAGGTGTTCGACAGCACGCCCAGCTGCGCCAGCGGCACGTTGGTCGCGCCGGAGAACCGCTGCGCGTCGTTCTCGAACACGCGCGTGAAGTTGTCGGCGGTCGGCGCGGCGAACTGCCCCACGGTCGGGACGTCGCCGTCCTCGTCCTTGGTGATGGCGAGGAACGACCCGACGTATGCGTTGAACTTGGCTATGGGCGACGGCACGCTATCGCCGCCGCCCTCGTCCTCGCCTTCGTCCCCGTCCCCGTCCTTCACGGAGAAGAGGTCGTCCTTGGCGCCGAGGATGTATCGCTGCGGGAACGTGAAGAACTCCGCGCCGACCTCCATGCGCAGCACGTCGCGCATGGCCTTGTCGACGATGCCCCGGACCTCGGGCGTGAGCATCGAGTGGCCGAGCGGGCGGTCGGGGTCGGGGTCGTAGGTGAGCACCTCCATGAGCGGCCGTCCCATGGGGTTCGGCTCCACCTCGCAATCCCACTCGTAGGGGCCGCCGCCCGAGCCGATGCGCACCAGCGTGAGCACCGCGTCCCGGAAGTGGCACACGTAGCGGGAGGCGTTGCCCGACCGGTCGACGTCGGCGAGGACGACGCCGCAGCGGATGCGGCCCTCGTCCTTGTCCCACAGGCAGCAGAACTGGTTCGCGCTGAACACGCGCACCATCGCCGCGGGCTGGCCCGGCCTGCCCTTCATGACGGTCATGGCCGACACGCCGTAGGTGAGGGCGCTCGAGCACGCCTGCCGGTAGAGCGACCTCAGTCGGTTCTTGCGCACGAGGCGCTTGAGGTCCTGGTCCTCCGCGCCGTCGAAGACGAAGCCGTCGAAGACGGAGCGCACGGAGTGCGCCTTTACGGCCTTGGCGCACCAGCCGGTGACGCAGTCGACCTTCTCGAGCACGGGCGGGATGGCGATGCCGAGGCTCCTCATCTCGTTCTTCATCTCGTAGTAGCGCTTGAGGACGGTGTTTCGCGCCGACACGTCGCCCCAGGTGTCGAACATGTCCTCCACGGCGGATCGGTACGGCTTGGGGACGGCGTCGAGGTTCGGGGTCTCGACGGAGGTCCCGCGCCCAATTCTCTGGATCACAGTGTCCTCTGCTTCCTGCGCGGGTTGCGCTTGGTGGTCCTCGCGCCCCACAGCGCGAGCGAGCAAGATTCGAGCGGCTCGGGCGGCACGGTCGCGTCCTCGGGGGAGCCGAAGCCCCATCCTCCCCTGGACCCGATCTTCCTGCGTACGCACTTCCTCGCCGACTCCTCGAGGGTCGGGTCGTAGGTGTGCGCGAGCGTGCCGTCGTTGAGCGCGTCCACGAAGCCGACAGCGGCGGCGACCACGTCGCGCGTCTGCGGCCTCACGACGTAGCCGCGCGGCGGCTTCATCTCCGCGAGACGGTCGATGAGCGCGTCGGCGCCAGACATGCCGTCGATGACGACGACCGACGCGGTCGCGCGGCGGTCGTAGAGCCACTCGGCGAGCTCGCGTGCGCCGCCAGCCGTCGTTCCGACCCTGATGAGCTCGACGGCCGCCTTGCCCTTGAGCGTGCGCTGGCCGAGCTTGCAGCCCGACAGCGCGTAGGTCGACCCGTCCCTGGAGAACTTCACCCCGAAGGCCTTCTTGCCGCGGTACCGGTCGCCGATGGCGTCGATGAGGGCGGCACCCCACGATTCCCGCGGGATGGCCCTCGTGAGCATGGCCGCCGGGCTGAACCAGCCCAGGCGCTCGTGGGCGAAGCCGGTGATCGAGCCGCCGGCGAACTCCGTGCGGGTGAAGTCGAGCGACAGGATGATGCCCATGCTCGGGTTCGATTCGTAGATGAGGTCCACCACGTCGTCGAACGTGGCGTCCTGGCGCGGGCACTCGTCGGTGGCCCAAGAGCACCACTCGGTGCTCGGGATGTCGCCGTCGAGGATGGCCGCGCGCGTGCGCGCGAACACGGTGCCGGGGCAGTCCTCGTTGGGCGGCGTGCCCGTGTATATGATCTGGCGCTCTCCGGTCGCGGATGCGGCGAGCGTGTACATGATGGCGTCGTACTGGGAGTCGGTGAGCTCCTGCGCCTCGTCGAACACGACGAGCTGGATGTCATCGAAGCCTCGCGCGCTTCCGTTGGTGCGCGCCGAGAACTCGATGGAGCCGCCGTTGGTGAGGTAGATGGCCTCCTCGCCGTTCGTGCGGCGGATCCTCTCGACGAGGCACGAGAGCTCGGGGTGCTCCTTGTCCGTGAAGTAGCGGACGAGTCGGTTGAACGCCTTCTTGGCGGTCTTGACGCGGTGCGCGGTGTGGAGGATGTGCCAGCCGCAGACCGCCAGGCGGAACACCTCGTATATCTCGATGACGGCGTTCTTGCCGTTCTGGCGGGGCACGTCCAGGCCGCACGTGACGTAGGCGGGGCGGCCCTCGGCATCGCACGCGCACCAGTCGGACAGAACCAGGGACTGCCACTCGATGGGCTCCATGCCCAGGTCCCCGCCGAGCTCGGCGGCGTCCTCGCCCTCGGAGTAGGCGACCTCGCCCACGGCGACCCTATACCGCGGCTCTTGCCTTCCGCGCCTCGTGGCGCTCGGCGATCGAGAGGAGCTTGGTCTGGACGTTCCGGACATCTGGCGCCCCCTCGTGGCCGTCGGTTATGCCGAGCTGCTTGTTGAGCTGCCTGATCTCCGCCGACGCGGTCTTCAGGGTCGCTATCTGGGGAAATGCCTTGAGGTCCCCCATGTCGTTCGTGTAGGCGGTTATCTCGCCGAAACTGTCGAGCTCGTCCTGGGCGAGCTGGACGATCTTGTACCACTGGCACAGCAGCGCGAGCGTCGGCGCATCGGCCTGGGTGAACGAGCGGCCGGCGGTGAGTTCGTCCCACTTGGCGCTCTTCACGGGGTCGCCGGCGACCGCGGCGGGCTTCTCGAGGGGCATCCGCCACCTCCAATCGGCATAAAAAAGCCGCCCCGAAGGACGGCTTGCGCGGCGGTAGGATTTGCACCTACGTCTCCTCAATCAAGGGCACTCCTCGTACTGTGCTACTTTCCGCGCTTCCTATTTTCCCATATGCTGACAACCTTATCAACCATGGCCTGCTCGTCCGGCGTCAGCCTTGCCGCGCCCTTCGCCGAGTCGTTCTCATTGTGGTTGTAGCCGTGGTGCGTATGCGGGCGCTCCCCATTATGCGAGTGGTCCACGTCGATCTGCTTCGACCTCTTGTTCTCATTGTCGAAATAGACGATCGATTTCAAGTCGTCCCCCTCGACATGGGCGTAGACGCGCCCGCGCGTCATCGTCTCCATGAGGGTTTCGCTGCCGCGCCCGTTCTTAGATACGAATTTGATGTTCCCGACGGTCAGCACCGAATGGTACTGGCTGCCGTACGGGTTCTTCGGGTCTCCGCGCTTATCCACGCTCCACCCGCTGCTGGCGCCCCTGCCTCCCACGGAACCCGCCTCCCTTGTACTCGACGACCTCGCAGCCGCCGAAATCGAACCCGATGTCGCCGCCGTAGAGCAGCACGCGCGCGGGCTCCAGGCGGCTCATTGCCTCCGCCATGCCCTCGCGCCAGACGGCCAGGGCGCCCTCGTCCCCCTTCACGCCGACGGTCGACACGGCGACGGTCGAGCGGCGCGGGACGCCGTCGAACGCGAAGCGGAAGCTCCGGCGCTGCGCCCACGACAGGGTCGGGACTACACGGAGGCCCTGCTCCTGCCACCAGTGGCCGAGCGCCTGGGAGCGGTAGCGGTTCCACCGCTGCATGGCGTCGGGCATGTCGAGGTAGAGCGAGAAGTCGGGCGTGAGGACGCAGTCGAAGCCGCGCAGGCACTCGAGGTAGGCCGCGGGGCGGGCCCACACGCGCTCGAACTGGTAGTCGTCTATGAAGAAGTGGCAGCAGCGGCCCGCCTTGTCGGCCTCGGGCGTGCTCTTGGCGTAGTTGAACCCGACCATGTCCGCCGGCTTGGCCATGCACCGCTTCACGCGGGGCATGCCGTCTCGGCCGCAGTCTGACCGGCTGACGAGGCGCAGGTTGTACGCGTCGTCCGTCCTCAGGCGCTCGTGGCCGTAGTCGAGGCGCTTGCTCTTGAAGTCCAGCCCGAACCTCGACATGTCGAAGTCCTTGAGGCTGCGGACCTCCTCGCGAAGCATCGACTTGTTCCAGGTCGCCACCTCGCCGGTCTTGTTGTCGGCGATGCGGAAGGCCTTGATCTGCTCGTCGGTCAGGTCGTCGCAGTACTCGATCTTGGAGTCGGGGATCTCGTCCCACCCCAGGCTCCTGCACGCCTCGACGCGCGTGTGCCCCCATACAATAACCGGGCGCTCGCGGCTCTCCAGGCCGATGGTCCCGCGCAGGCCGAACTCCCTGATGGAGTCGGCGACCACGGGTACGGCGGAGGCGTTGTGCCGGGCGTTTCGCTCATATGGGACGATATCGTGTATCTTCACGTACACACCCGCCTAGTTTTTCTCGGTTTACCTGCGGCTTTGGCTTGACTTCCGTAAAAAAGCGTATTCGGGGGTATTGCGGCCCTGGCGCGGGATGGTGGCCTAGCACCCTCCGGCAAAAGACCCCCGTGGGGTCAAGCGCCGGGGCGCATCCCCTACCATGAGGTCGTTTGCCGCGGCTGTTTCTCGGGCACGGACGGGGGACTAATAAAGGGAACACGTTCGGACTTGAGCGCCTTGCACAGCTCGACGAAGGACTCAGGAGAGTTCCACGCGGCGAGATGCTCGCGGAGGGCGCGGCGTACGGCCGAGACCTCGGCGACGCTGCGGGCGCGGCGCCAGTTGTTGCAACAGCGGTGCGCGGCGGCGACGTTGTCGCGGTCGAAGGGCGATCCGCCGCGGCTGACCGGGACGAGCTCATCGCACTCGAAGGCCCCGGGGTTGCCCGGCGGCACCCCGTAGTCTATGGGTAGCCCACATATCCAGCAGGGCCTGCCCTGCGAGCGGAGCCACCGCACGACATGGCGGCGGCGGGCGCCGTTGGCCTTGCGCGGGTTGCCCATCCCCTACCACTCCACCGGGGAGCGCCCTCGGTTGGACATGCACGCCTCGATGCCCCCGTAGCGCAGCGCCTCCAGGCGCACGCCCCCGGCACCCACTGGTCGGCGGCGGGGCGCCGCCGTGACCCCCAGGGCGCGGCGGAACGCCCACGCCATGACCGTGTCGTGGCGGCGGGCGGATCGCGCGATGTACTCTCGGCTGACCACGGGCATCATCCCCTATTGAATTGAAAGTAATAGAAAGGCCAGGGCCCTGAACTGCTAAGGGGACCCCGGCCACTCATCTGTGCTTCCACGCACATCCGACCCGCACACCGCGCGGGCGGCGCTGCGAATCGACACCCTAGTTATATCCCAGAAGAAACCTGCAACGGTCTGCAGTTGTGTGCAATCGTCTGCAACTATCTGCAATTGTCTGCAGAAGTGTGCAATCGTCTGCAATTGCATGCAGCCCCATAAAGACAAAAGGCCCCGACCGCACATGGCGATCGGGGCCGACATGCTGACGCGAACCAGCCATCCACTTATATTGCCGCACGGCCCACGCCGGCCCTTGCGGTGGCGATGCCCACCATATCGACCCAGTCCAGGGCCGATGACATATCTGAATGGACCGACCTCACCGACACGCCCAGCGTCCCCGCGATCTCCTGCAGCGTGCGGTCCTCGCAGTACCTCAGCTCCAGCACGTCTCCCCAGCGCTTGCCGGGGTTGGCCGAGCGCACGCCCGCGCAGAGCTCGCGGCCGCGCTCCACCTCGCGCCGCAGCTCCGACAGCTCCGCGCCGCTGCGGCGCTCGTAGTCAATACGGTCGTCCGTCGAGCGCATGAAGTCCGTGCCGTGCGCGCCCTTGCCCACGGCGTCGTAGCGCTGGGCGCGCACCTGCTCGCGCGCCTGCATCGACTCGATGACCGCCAGGCGGCGGTCGATGCCGCGCTGGGCGGCCCGTACAGTCTCCAAATATTCACGTGCGTCCATGTGACCTCCCGCGTGGTACCATGCTCTACGCCATATAGAGGATGCCGGAAGGCGTCTTTGCCAAAGGCCGCCGGCGCGCCAACGCCAGCGGCCTTAATTATATATCTACCTGCGGAAACTCAATATCTCGACGCGACCTCGCGGCGCATGGCCATGATCTCGTCGTGCGCCGGGCCCGAGCCTGCCAAATAGCGGTCGACCCTGCCGCGCTTGGGCTTGGCGCCCTTGCGGCGGGCCTCCTTCGCGCGGTCCTGCTCGTGCTTGCGCCGGCAGTCATCCGAGCAGTACTTGGCCTTGGGCGCCTGCGGGATGAAGATCCTCCCGCAGACCGCGCAGTTCCTCTCCTGCACGTCCCACATCACGGTCATCTCATCGACCTCCTGCACCCGCGGGCGCGGCGTACCTCGATGCTCTTGCGCACACGGCGGTTCTCGGCGAGCATCCGCCGCAGCCTCTCAAACAACCTCATCGCTTAGCCTTCCTCGACCTCTTGAGGGCGCGGGCCCGGTCGCGCTCCAGCGCCCGCGCCCTCCGCTCCGCCTCCCCGATCTGCGCCGACGTCACCCGCGGCGCGTCCGCCCGGCCGTGCGCGAGCGCCCGGCGCGCGGGACCCGACACCAGATCGGGCACCGTGTGCCAGGCGGTCGCGCGGTACAGCTCCACCGCCGAGCGAATCACCGGCTGTTCCAGCTGTCCACGAGCATGGAGACGGCCTCTTTTTGCGGCGTCGCCATCAAGCTCCCCCACGCGATTCTGTTGGACATCCCGCAGGAGGGGCACGTCACGCTCATCACATTGGGACGGTCCAGCGAGCGCTCTCGCACGTCCTCCACCTTGGGCTCGACCCTGCACCGGGGGCACGCCTTGAACTCGACATCGTTAAAGGTCACAACTCTCTCCTGTCTCGTTGAACACATCCCACGTCGTTCGCCACCTCGAGTACGAGTCCATCAGCATCGCCCAGAGCAGGCAGAGTGTCGAATCTTCCCTCAGACTTTTCGCGGCTTGCATCCGAAGGTCGTACGTAAGCCGCAGGGCGCCGCCGTTGTCGGGGCAGTAGACCTGCACGCCGAACGGCAGGAGACGCTCATCGTACAGCTCGTGTGCGAGGTCCCGGGGACACACGAGCCAGTTCTCGTCACCGAGGAACGTGAGGCCGTGGCCGCTCTTGAAGTCCGCCATGCACGACTTGACCTCGACGAATACGAATTTCCCGTGCTCGAGCGCCGCGTTCCGCCCTCCACTGCCCGGAGAGAACGCCACGAAGTCGACCCTATGGTCGGGATCGACCCAGACCTCCTGCGCGACGATGGCGAACTGCCTGCGGAGCTTCTTCGCGACCTTCTCGGACAACTCGGCGGTCACATCCTTGCGGCTCATTCGTCCTCACACCCATTACTTTCCAGAACCCAGGGCACGATCATGCCGACCGAGGCGGCGATCTCAAACGCCTTCGCTGCGTTCGCGAGGCCCTGACAGACGGTGACGAGCTTCTCGTCATTAACCCCATCTGCTTCCTTGCCCTCGATAATGTCCAGAACGCAGCGCGCTCGGGAAGCGATATCGGCGAGCATGCGCGTCCTCAATTCTTTGTATTTCTCGTTCATCTAAAGCTCCTCTCCGCAGAACGGGCAGTACTTGATGTCCTCGATGTAAGCGTCCGCCGTCACGTCGGCGCTAACGCAGTCGCCACACGAACCGTTGACCGAGACGTCAAGCATCACGCTGGTATCCAGCTCAAGCCTGACGATCGACTCGCCGTCGTATCGGCGCATCAGGGTCATGGAACCCACGGACCAGTTACGGACGCCTCGGTCGGGCGCAGAGTGGATGGACGCGATGCGCGACCCACCGCAGAAATAACAACTCATTCGTCATCACCAGCAAGCAAGGATTGAATGCGGTGGCAGATGCTGTGGAGCGCCTTTATCTGGCACAACTTGCCGCCGCATATGCCGTTGCAGGCCCTGCAGATCTCGGAGACAACGTTGTAGGCGTGTGCCGGCTCTTCGTCGACGAGAGGGCTGTTTATGGCGCGCTGGACATCGTTCATCAGGGCGCCGAACGTATCCGGGCGGACCAGGTGCATCTCGTCCACCCTCACGACCCCCTCATCGCAGCAGGCACGCCAAACGCCCGCGCCGAGCAGGTACTCATATCTCCGGACCGTGAGCTCCATGCCGCTGTCCGCAAAGAGCGTCGCGGTCGACAGGGAGACCTTGCGTCCCTCCTTGTCGACAGGGCCCAGCGGAATCACTTCCCAGTCTGGCGTCGTGGAGTTATCGACTATGAAATGTTCCCCCATCACTCGTCACCACCCTTCTCGGCCTTGACCTCCGCCAGCCCGAGCTGCTCGCACACGACGCTCTCCTCGTCCCACATCCACGAGTACATCTCGAAGACCTCTTCCGAGTCGTCGATTACGACCCTCCACGGGTCGACCTCCTGCAGCCGCCCGTCTCTGCGCATGACGACCGCCACCGGTCTGCGGGTCGGCCCCGCGTCCTCGTCGGTCGAGGAGATGCGGTGGTCGAGGCACGTGAACGTCCTGTCGAACATTCCGACCAGCAGGGCCTTCTCGTAGCCCGTCCTCGAGCCCAAGCCGAAGTCCTGAACGAAGCACGGCGTCAGGTCCCTAGTCAGCATCGCCCTCACCCCTCAGCCTGCTTAAAAGACGCTCCATGCTCTCATCGCATATTGCGAGCGTGGCCACCTCACCAGCCCAGACCTTTCTGCCTGCGACGTTGACGAATGAGATCTTGTCCATGTTGACGATGTACCTGTAGCCATCGTCGTCGTATAGCTCAATGAAATCTCGGCTCATTAAAGCTCGCCCCTCATCCTGCGGATGCGATTGCGGATGTCGGTGAAGACGTTGGACACACAGCGGTTGTCTCCGCCGAAGCGGCATTTGTCGCACGCTAAGGCTTCGCTGCCTGAATAGGAGCAGTATGGGAGCATGCCCAGCACTTCACCACCAATGGCTCCGTTGCTCAAGTCCTCCTCCAGCTTCTTCCAGCTGTCGGGGCGGTTGAGGTAGAGACCGTCTGCGGGATACTGCCAGGTCTGCCCCACTGCATCCTCGCTGATCACATTCCATCCCGTGGACAAGCCCAGCACATCACGTTGATAGCGGTAACTGGAGACGTGCATCTCCCCGCCTTTCGCGTCATACAGAACCTCGGTGTCCAGAGGAATCTCGCGACCCTCATGGTCCTTGGGGAGAGGGACTTCCATCATTTCTCGCTCCCTTCCTCCTTGACTTCCTCCTGCAGGACGTCTCGCAGGCTTCCGATGCGCTCGATGGCGTCGTCGGGCGTGTGGCCGTCCCACTCGGGCGCGCGGTCGAGCACCTCGCACGGGAACATGTCCCAGTACGGCTCGACGTCGTAGTGGTAGGTGGCGGGGCCTGCGGGCGTGTCGATGCCCACGATGAACATGCCGTCGTACATCGTCCCGTCATGGTGGTGGAGCGACTTCCACGAGCGCCCGCGGAACATGGCCACGATCACCGAGAACAGCACCGCCCGGTGATGGTAGAGCTCGTCGAACGTGTGGTACCCGTCCGACGTGGAGCCCGTGACGGGCTCGGGACCGATGAGCTTGACGAGCTCGCAGACTTCGCTCTCATCGATGTTTACTATGCCGCCGACATCACGAGACGGATGAAGCCCAAGTGCACGCAGGACATCCTCCCCATCTGCAACGCACGTGACAGTCGGCCACGCGAAGGGGTTTTCCACGGCCTCGATTTCGAGATGCCGCAGGGCTCCCTTGACCTCTTTGAACCACTCGTTCCTATCTCTCACTTCGTGCTCCAATCCTTCTCGATCTCCTTCTCCTCCGCGACCATGATCAGCGCCTTGTTGAGGCATCGCCTCGCCTGGCGCAGCTCGTCGCAGATGTCGCGGCTCGTCGCGACATGTCGCACTCCTGTCGCACCTTGTCGCAGCCTATCGCGCTCCCTGAGCGACCTCTTGGCGTCCTCGAGTCTGCCGACGGCGAGGTCGATCCAGTCGGCGGGGCCGCACACGTAGCTCATCGCGACTCACCCCTCACGCCGAAGACCTCCGCGAGGATGTCGCCGGGCGCGGCCACGAACGGATCCGCGCCGATCGGGTCGTACGAAACCTCCAGGTAGTCGGGATAGCCGTAGGTTATGCCGGCGGTCCGGACCTTCACCTCGGCCTCCTCGCCCTCGTCGGCGGAATCGTCGGGCTCGTCCACGGGCAGGCACTGGTAGCCCCAGATCACGCTCACCTCGTGCTCGTCCAGGATGGTCTTGGTGCGCTCGATTCGCATCCGGTAGCGGCCCACCGGCCCCGTGTCGCACGTATCGTCGGCCCAGGGAATCCGGTGCCTGTCGAGGGCATCGCGGTAGGCCCTCATCACCGCTGAGATCTCGGTCAAAACGTCTCTCGCTTTCTCTCCTCGGACAATATGGCATTAATTGCCGCCTCGGCCTCCTCGGCCGTGCCGCCTGTGCCGTCTAGCGGCGGGAACCCCAGCGCCTGCTGCCCGAGTTCCTTCGCGCCCGTTGGCTCACTTTTGACATACCCGGGCTCCGGCTCATCGCCCCTCGGCTCATCGCCCTTCGGCTCCTCGCCGCCCGCGATGGCGGCGACCTTCTTGTACAGGTCGGCGCGCTGCGCCTCGCGTGCCTCACGGTCGTGGAGCTCCTGCCTCTTGGTCAGCAGGGCGGCCTCCCCGTGCGACATGACGTTGGCCATGTAGATCCGCGTCAGGTCGAGCGGGCGGCCGGCGGCGGGGTCGGCCTCCTTGTTCCTGAGCATCTCCCAGAGGGTGATCATGACGCCTCCGCTATCTCGCGCCGGAGCTCGGCTATGCGCTCGGCGTCCGTCTTCACGGGCCTCCACACGGCGGCGCGCTCGACCTCCTGGGAGGTCTGGCCGCCGCGCGCCTTGCGGTCCGCGTCGAAGCCGACCTGCTTGCGGCTCCAGTTGCGGGCGAGCGCCCAGACGTCGGTCACGGGCAGCCCGCTCGGCAGCGTCCAGCCCTGGGCGGCGTAGTGGTCGAGGAACTGGCGGGGGTCGCCGCGCAGGCAGTTGGCGGCGAAGTAGGCCTCCACGTCCTCCATCGAGGGCGGGTCGAAGTCGTCTGGCGCGTGGCGGGCCTCGCTATAACCCGCAAGGGTTATCTCCTTCACCTTCTCCTTCTCTTTCTGTTGGCTACCCCCTTGTCTAGCCTGTCGGCTACCCCCTTGCGCATTGGCTTGGCTACCCCCTTGGCTACCCGTATTGGCCGCCCTCTTGAGACCCCCAAGGCTACCGTTGACCATGGCGTCGATGCGCCCCCTTGCGAAGGTGAACGCCGCCATGGTCGCCGGCTTCAGCTTGGGTTCGATTCCCTCGTAGCCGTAGCGCAGCATCGCCCAGGCGAGCGCCATGCCCTCCTTGTCGCCGAGTGCGCGGCAGCCCTCGTAGAAGTCCCTGTTGAAGTTGTAGTTATTCATCCGTGTCACCTCCGTAGATCGAATCGGTGAAGGCCACGGCGGCCTCCCTGTCGCGGCCCGGCATGACCGAGCCGTACGCTTCGAGCGTCGTCTTGACGTTCGCATGCCCCAGGCGCTCCTGCACCAGGCGCATGTCCCACCCGTGCGTGAGCAGCCACGTGGCGTGCGTGTGCCGGAGCGTGTGGAACACAGCCTCCCCGGGCAGCTCGAGCTCGCGCGCGATCGCCTTGAAGCGGGCCGTCACGGTCGACGGCCTCGCGAGCCCTCCCGCGCAGCCGAAGGTGATCACGGGGGCGGCGGGGCCCTTGCGAACGAGCCACGAGTCCTGCCACGCCAGGTGGCGCTCCAGCTGCGCCTCGACCGCCGGCGAAATCGAGACGTTCCGCGCTCGCTTGCCCTTGGTGTAGGCCTGCCTGTGCAGGCTGGGCTTCTCGACGGCCTGCCCCGCCACGTGGATGTCATGCAGGGAGCGGCGCCAGTCGCGGCGCTGCAGGCCGCAGACCTCCCCGCACCGCAGGCCCGTGTGGAGCGCGAGGAAGACCGCCATTGCCTCGGTGCGCCTGGCGATGTTGGCGCCCGTGGCGTCGCGCGAGGACATGGCGGACACCATCGCGCGGGACAGCTCGTCCGCATCGAGCTCGGACAGGGCGAACGGCTCCGCGGGCTTCGCCCTGGGCGCCGGGACCTCGAGCATGATGTCGCGGCCGATGGCATGGCTCCACGTCCTGTACACGCCCTTGAGCAGTGCGTGCATGACGAGCACGGTCTTGGGCGACAGGCCCTTGCCGCTCCTGGGCGCGAGCAGCATGCGGTAGGCGGTGGACACGTCCCAGGGCTGCAGCTGGTCGTAAGGGATGCGCCCGATGGTCGGCTCCACCATCGTCCTGATCACGCTGCGGTAGGCGGCGACGGAGTTGTCGGCCAGGCCGTTCACCGGGTCCGAGACGTAGGTCTCGAGCATCGACGAGAGGCGCTTGGAGCTGTCCTGCGCCGAGGACGGGATATAGGTCGCGATCCACCTGTCGCACTCGGCCTGCGCCTGCTCGCGGGACAGGTCCCCGTCCCAGGACTTATACGGCCTGATCCGCCTGCCCGTGACGCGGTCGGTGCCCATGTAGGGGCGGGCGAACCAGCGCCCGTCCGCCCCGCGCTGCACGACAGCCCGGCGCTCGCTAGACCTCGGCATCGACACCGAGGTCCTCGGCAATGCGGGCGATCTCGTCGCGTGCATTGAAGTCGACGCCGAACTTCTCCTCGACGGACGCGGCACGGCCTTCGTCGAGCACGCAGGTGATGATGAGCCCCCTCGCGGCATTGGAGTCGACCCCCAACCTTGCGGCGATCTTCAGGACCATCTCCACCGCCCCGTAGGCGAGATTCACGAGGGCCTGGACGTTGAACGAGCCGAGACACACGCCGTCGCCGTCCTTGCCCTCGCACGACGTTACGACCATGGCGGCCTTGGCCTCCAGTTCGCGGCGGCACCCCTGGTACTCGACCGTGACCTCGGCCATCTGACCCTCGCTACTCATCCTTCTCCTCCTTGCCAGATTCGTCCACGTCGATGTCGAGGTCGTAGCGGATCGCGTCCCGCTCTTCCTCCTCCGGGAGCCCGCAGCGCACCGCGGCGTAGACGAGCTCGATGCGCATGGCTTCCAGGGGGATGCCGGCGCGGACTCCGGCCGAGAGCAGCTCCGAGAGGGCTGCTTCCGCGAGGACTCGAATCGAATGCGGGTCGAAGGAGCCGATGTGAATCGATGGTCCGGGCCCGCCGTCCGCCCTCACCGTCGCCACCATTGCCTCGCGGCAGAGGACGGAGCACCCGCGCCCCCTGGCCGTCACCGTCGCCGTGACGTAGTTCTCGTCTTCGCTACTCATCCTTCTCCTCCTTGAAACTCGCCTGCACCCTCTCCATGAGCCACACGTCCTCCTCGCCGGGCTCGAAGCCCGCGGAGCAGAAGACGTCATAGTGGTCGAGCCACTCCTCCGCGTCGTCGCCCCAGCATTTGTTGAGGCAGGCCATGTCATCGGCCGCCGCCATGAGCCAGTAGCCGGCCTCGTACTCGTTGGGCCTGCACGCCTTGACGTTGCGGGCGAACTCGTCGCGCACGGCCCCGAAGCGCTCCTTGTCCTCGGTCAGAGTGCCGCCGCCCATGTACTCGGGCCGCCCGGCCGGGTCGGGACGTTCCGCGCGCACCTTCATCATGAGGTCCTTTGACATAGCGAAGGCGCCGGACGCCACGAAGCCGATCAGGCTCCTGTAGAGGCTCTTCAGCGCCGCTTCCTCGCGCGCGGCCTCCTGCTTGGCCCGGATCTCCTCATCTGTTTTCTCGGGCTCGGCGTCCTTCGGCCCATAGAGCTCCCAGTAGCTGCCGCTCCACACGGCGACGGTTCCGGCGGCAAACTCCTTGGACTCAAGTTTCGTGGCAACGAGGCCGACGTGGGACCAGTCCTTGTAGGTGAACCCCTCGGGCTTCTCCTTCACCACCGGAATGCCCGCGTCGCCGAAGGCGTCGTAGTCCTCGGCCTTGGCCTCCTCGCGCTCGACGCGGCGGCGGATGCTGTCGGCCTTGCCCGCCCAGCCCTCGCCGGCGGCGAGGACCGCCTCGATATCCTTCTCGTCCTCGAAGGCGCTCGCGGCCTCGAGCTGCTCGAGCGTCACCTGCGCGCCGGCGTCGATGCGCCCGCGCAGACGGCGCGCAGCGCGGATCTGCCCGGCGGTGGCGCGGCTCGCGCGCTCGATGCGCTGCTCGTCGATGCCCAGCACGAGCATCTGCTGCACGCCGCGGGCGCGCTCGGCCTCGGTCAGCTGGCGCTTGTCGTCGGTGGCGAGCATGGCTACGATTTCATTGGCCTCGTCCATCGTGTCAGCCACCAGCGCGGAGACCTCGCGGTCCTCGCCGTAGATGGACGACAGCGCACGGTAACGGCGCTCGCCGTCGACGATGCGGAACACGTTGCCGTCCGCCACGACCACGGGCGGGTTCAGCGGCTCGCCGCCGGTCGCCTCGATGCTGCGGGCCAGGGCGCCGATGTCGCCGAAGTCCTCGCGCGGGTTCTGCCCGCTCGGGCGGATGTCGCCCAGGCGCACGGACCTCTTCTCAAACTGCATATCAAACCTCCTAGTAGTACATCCCGCTCGGTGCGGTCCCCTCGACGGCGCCGGCCACGGCGATCAGGCCGATGAGCGCCACGGCGCACACCACGCTGCGCACGCGCTCGGGCAGCGAGCCCCACCACGCGCCGAGGCGGCAGCCCGCCTCCCAGACCAGGTCGCCCATCACGCCACCCGCCTCGGTCGGCGCGCCGGCACGCAGTCGGGCGACGGCAGCGCCGGCACCGCGCCGCGCGCCATGATGGCGGCGTCGATGTCCTCGCTGCGCACCACCTCGCGCGAGCTGTTGGGGTTGAGCGACGGGTAGCGCGGGATGACCCCTTGCATGACCATCGCGCGGAACGTGGTGCTGTCGCAGCAGGCGTACCTCGCGCCCTTGGCTATAGACATCCACATGGCCTTCTCCTTTCATTCGTTGAGCCAATCCCTTGCCGGAGGGCCGCACCAAGAGGCGCGGCCGGAGGGCGCTCCCCCGCCAAAGGGAGCGGTGCCGCCGCCCCGCCAAGTCGGCGGCGGCACCATATGGGCCGGAAATAGGGAGTCCGGCCCCGTCGCGCCACGGGCCCCGCGGAATGGGGCGGTACGGAACCCGTGGCGCGACGGGGGCGGGCCCGCCGTCAGCGGCGCATGAGGCCGAGGCCGACGCCGAACAGGAACGCGAAGGAGAGTGCGAGAATGAAACCCATGGGAACCTCCTTGGAAGGGAATCGAAGATGAACAAGACGCTCAAAGCCGCGAAGGAGAACATCGACCTGCTGGTCACCATCGCCGGCGCGGTCGGGTTCGGCTCGGTCGCCGCGATGGCCGAAGACGTGCGCGTGATGGTCGCCGAGAATCCGGCCTCGTGCCTCCTCCTGACCGGCGCCGCCGCCATGCTCGGATACGCGACCGCGCGCATCGTCGCCGCGAGGAGCGCCTGGGCAAGGCGCAGGAGGATGGACGACCGCCTCTCCGCCGTGTTCCTCGCCATGTCGAGAAGACGGAAGGCGCTCGTGCGCCAAGCGCTCGACGAGGGCTCCGTCAGCCTCTCCCCGCTCGATGCCGACGCCCTCGCGCTGTGCGAGCTCGGCATCTTCGGCACGCCGCCGGTCGGCTCGATGCTCACCGCGACCGACTTCTCCATCAGACACACGGTGGTCAAGGCGATCGCCGCGCACCGCTCCGAATGGCTCGGCTAGCGCGCCCATAGCGACGCGAGCGCCCACGCCACAATGAGCGGCAGCGCGGCCGAGAAGCACACCCGCGCGAGGCCGTATGCCCCCTGCGCGGTGCAGAGCCACCCCGCGGCGTCCATCACGACGGCCGAGGCCAGCAGCGCCCGGGTCACCCCTCTTCCTCCAGATCATCCATGGGCACGCCCAGCGCCCTCGCGAGCCGCTTGGCCGTCCCGTACTTCGCGTCGGCTATCCCCCGGCGCTCCCAGTTCCGCACCGTCGTCTCGGTCACGCCCGCCTTCACCGCGAGCTTGAACTGCGAGAGTCCCGCCTTCTTGCGGAGCCGTCTGATCTCATTCATCTCCATGTCCCCACGAACCCGTAAACTCCTTTGCGTTCATCCCTTTACGCGAAAGGAGGTGATTACATGTCAAAGACCTTTCAAGGCCTCAAGATCGACCGGAAGGCCCTCAACCGCGTCGCCGTCAGGGGAATCGAGGAGGCCGCTGCAACCGGCTCCCTCGAGATAACCTGCCAGACCTGCGGCGAGCGCTTCACGCTTCGCGGTCCCCAGACGAGCTGTCCCCGCTGCGGGACGTCGTATCGGATCCGATAAGGTCGGCCCCGATCTCCACGCCGTCCGCGAGCGATTCCAGAATCTCGCGGGCGGCGTGGATGTAGTCGGCGGCCTTGTCGAGCCTCTCCTGCAGCTCGTCCACGCCCTTCAGCTTCACGCCGAGCGTGAGCTCGCCCATCTTCTTGACTTCCATCTCTTCCTCCATGTCTAGGCGGCCTCGGGCGTGTTCCAGCCCATCAGGTCGTTGGGCGTGCAGCCAAGGGCCAACCCCAACGCCGCGAGGCTCTCGAGCGAAGGCGTCGAGGCCTTGGCCAGATAGTTGCGGATGCTGTAGGCCGACACGCCCGATACCGCGGAGAGCTCCTCAGCGGTCTTGATGTCGGCGTGGGCCATAGCCACGCGCAGGTTATGGGCGACTCGTGTGCAGATATCCGTCATTCGCGTACCTCCGTTCTATCTTTCTACGTGTTTCACGGTTGCTGATACTCATTATCTACGTGATTCACGTATTGTCAACATGATTCTAGTAACTTTATTGATAGATATACACATTTCGCGTAGACTTCTATCCAAAGAAGGGAGAGATATATGTACGAACTCTCGATAAAGAAGATGCGCGAGGCCGCTGGCTTTAAGAAGCAGCCAGACGCCGCCCGCGCTCTTGGGTGGAAAGAACGCCGCTATGCATCAATCGAGCGAGGTGAAGTGAAACTAACCGCAGAGGACGCTTGCGTAATAGCCGAGGTATTTGGTTGTACGCCAAACGACCTCTGTGGATGGCCGCCCGGTTTGAATGATGGGTTTGCCGATAGCCTCGACCCCGAGGAGGGCGAGCTGCTCTACTGCTACCGACAGAGCACCGAGAAGAGGCGCTCGAAGATCCTGGAGACGGCACGCGACCAGGCCGAGCTGTCCCAAAATCAGGCTGCAGCGTCTGAAATCGAAGGGCTGGAAGCGGATCAAATAAGGTCCGCGTAGAGACCGTCCGTGACCCCGGACCGGACGGAATTATCTTGCGACGATTGACCCGGGGCCGACAAATCGTTAAAGTACAGGACAGCGGTATTGACGCGGGGATCCTACGGGACCCGCGTCCTGCGGAAAGGCGGCTGTCCTCCAGGATGGCCGCCTTTCTTCATTTAGGAGCACAAATGGGAGCAAAACCATTTCTGACCATTCAGGAGCAGGTCGACCTGCTCCGCGCGCGAGGGATGAAAGTCGACGAGAAGACCCACGAGGTTCTCATGCGCGAGGGCTACTACTCCATCGTCAACGGATACAAGGACCCCTTCATCGACGCCGAGCGAACCGCCCAAGCGGGAGAGGACCGCTATGTCGAGGGCTCCAAGTTTTCAGACCTCTGCGCTCTCTATACGTTCGACCGCGAGCTGAGATCGCTGACGTTCAGGTATCTCATCCTCGCCGAGGCAAAGGTTAAGACCGCCGTCGCCTATACGTTTTCCGAAGCGCACAGGTCCCCGAACGACTACCTCCTTCAGTCAAGTTTCTGCAGCGAACAGGAATTCGTGCCGACATCGGACGGAACGGAATATGCGAAGGAGGTCTCGGGGCTCACGGGGATACTCGGGAGACGAGCGGAGAAGAGTGATTCGGGATTCGTGAGCCACTATCGGGATACCTACGGGTCCGTCCCGCTCTGGGTGCTCGTTAACGACTTGACCTTCGGCAACATCGAGCACTTCTTCAACCTCATGAAACCGACGGAGCAGAGGGGCGTATGCAAGATGATAGTCGCCTCGACGGGCAGAACCGGATCGAAGCGTCTGGGATACTTCGACGAGAAGAAGGCGACAGTGTCAATCGAGACGCTCGTTAAGTTCCGAAACGTCTGTGCCCACGACGAGCGGCTCTATTGCGCCCGGGTCGGCGGTAGGAAAAGCGTCAACTACATAAAGATGGTTTGGATGCTCGAGCGCTACCTCACGCCTGCAGAGTTCTCGTCGTTCATTCGCGATCTGACAACGCTGCTCACGAGATACGTGAAGGCATACGCGATTAAGCACGTCTTGAAGGAGATAGGTTTTGTCGAGCTGCTCAAGCGATCTGAAGACGGGACGCTCTTCGAAGCCTAGGCGCGGCAGGTTTTTTCGGTTTTTTCTAAAAAACCTCCAAGGTGCGCACCAAAAACCCCAGTTGTTTCCCATTTTGCTGACCCCAGCAAATAGGTGAAGGGAGAGAAAAACAAAACGAGACGACCCCAGGGGCAAAGGATTCTAAGCGGAAATAACCGCCTACTCCCATTCGGGAACCCAGCCGTATTCCTTCGTAGGTACGTCTCGTTATCGTGATTATCGTACTAACGGTGCTGGCACAGCTAGGTTTTTTTCGGTTTTTCCGGAAAAACCTAGCGGGCACCCCAGCTGTCAAAGATTCTTTGACAGCTCAAGACATAAAGAAACCCCGTGCGGCAATCTTGGCGGATCCGCACGGGGCATATGCCCTCCGGCAAAAAGGGAAAGGCAGGACCATTATATGGCAAGCAACGATACTTCGAGGTCAAAACTCGGCTCCAAGCGCGAGGTCGCGCCCGGCAAGTGGGTGATCCGCGTGCAGGCGGGCTTCCGCGCGGACGGCCACGTGCGCCGCGTGTCGCGCACCGTGTACGGCACCGAGACCGAGGCCGATATCGCCATCGCCGAGCTCGCCCGCGAGCTCGGCGTGTCCCAGGCGGCGCACGCGGGAGTGACGCTCGACATGTACTACTGGGGCGTGTTCCGCGACTCCCCCAGCAACCGCGGCAAGCCACGCTCCAAGGCGAGCCTGCGCGAGTACGACGGCCAGATGGAGAACTACATCTCCCCCGTCCTGGGGAGCATCGACATCTCCGAGATAACACACGACATGATGCGTAGCTGCATCGAGCACTCGGGCGCGCCGGCAAAGACCAAGACTACCCTGCGCGCCGTCATGCGCCGCGCCTTCGATGACGGATGGGTATCGACGGAACCCTTCCGCCGCCGCGTCATCGCCCCCAAGGCCAAGCAGGCGCCCGTGGAGCCGTGGAGCATCCCCGAGGCCGCCGAGGCGCTGCGCAAGCTCGCCGCCAGCGACGACCGCGCCGATCTGGTCATGAACGCCTACCTGATATTGGGGCTGAGCGGGCTGCGCAAGGAGGAGGCTCTGGCCGTGCGCCCGTGCGACCTCAAGGTCACCACGACCTACGACTTCGCCACGGGGCAGCCGACGGTTTCCGAGTATATCGAGGTCTGCCGCGCGTACACGGACGAGGACGGCGTGAAGGAGACCAAGAACGCCCATTCCGTGCGCACCGTGCCGGTTTTATTGGCCGGCCGAGAGCGCCTGCACCAGATCATGGACGAGCTGCGCCCGAGCATAACCGTCAAGGGCGGCACTTCGGTTACGGAGCAGGTGCGGGAGTGGAGCGGGCAGCGCATCGTCAACATGCGCGGCGATAACCTCGTGCGCGCATGGCGGCGCATGTGCGTACGCCACGACCTGCGGTATATCCCGCCCAAGGCCCTGCGCCACACGTCCGAGACCATCATGGCGGCAAGCGACATCGACCCGCTGAGCATCATGGATCTGCACGGCCATACGGACCTGGGGACAGATTACCGCCATTACATCAAACCGGGCCTGGCGGAGCGCGAGAAGGCCGCCAGGCAGGTCGGGCGTGCCCTGCAGATCGTCGAGGGCGGCGGCGCGGACGGCGGTTTTAATGGCACCGGTCTTGGTGCCGAGACGCTCTAAAATGCCGTTCCCTAGGTCCGCTACCTGCTAAATGCATAAAACGCCCCCTGCCGCGCATAAACGGCAGGGGGCGAAAAACGCGAACGGTAACGGACGGTTATGAATTGGCTTCTCGGAAAACAAAAAAGGTCAGCGCCGAAGCACTGACCTGCATGTTCTTTGGTGGGCCGTCAGGGGGTCGAACCCTGGACCTTGGGATTAAGAATCCCCTGCTCTACCAACTGAGCTAACGACCCAAAGCTAAAGTCCGTTGTGGCGGACTTTAGAGGAGATATCGTGTGGTGGGCCGTCAGGGGGTCGAACCCTGGACCTTGGGATTAAGAGTCCCCTGCTCTACCAACTGAGCTAACGACCCGATATCAACACGAAGCAAGAACTGGGGTGGGTAAAGGGACTCGAACCCTCGACCTACGGGACCACAACCCGTCGCTCTAGCCAACTGAGCTACACCCACCGTGTCCTGTGCGCTTCGCGCTCGACTATTATTGCAAGGAACGCCACGTGATGCAAGCCCCAATTTTCAAGAATTTTGAAAAGAGTCTTTCGAGACCATTTCGAGCAAATCCCACCGGTTTCATAGGAGTAAACTTGCCCCACTGCAAATGCTCGAAAGGACCGTCATGAAAGAACTCTCCAACCGCACGGCAACGTTTACCGATTCGGTCATCCGCCGCATGACACGCATCTCCAATAAGTACGGCGCTGTCAATCTCTCGCAGGGCTTCCCTGACTTCGATCCCCCAGCGCAGCTGCTCGATAGCCTCAGCACCATCGCCACCGACCCCAAGCCGCTTTACCACCAGTACTCCATCACCTGGGGCTCCCAGGCCATGCGTGAGGCGCTTGCCGCCAAGCAGGAGCATTTTATGGGCATGTCGGTAAACCCCAACGAGAATATCGTAGTCACCTGCGGCTCCACCGAGGCCATGATGGCCGCCATGATGACGGTTACGAACCCCGGAGACAAGGTCGTCATCTTCTCGCCGTTCTACGAGAACTACGGCGCCGACACGATCCTTTCGGGTGCCGAGCCTATCTACGTGCCGCTCAACCCGCCCACATTCGACTTTGACCGCGAGACACTCGAGGCGGCCTTCCGCGACAACGACCCCAAGGCCATCGTCCTGTGCAACCCTTCCAACCCTTGCGGCAAGGTCTTTACGCGCGAGGAGCTCACCTTTATCGCCGACCTCTGCAAAAAGTACGACACCTACTGCATCACCGACGAGGTGTACGAGCACATCGTCTACGCGCCCCACGAGCACGTCTATATGGCCACGCTGCCCGGCATGTTCGAGCGAACCATCAGCTGCAGCTCGCTGTCCAAAACGTACTCCATCACCGGCTGGCGTC
Organism: Collinsella sp.; assembly: GCA_048500675.1. GTDB lineage: Bacteria > Actinomycetota > Coriobacteriia > Coriobacteriales > Coriobacteriaceae > Collinsella. The sequence continues at coordinate 56,245 of DBFSAO010000092.1, forward strand.
TGGGCTACACCATTGCCCCGGCCCAGATCACCGAGCGCATCAAGAAGGTCCACGACTTCCTCACCGTGGGTGCCGCCGCTCCCCTGCAGGAAGCTGTCGTCACCGCCCTCAACTTCGACGACAGCTATTACCAGGAGGTCCTCGACCTCTACACCGCCAAGCGCGACCTGTTCTGCCAGGGGCTCGATAGCATCGGTCTTGAGCATAACGTGCCGCAGGGCGCCTACTACGTCATGATGGACATCTCTGAGTTTGGCTATGACAGCGACCTCGAATTCTGCGAGGACCTCGCATCCAAGGTGGGCGTGGGCGCCGTGCCCGGCTCGAGCTTCTTCCGCGAGCCCGTCAACCATCTGATTCGTTTCCACTTTGCCAAGCGGGACGAGACGCTTAACGCGGCACTGGAGAACCTCAAGTCGCTACGTGATAAAATCAAGCCGCGCGGGTAAGAACGGCCCGGCAACTAAAGCAACCAAAGAAGCCCCGCACCGCCCGCCACGTTGCGAGGCTTCTTTTTATAGCGCTTTCTTAAATGGTTTAGAGCCCTATACTTTAGTCACGGAGCAACTCGTCCCAGAGAGAGGAATACTATGGCAGAACAGCAGCTTATCGGAGCGCTCGAGGCCGGCGGCACCAAGATGGTCTGCGCCACGGGCTATGCAGACGGTACGGTCCTGGAGCGTGAGCAGATCGCGACCACGACCCCGCAGGAGACCGTTGAGGCCGTCAATGCATGGTTTGCCGACAAGGGCATCGCCGCGCTGGGCATCGGCGCCTTTGGCCCCACCGCAGTCAACCCTGCCTCGCCCCAATACGGCAAGATCCTGGAGACGCCCAAAACGGCATGGCGCTACTTTGACCTGCTGGGCACTATCCAAAACGAGCTCAATATCCCCTGCGGCTACGACACCGACGTCAACGTCGCCTGCCTGGGCGAGGTCACCTTTGGTTGCGCCCAGGGCCTCACTGACGTTGTGTATCTGACCATCGGCACCGGCGTGGGCGCCGGCGTGCTCTCGGGCGGTAAGCTCGTACACGGCATGATGCATCCCGAGGCCGGCCACATCCTGGTCACGCGCGACCCGCGCGACACCATTGGCGAGCACAGCGCCTGCCCCTTCCACGACAATTGCCTCGAGGGTCTCATCGCCGGCCCCGGCGTTAAAAAGCGCTGGGATGGCAAGAGCGCCGGAGACATGGCCGATGACCCGGAGGCCATGGACCTGCTCGCAGGCTATCTGGCACAGGCGCTCATGACCTACACGCTGTGCTACGCGCCGCAAAAGATCATCATCGGTGGCGGCGTGGCCGACCACACCCCCATCGTGCCGCTCGCGTGCAAGAAGTGCGCCGAGATGCTCAACGGTTATATCGTCACGCCCGAGGTCAACGACATCGATACCTATATTGTCAACAACAGCCTTGAGGGCAAGCAGGGCATCATGGGCTGCCTGGCCCTGGGCGCGCAGGCGCTTCAGTAACAGACGCACCCACAGGGCGTGGCGCGCCCGGCAAATCCAACCTACGGAACGACGCCACCACGCCCTATATAAGCCCTCTAATAAAAAAGGCCGCCTAGCACCAAGCATACGTCCTAGGCGGCCTTTTTGGCACATATGAGCGATCGTAGTAGATATCGGAGCACAACGCCCGTTGCCGCTCCACAGCAGTCGATCATCACATCGGTGATCATGCCGGCGCGTCCCGGCACAAAGAGCTGAATCGTCTCGTCGATCGAAGGAATCAGCAGCAGGAACACCGCCGTGGGCAGCAGCACGTCAAAGGTGCGCCGGCCCTCAAAATCAAAGGCGTGCGTTGCCAAGATGCCGAGCACCATATACTCGGTAAAATGCGCGCACTTGCGAACAACAAAGTTGGTCACCCATTCATATGGAAGTCCCACGCCGTGCAGGAAACCGCGGATAGCTTCCATGACCGTTAGGCTCAGCGAGCCCGACCCCGAGCCGGGAACCAGCGAATTGCCCCAGATCAAGAGCGCCATCAGGCAGGTCACGACCGCCCATTTTCGATTGATCTTAACCATGCAGAAGTTATGCCTCCGCGCGGAGCGGCGCGAAGCTGGCGGTACCGCCCTCGATAACGCTCAGGTAGGCACGGCCCGTACGCTTGGCGGTAGAGGACTGCAGGCGCTCGATCTCCTCCTCGAGGATCTGATTGACGCGCTCGTGACGACGGTTTTCCATAATGCCGGCGGCAATAGCCTCGGCCCGCTCGATGCTCTCGCGCGAGATACGGGCAGTATCCTCGGGGAACACAGCGCTGTGACGGCCGACATAGGCGGGGGCAGCAGGCTGAGGGGCAGCGACGGGAGCGGGGGCTGCAACAGGAGCAGGCTCGTCAATCTCATCCAGAATCGCGGTGGCGGCGGCCCACATGTCCTCGTGGCCCGAGTAATCAGCCATGGGGACATCAACCTCGAGTGAGGCATCCGGAAGGTCGCCGGTGTCGATGCGATCTTGGGCATCAATCGATGCGGTGATGGCTGCAGGCTCATCGAGGTCATCGAAATCGATATCCGCGGCACCGGAGATGATAGGCATGCTGGCGAGGTTTACATTGTACGGCGCAGCCTCAGCCGCCTGCTGCTGGGCAGGAGCGCCCCACAGCGAGCTTTCGGCGGCACGGCGGGCGGCAACGGCCTCCTCGTCCGCGGCCATGGCTTCATCAACGTACGAATTGTCGGCAGAAGCGTTCGCGTCCGCCGAGGTAGCACTGTAGGCGTTATTGGCTGCCGCGTTGGCGACAAGTGCCACGAAAGCCGCCGTGCCGCCCGCAGGGGCGGCCTGGGAGCCAGATACGGCGCGTGCCGCGGCGGCGATGTCGTCGCGATTGAAGGAGCCGGTCTGCCCGCCGTTGGTGAGCTCGTCGATGGCGACTTGATAGACGTCGCGCGAGTGTGCAGGGTCGCAGCTCACCGGCGAATCGTCGTCGAGCATACTGTCGATCATGGACCAAGCCTCGGCCTCGTCCATGGCATCTGCGGCTCGAGCGATGGTAGGGACACCATCATCGGTATGACGGCGCTGGAACGCACCAGTCAGGCCGGAAAGGAATGCCGAGGTAGACTGCTCCGACTGAGCCTGAGAAGCAGAAGCGGTAGCATAAGGAGTCGCATCCTGCTGCTGAGCTGGAATCGAGGCGGTCTTGAACTCGCTTTGATGCTGATTGAGATTGGCGGCACCGCCCATGGCATCGGGCTGGAACAGACGCTCTTCACGCTGCGCATGGTACTCGGAGATACCCAGCGAGGCGGCATAGATACCCACGCCCGCCACCGCGCCCACGGCGAAGGGAACCGCACCCGCCACGACCGTCTCGTTCACCGACGAAAACGGTAGCGTCGCGGCATACATAACCACGGGAGCGGCAAGGCCGATCCCGCACGAAAGTCCGGCAAGGACTGCTCGTTGTGTTGCATCAGAAGAAGCCATGAGCTCTCCCCATCTTCCAGCACCCAAATCGCATCATTCAGTTGGCTGCGCGAGAGAAGATGAAGCGGGGCTATGCCCCAAAGCAACGGTATATGGTTCGTTTCATCTGCGTTTTCCGTCGCGAAGCTTAAAAGCTATTATGCGAAACCGCCCTGTCGATTGCAAGCGACGATGTCGGATTGAAACGGGAAACCTGCTGCTTGCCAGTCTTATGGTCGATAACTGGCGCCGAGTGGCGATATAAAAAGGGCCGAGGCGCAAGCCCCGACCCTTCATCGCGCCGGCAATAACGCCGCGTGCGGTTGACGACTTAGAACGTCTGCTCGTAGTCGCTATGCTTTTTGGCCGAACGCACCAGGAACTCCTGGTTGGTGTTGGTGCCCTTGAGGCCCTTGATAAACGATGCGGCCGCGCGCTCGGTATTGTTCATGCCGGCGAGGATGCGACGCAGACCAAAGACAAACGGGCGCATCTGCTCGTCGACCAGCAGGTCCTCGTTGCGCGTACCCGAGGCAACAGGGTCGATGGCCGGGAAAATGCGGCGATCGGCCAGGTCGCGGTCGAGCTTGAGCTCCATGTTGCCGGTACCCTTGAACTCCTCAAAGATGACCTCGTCCATCTTGGAACCGGTATCGATGAGTGCGGAGGCCAGGATGGTGAGCGAGCCACCGTTCTCGATATTGCGGGCTGCACCCAGAAAACGCTTGGGCGGATACAGTGCCGCCGAATCAACGCCGCCCGAAAGGATGCGGCCTGAGGCGGGCGCCGCCAAGTTGTAGGCGCGGGCAAGACGCGTGATGGAGTCGAGCACAACTACAACATCGCCGCCCAGTTCCACGATGCGCTTGGCGCGCTCGATGACGAGCTCTGCCACGCGAGTGTGGTTGTCGGCGGGCATATCGAAGGTCGACGCCACAACCTCGCCCTTGATGGAACGCTGCATATCGGTGACCTCTTCGGGGCGCTCGTCGACGAGCAGGCAGATGAGGTGCACCTCGGGGTTGTTAATCGAGATAGACTGGCAGATTTTCTTGAGGATCGTCGTCTTGCCGGCCTTAGGCGGGGACACAATCAGACCGCGCTGACCCTTGCCGATCGGCGACACGATGTCGATGGCACGACCGGTAATGGAATCCTTGCCATGCTCCATGCGCAGCGGCTCGTTGGGATAGACCGGGGTGAGGTCGCCGAACTTGGGGCGATTGCGAATCTGCTCAGGATCCATGCCGTTGACGGTCGTGATCTTGGCGAGGCCGGCGCGCTTGTCGCCGCCGCGCGAAGGACGCAGCGAGCCCTCGATGACATCGCCCGTGCGCAGACGCGCGGAACGGATGAGGTATGCGGGCACGAAGGCGTCGTCGTTGGACTTCATGTAGCCATGGGCGTGGATGATGCCGGAGCTGTCTGGGCGAATCTGCAGAATGCCCTTGATATCGCGGAAACCCTCGGCCTTTGCGGCGGTAGTGTAGATCTCCTCGACGAGCTCGGCCTTCTTCTTGCCGGTCGTCTCGATCTCGAACTCCTTGGCCTTCTCGCGCAGCTCGGCGACCTTCATGGCCGCGAGCTCCTCGCGCGAAAGCGTGGGCTCAGTCGGAGCGGCATTGCGCTCCTTATTGCGCTGCTTGCGGTCGCGCTGACGGTTGCGGCGATCGTTGTTACGCTCGTCCTTGCGCTCGTTGCGGTCATTACGCTCGTCGTTGCGCTTGTGCTGACGGCGGTTGGGGCGAGCGCTCTCTTCGGTCTCGACGGGGGCGGTGCCATCGGTTGCGGAGGCGTCTTCGTTAGCCGAAGCATCATCGCTGGCCTCGGCATTGGAATCGCCCTGCGGCTCGGCCTCGGCATGCTGCTCGACGGCCTTGGCCTTAGCGGACTTCTTGCGACCGCGCTTGGGCTTCTCGGACGCAGACTGTTCGACGTCTTGGGGCTCGGCGGCATCAGTCGATGCATCGGCGGTCGTCTCGGCGGAAACCTCGGACGCACCCTTCTTGGCAGCCTTGGCCTTGGACGTGCGCTTAGCAGCAGTACGATGGCTGCGACCAGGACGGACGTCGGCGGGCTCGACATCGGCAGAAACGGCCTCGGAAGTCGTAGCATCCTGGACGGGCGCGTCGGCAGCGGTTGCAGGCTCGGCGGTCGCCGCAGCATCCCGAGCGGCGGCGGCTGCGGCTGCGGCCTTCTCGGCCTCGACGAAAGCCTTGGGCTTGCGACCGCGACGGTGCGGGCGCAAAGCCGGATCGACAACGGGAACTTCGCTGGCCTCGACAGGCGCAGCGGGCTCAACAGGCGATGTGCCCTCCCCTGCCGCGGAACGGACCGAAGCCTCAGCGAGCTCGGGGGTTACCTGATCGGCAACCTGCTCGGCCTTAGCAGCCGTGCGACGGCGTGTGCGCGGTACCGGCTTCTCGGTTGGCTGGTCGGCGACAGGGGTCTCGGTGGCGGCAGGCGTCTCGGGCACAAACGGAGCTGCAAGCTCGGTCAGAGCCGCGGCCTCACGCTCGGCAGCACGACGGCGGGCGCGCACCACCTGAGCCTCGCTAATCTGCGCCAACGCACGTGCCTGCGCGACCTCATCGGAAATCGGCGCCGAGGAGTCAGCTGCAACGGTACGCTTGGCGCGCGTCGTGCGCGTGGTACGGCGCTTGGGCTTGGTGACCTCCTCGCCGTCATCGGCAGGCTTGGCCGCGCGGCGCGTACGCTTGGGCTTTGCCGGAGCAGCCTCCTCACCAGTTGCAGACACGGCCTTCTCAGCCGCTACAGGCGTAGGCGTCGAAGCAGCCTTAGGCGTCTCAGGAGCCGAGGCTTGCGCGGGCGCCGCGACCTGGTCCGACGCAACCGGTGCAGCGGGAGCGGCTTGCGTCGTCGTTATTTCGTTTTCTTGCTGTTGATCAGACACAGTGTTTGCTCAACTTTCTTTTCAAGCCCTGTGATCACATGCTCCCTGCATAAACCTTCAGGGCGGCTAAACAGTCTAGCTCCGTCAAATACCGACGGACATCATTGATCTGTATCGAGATATTTGCGTCATATACGCAGCGTTAGTGTAACACAACCGCAACCACCTGCAACTTAGTCATTGAGGACGTTCTTAAACGACTAGTCAAAAGGGACAATCTTTGGTTTACCGCCCACAAACCTGAATGCCTCCGCCAAAACTATGACGGTTTACTACGACGAATCGCTCAACCGCGACCACTCCGAAATTTGTTGAACTAAAACCGCAGGTAGATGCCTTGCACTTTTTTGCGAAAAGCCGGCGTGGTTGGAATTTCTCAATTCATCGTAGTAAACCGGCATAGTTTCGTATTTCCAGCAGTCCCAAATTCGTCAATACGACGGCGTTTGTGCAAAAAGCCCGACCTCCATATGGGAGATCGGGCTTTCAAGGCTCAGTTAAACCAAACTTGCGCGGTCAAATGACCCGTAGCTTACATCTGCTCGGGAGCGGAGACACCAACAAGGGTGAGCACCAGGGCGAGCGTCACGCGGACGGCGTCGCAAGCGGCCAGACGGGCACGCGAAAGCTCGGGGTCGACGGGACGGCCCTCGCTCGGCAGAACCTGGCAGGCAGCGTAGAAGCTGTGGAAGTCGCCGGCGAGTTCCTCAGCAAAGTGCGTCAGACGGAACGGGGCGCGGTCGCGAGCGCAGCTGGCGATGAGGTCGGTGAGCTCGTTGAGCTTACGCGAAAGGGCGAGCTCGGTCGGGTCGGTCAGCAGCGAGTAATCAACGTTCTCACCGATGGCCTTGGCGGCGACGGCCTTCATGCCCATCTCGTCAGCCTGCTCGGGCGTAACGTCGGCGGCACGGCGCAGGATGGAGCACACGCGGGCGTGAGCATACTGCACGTAATAGACCGGGTTGGAGTTGTCGCGCTTCTTAACGGCCTCAATATCGAAGTCGACCATCTGGTTGGAGCTCTTGGAGATGAGCGTGTAGCGGGCGGCGTCGGAACCGACCTCGTCGACGAGCTCCTGCAGGGTCACCATGGTGCCCTTGCGCTTGGACATACGGACGGGCTTGCCGTTGCGCAGCAGGTTGACGAGCTGGCCCAGCAGAACCTCAAACTTGCCGGGATAGCCAAGAGCGTCGCAGACGCAGCGGACGCGCTCGATGTAGCCGTGGTGGTCGGCACCCCAGATGTCGATGACGTGGTCGACGCGCTGGAACTTATCCCAGTGATAGGCAACGTCGGAGGCGAAGTAGGTGTACTCGCCGTCGGACTTGATCAGGACGCGGTCCTTGTCATCGCCCAGGTCGGTGGAGCGGAACCACAGGGCGCCGTCCTTGGTGTAGAGGTAGCCCATCTTGTCGAGCTTCTCAAAAGCGCGGTCGACGGCGGAGGTGCCGGCGGTCTCGCCCTCAGTGTCCTTCACATACAGTGAGCGCTCGGAGAACCAACGATCGAAGTCGCAGTTAACGGCATGGCAAAGGTCGCGCATGTTGTCGACCATCTTTACATAGCCGCGCTCGCGGAAGCTCTCCATACGCTCCTGAGGATCGGCGTTGACCCACTTATCGCCGTCAGTGCGCCAGAACTCGGCGGCCTCGTCGATGATGTAGTCGCCGCCATAGGAGTCCTTGCCAAGGGTCTCGGCAAAGTTATCCTGGTACGGATGAGTCTCGGGATGCTCGTCATTCTCGTCGGCAACGAAGGCGTCGCGGTCGGCAATCAGCAGCTTGTGAGCCTCGTCGATATCCACGCCCTGCTTGGCGATGATGTCGGCAAGCTGCATATAGCGCGTGCTGATGGAGTTGCCGAAGGTGTTCATCTGAGAGCCGTGGTCGTTGATGTAGAACTCACGCTGGATGTCGTAACCGGCGTGGTCCATAACACGGCAGAGTGAGTCGCCCAGCGCGGCCCAGCGGCCGTGGCCGATGTGCATGGGGCCGACGGGGTTAGCGGAAACGAACTCGACCTGGGTCTTCAGGCCACCACCGACGTTGGACTTAGCGAAGTCCATACCCTTCTCGCGAGCCTCGCCAAAGATGGCATTCTTGACGGCAACGGAGAGGTAGAAGTTGATGAAGCCGGGGCCTGCGATCTCGACCTTCTCGATCGCGGGGTCCTCGGGCATATGGGCAACGATGGCCTCGGCGATCTTGCGCGGGGCACAGTGGGCCAGCTTGGCGGACTTCAGGGCCATGGTAGAGGTCCACTCGCCATGAGAAGTGTCAGCCGGTCGCTCGATAGCGCAATCGTCAAGTTCAAATGCGGAAAGGTCGCCGGCCTCCTGGGCCGCAGCAAGCGCAGCGCGTACCAGCTCTTCAATCTTCTCGGGCATAGATCCTCCTTGTGTTAAAGCCCCCGAGCTCTTGGTCACTCGTAGGGCAAAAGCCAGAGTTTGTAGCACTCTATCACAAGCGACGGGCACTGTCGCAGGGTAAAGCTAATAGATATTGCATATGCACAAAAATGACTACAGCTTGTATGGAGTCACTCAAAGATGCCAGTCTGCCTGCAGATTATGCAGGCGTTGAAAATGCATAAAGGTGTGAATGAGCTGCGTCTGTTATCGAATACTCTTACCTATCAGAGTTGTGTGCTTTTCCTGCATAAAGTAAGGGTTTGCGCACGTCAGCGTGTTATTCTAGACATACGTAAATTCGTATAAGTTGGAGGTAGCATGTTCTCAATCGGTCAACACGTCATTCATCCGGGCCAGGGAGTCTGCACCGTCGTCGGTTTTAGGGACGACACACCGCAGCCCATGCTGCTGCTCGAGACCAAGCAGGGACATGCGCAGACGATCCTCATGTACCCCGTGGCGCAGGCCGACCGTTTGCACGCCGCCATCTCGCAGCAAGATGCCGAGCACCTGCTGAGCCACTATGACGAGCTGGAGTGCGACACCTTTACCGAGCGCAACAGCTCGCTTGAGGAGACGCACTTTAAGCAGCAGCTCAAGCTGGGCGCGCCCGAGACGGTCCGCGTGGCAAAGACCATGATGTACCGCATTCGCCAGGCCGAGGAAGCTGATAAAAAGCCCAGCTCCTACTACATGCGCGTACTCAAGGAAGCCAAGCGCCGCTCCATCGAGGAGTTCGCCGTGGCCTTGGGCGTCACCGAGGAGGCCGCCGAAGCCCGCCTAGCCCAAGCCGCCCTCAACTAACCCAACCGCGCCAAAACCACCACAAAGGGGACAGGCACCTTTGTGGTGGTTTTCTTGTTCTAGTAGTATTCATTCTTATCGATACCCACGAGCACAAGGAGTCTCCTATGGCAGAGCCGCTTACCGCCGGAATCACCCGCGACCGCGCGTTCGAACTGCTCAACGAGCACAACAAGGACCCGTTCCATATCACCCATGGCGAGACGGTCGAGGGCACTATGCGCTACTTTGCGCGCGAGTTCGACCCCGAGAACGAGGAGTTTTGGGGCATCGTCGGTCTGCTGCACGACCTGGATTGGGAGGAGCATGAGGACGACCCCATGAACCACACCATCTATGCTGCCGAGATTCTTAAGGGCGAAGGTGCGTCTCCAGAGCTCATTCGCGCCATCCAGACGCACACGTCCGACTTCAACACCTCGCTGCCCAAGCCCGAGCTGCAGATGGAAAAGATCCTGTTTGCCTGCGATGAGCTCACCGGCCTGATCGGCGCTGCAGTCATCATGCGCCCGAGCAAGAGCGTTATGGACTTTACGACCAAGTCGCTCAAGAAGAAGTTCAAGGACAAGCGCTTTGCCGCCGGCTGCTCGCGCGACGTGATTTCGCAGGGCGCCGAGATGTTGGGCTGGGAGCTCCCCGAGCTCTTTGACCGCACCATCGCGGCCATGCAGTCCTTCGCCCCCGACCGCGATACCTTCCAGGCCTAACCGCCCACGCCACCTAAAACCACCACGAAGGGGACAGGCACCTTTGTGGTGGTTTTCGTTTACGAGGGGTTTAGGGGCGGACCTGGCCGGTGCCGCGGAGCTTGTATTTGTAGGTGGTGAGGGCCTCGGCGGCGAAGGGGCCACGGGCGTGGAGTTTTTGGGTCGAGATGCCGATCTCGGCGCCCAGGCCAAACTCGCCGCCGTCAGTGAAGCGCGTGCTGGCGTTGGCGTACACGGCCGAGGCATCGACCGCATCCAGGAAGCGCTCGCAAGCATCCGTGTCCTCGGCAACGATGGCCTCGGAGTGCATCGTGCCGTAGCGGTTGATGTGTGCGATGGCCTCGTCCTCGCTCGCCACGACCTTCACGCTCATCTCGAGAGCCAGGTACTCGCGACCCCAGTCCTCCTCAGTCGCGGCGACGTAGTTGTCGCCCTCGGCAAGCCCAGCGTCGGCGCATGCGGCGCACGTGGCCTCGTCGCCGTGAATCAGTACGCCGTGGTCGTGCAGCACGGCAACGACCGCCGGCAAAAACGAATCTGCCACAGCACGGTCGACCAGCAGCGACTCGGCGGCATTGCACACGCCTACGCGCTGGGTCTTGGCATTGACGATAATGTTGAGCGCCTTATCAAAGTCGGCGGATTCATGCACGTAGATGTGGCAGTTGCCCGTGCCCGTCTCGATCACCGGCACAAGCGACTCGCGCACGCAGCGCTGGATCAAGCCTGCACCGCCGCGCGGAATGAGTACGTCGACGATACCGCGGAGCTTCATGAGCTCGCCGGTGGCCTCGCGGTCGGTGGACTCGATCATCGACACGGCCTCGCGCGGGAAGCCCTTGGCCTCGAGCGCATCGGCCAGCAGCTCGGCGATCATGGCACACGAGTGATAGGCCAGCGAGCCGCCGCGCAGAATGCAGGCGTTGCCGGTGCGGATGCAGATGCCCGCGGCGTCGGCCGTCACATTGGGGCGCGCCTCGTAGACCATGGCAACCAGACCCAACGGCACGCTCACGCGGGTCAGGTCCACACCGCTCGCAAGCACGCGGTGGTCGAGCACGCGGCCGACGGGATCGGGCAGCTCGGCGAGCTTTTCCAGGCCGGCGGCCATGCCCTCGACGCGCTCGGGCGTCAGCAGCAGACGGTCGAGCAGACCGGCCGAAGTGCCCGCATCGCGTGCGGCGGACATATCGAGCTCGTTAGCGGCGACGATGGAGTCGACACCGTTGCGCAGTGCTGCGGCCATGGCGCGCACGGCCTCCTGACGCTGCTCATCGCTCGCCGTGGCAAGCGAGGCCGACGCTGCCTTGGCGGCAACGGCAAGATCGTGGACATACGTGGCTATATCGACCGACATGGGCGGCCCTTTCTCCTAGAAGTTTGCAACCATGGTAGCCGATTTGCGCATGGCCTCGCCCGCGGCGGTAGAATTGGTCAACCCGAAACACCGCAACGAACGGAAGACTCACATGGCCCTCATCACTTCGTACCACGTCCCCGGCCTTTATGTCGAGGACCACAGCATCGACGTCCCCCTTGACTGGCGCGGCCTGGAGCCGATGCTCCTGGCCGTCGGCAGCACCATGCGCCGCGGCGCTATGCCGGCACCAATCGCCGGCGCGCCCGAGAGCATCAAGCTCTTCTACCGCGTGGTTTGCGCGCCTGACCGCATCAACGACGATCTGCCGCTGCTCCTGTTTTTGCAGGGCGGCCCCGGCGGCGAGAGCCCGCGTCCGCTGTCGCCTACAAGCGACGGCTGGATCGAGGAGGCCGTCAAGCACTTCCGCGTGGTCCTTCCCGACCAGCGCGGCACCGGACGCAGTAGCTGCGTGGACGGACGCACGATCAAGGCACTGGGCGATCGCGCAACGGCCGCCGGCGCCGATACAGCACGCTCGCAGGCCGACTTCCTCAAGCGCCACCTCGCCAGCTCCATCGTGCGCGATTTTGAGTACCTGCGTCTGGTGGGCTTTGGCGGCAAGCCCTGGGTCACGCTCGGCCAGAGCTACGGCGGCTTTTTGACGTTGAGTTATCTGTCGCTCTTCCCCGAGGGCGTGGCGGCGAGCTTTACCTGCGGCGGCATCCCCCACGTGCCGGCGAGCGCCAGCGAGGTCTACGCGCACACCTTCCCGCGCATGGCCGCCAAGACGCAGCAGTATTACGACCGCTACCCCGCCGACGTCGAGCGCGTGGCAGCCCTGGCCGATGCGCTCGAGGCACAGAAGCCCGTGCTGCCCGACGGCTCGCCGATGACGGTCGAGCGCCTACAGCTCATGGGCAGCGACTTTGGCATGAAGCCGAGCTTTGAGCGCATGCATTGGACTATCGATCACGCTTTTGTTACTGGCGACGGTACGCTGAGCTGCGGCTCCTCGGTATCCGACAGCTTTTTGATGCGCGCCTTCGAGCGCACCAACACACGCACGAACCCGCTGTACTGGACACTGCAGGAGTTTATCTACGCCGACGGCGACACCATGCCCATTCGCTGGGCCGCAGCAGAGGAGAAGGCCCATCGTGCCGAGTTCGACACACTCGCGCGCCCGCTCATGTTTACCGGCGAGGCCATGTTCCCGTGGATGTTCGAGCAGATGCCCGAGCTCAAGCCCTTCAAGCCCGCCATGGACCTGCTGATGGAAGACACCAGCTGGGACAAGATCTACGACCCGCAGCGACTGGCGTGCAACGAGGTGCCCCTGCAGGCCGCGGTGTATTTCGACGACATGTACGTGGATTCGGGCCTGCAGCTTGATACGCTCAGCCGCGTGGGCAACTCGCATGCCTGGGTGACCAACGAGTTCGAGCACGACGGCCTGCACGGCAGCGTGGTATTCAAGCACCTCTTCGACGAGGCCCTCAACCGCGGAGACCTGCGCCGAATCTTCTAGCAAAGGAGTGTCCCCACCTGCCGGCACAAAAGAAACGTCCCCAGGTGCCGGCACGAGAAAGACAGCGCTGCGGGAAACGATCCGCAGCGCTGTCTTTCTTTATGCAAATACGATCAAGTTATCCCTGTGTATCGCCGGCTTCTCGGCCAGGTTAGCGAGCAGGCGGTTGCTGGCGATCTGGTCCTGGCGGCGGCCGGCAGCAAGCTCCAGCACGTCCGAATCGGCCTCGGCGATACCGCGGGCGACGACCATACCGCTCGGATCGCACACATCGAGCACATCGCCCTCGGCAAACTCTCCATCGACCTGGCGAATACCCACCGCGAGCAAGGACGAGCCACGGCTGACCAGCGCCTTCGCGGCACCGTCGTCAACCGTTACCGAGCCATGTGCCTTGTCACCCAGTGCGATCCACAGCTTGCGCGGCGCAATATCCAGGCGCTCCGCCGGCGGATCGAACAGGGTTCCCACGCTCTCGCCACGGGCCAGGCGCACGAGCGCATCGGGCTCCTCGCCCGAGCAAATCACGCTCTGAATGCCGGCCGTCATCAAAATGCGGCTCGCGCGAATCTTGGTGATCATGCCGCCCGTACCCACCGAGGTCGAAGAATCACCCGCCGAGGCAATGATCTTGGCATCGATCTTGTGCACGACCGGGACAAACTCGGCCGTCGGATCCTCGTGCGGATTGGCGGTGTAGAGGCCGTCGATGTCCGAGAGCGTCACGCACAAGTCGGCGGAAACCAGACAGCTCACGAGCGCCGCCAGCGTGTCGTTGTCGCCGAACTTAATCTCGTCGACGGTGACGGTGTCGTTTTCGTTGACGATCGGCACCACACCCAGTTCCACCAGGCGAAGCAAAGCGTCGCGCGCGTGCAGGTAGGACGTACGGCGCGCCGTGTCGTGGCGCGTGAGCAGCACGAGCGAGGTGAGTAAGTCGCGCGCATGGAACTCCTCGTCGTAGGCCGACGAGATGATGCACTGACCGGCCGAAGCGCATGCCTGCAGGCTCGGCAGATCGCCGACCGGTTTGCGGTCGAAGCCCAGCACGGGATAGCCACAGGCAATGGCACCCGAACTTACCACGACCAGACGCCAGCCGAGCTTGCGCAGGGCAGCAGCCTGATCGGCAAGCCCGCCGATAAAGGCGCGGTTGACCTTGCCATCGGCGCCCACCACCGTGGACGAGCCGATCTTTACCACCATCGTTTTATAAGAAGTCGTCATACGTCAAACCAATCGGATGTCGAGCGTTCGGGCGAGCGGGGGCAGCCGGGGCACCTGGTGCGGGACGGACGAAAATGGTCCGTTTTTCTCCATCCCCCTCGGATTATTTTGCCCAGGGGAAAGCCGAAGCCGCGGCCATGTTCTTACGTACGAGCTCGTCGCGCACCTGAGCCAGGCCCTGCTCCATGCCCACCACATAGGTCTGCGGGTACAGGAAGCGCTTGAAAGCTGCGTCCAGATGATCGAGCGCCCAAACACAGCGCTCGCGCGCGTCCTGGATGCTCTCACGC
>DBFSAO010000093.1:0-7549 GCA_048500675.1 Collinsella sp.
GCAAGACCAAGGCCGGCGACGGTTGCGAAGGTGGCGGCAACGAAGCCGCGGCGGTCGAGAACGACCTGCTGGGAGAGGTTCTTGCTCATGGTAGAACACCTTTCTCAATAAAATCCCTAGCGGTTGAGTAGAGTTATACCCCATCCCGCTCAAATGGGTCAACACGAAATAACTCAGAAACATACTTACCTTATGGGTTATTCTACCTACCAAAAAGGGACAGGTTTATTTTGGCAGGTTTTATCTGGGCAAACGCCGATTATTACGGCTGAGATAGCGTTTTGCGGATGGCATGATCGCTCGCGGCGGTCGCTATAATGGCGGCAACGCGACACATATATAAGTAAGGAGATCGCGTATGAACGGTTATTCGTTTATCGCACCGACCAAGGTGCTGTTTGGCGCGGGCAAGTTGGGCGAGCTGGGCGCGCAGAAGCTGCCCGGCATCAAAGCGCTTATCGTTACCACCGGCGGCAACTCGGTCAAGCGTTTTGGATATCTGGGACGTTTGGAGGCCGAGCTCGATCGCGCCGGCGTGGCGCATGAGCTGTTCGATCGCATTGAGCCCAATCCGCTGCGCGAGACCGTCAACGCAGGCGGCTGGATGGCGCACACCCATGGATGCGACTTTGTGCTGGCGCTCGGCGGAGGTTCGGTCATGGACGGCAGCAAGGGCATCTGCGCGGTGGCGGCCAACCCGCATACCGATGCCGAGGGCAACGAATGTCCCGGTGACATTTGGGATTTTGTGAATGGCGGCACCGCACTCGGGCTGCCTATCCCTAACGATCCGCTACCGCTGGTGTGCGTGACCACCACGGCGGGTACCGGCTCCGAGGTCGATGCGGGCGGTGTCCTGTCCTGCGAGGACAATGACGAGAAGCTTCGCCTGGGCGATCCGCGCCTGTTTCCGGTGCTTTCGGTCGTCGATCCCGAGCTCATGGTGAGCGTCCCGGCGCGTCTGACCTCCTATCAGGGATTCGACGCCCTGTTCCATTGCGTTGAGTGCTACATCTCAAATACCAACACGCCCATGGGTGACATGGTTTGCCGCGAGGGTATCCGCCGTGCTGCAGCCGCGTTGCCTACGTGCGTCAATAATGGCGATGACCTGGAGGCGCGCTCGAGTCTTGCGTTTGCCAACACGCTCGGCGGCTATGCCATGGATGCCTCGGGCACCACGGGCTCGCACGGCCTTGAACATGGCATGAGCGCGCATCATCACGACCTGCCGCACGGCGCCGGACTCATCATGATTGCCCGTGCCTACCACACGTGGATGATCGATCACGGCGCCGCGCCTGAGCGCTATATCGACATGGCGCGCCTGATGGGTAATGCCGCCGCGAACGATCCGCACGATTTTGTGGTTGAGCTTACTCGCCTGATGGAGGCTTGCCATGTGGCAGACCTCGCCATGAGCGAGTGGGGGATTACGGTCGAAGAGCTGCCGGCCATCGCACACAACGCTCTGACGACCAACGGCGTCCTGTTTAGCCACGACCCCGTGACGCTGACCGTCCCCGACGTCGTCGAAATCCTCAAGCAAAGCTACCGCTAGTTGCCTTGCTACTTTGTCTCAATCTGTAACATCTGCAGCCATTTTTGCCGAGTAACTGTTACAGATTGAGATTTTCTCTTCAGGGGAATTCGAATGTCTCAATCTGTAACATCTGGACGGACAAAAGGTCTCTATCTGTTACAGATTGAGACAAAGGTCAGGGGCAAAGACGGTTTGTCTAGATCTGTAACAGTTAGACGGGAATTCGGGCCATAGATGTTACAGATTGAGATAATCGCGCCGCGAAAATAAAAACCTCCGCAGGGGTGCTTCCCTTGCGGAGGTTTTTTACTCGTTCAGTAGCCTTACGGCTTCAGCGGCCATGTTCTCGACCGTCATGCCGTTCTGAGCGAGCAGCTCGTTGGGGTCGTAGCGGTCGGGAAAGCCCTTGGCGATGCCGAAGGTGCGCGTGCGCAACGGCGTGCATGCCAGATAGCACGCGGCGCGTTCGCCCCAGCCGCCGTCCAAGATGCCGTCCTCGAGGGTCACGACAACACGATGCTCGACAGCAAGGTTATCGAGGAACTCGCGGTCGAGCTCGGTTGCAAAGCGCGGGTTGACGAGCGTGGCCTCGATGCCGTACTCGGCAGCCAAGCGATTTGCCACGCGCTCGCCCAGCTCAAAGAAGTCGCCAAGCGCGAGCACGGCCACGTCGCGACCCTGGCGCACCACGTTGTAACGAACGGCGCCGTAATCGGCGTCCTCGGCAGGCGCCAAGTCGGGGCGGCTTACCAAGCCGATGCCCGGCACGCGAATCGCCACGGGATGCTCGCGGTGATCGAGCGACCAGCTCAGCATGGACAGGTATTCCTCCATGCAGGCCGGCGCCAAGTAGTGCATGTTGGGAAGACCGCCCAGCATGGAAATATCAAAGAACGAGAGATGCGTCTCGGATGTGGTGCCAAAGATCGACGCGCCAAATACCAGGATGGTTGCGGGGGCGTCGTTGAGGCACAGGTCGTGCCACAGCTCGTCGTAGGCGCGCTGCAAAAACGTGCCGTACACACCAAAGACTGGCTTGGCGCCCGAGCGCGCAAGCGCGGTGGCAAAGGTCACGGCGTGCTCCTCGGCAATGCCCACGTCAACAAACTGCTTGCCTGCCGCGGCGCGAAGCTCGGGCGTAAAGCCCATGATGTAGGGCGTTGCGGCCGTGATGCCCACAACCTGCGGATCGCGCTCTATGGCAGCGCTCAGGGCCTCGCCCGTAATGTCGGCATAGGTGCGCGGCGCAGGCTCGCTCGGATGGCCCGGGCAGAGCTTGCGCCCAGTCGCCATGTCAAACGGACCTACATGATGCCAGCGCTCGGGGTCGCTCTGGGCCGGCTCAAAGCCCTTGCCCTTCGCGGTGGAGACGTGCAGCACGATGGGATGATCGATATCGCGCAGTTCCTGCAGCACGTCGACTAGGGCCAACACATCGTTACCGGCGTCCAGATAGCGGTAGTCGAGCCCCATCGCGCGGAAAACGTTGCGCTCACAGGTGCCGTTGCTGGCGCGCAGCTCGGCCAGATTGCGATACAGGCCGCCATGGTTCTCGGCAATGGACTGGTCGTTATCGTTGACGATGATGATCAGGTTGCTGTCGAGCTCGGCGGCATTGTTAAAGCCCTCAAACGCCAGACCGCCCGAAAGCGAACCGTCGCCAATGATGGTGATGACGTTGTACGCATCGCCCGCCAGGTCACGAGCGTGCGCCAAGCCGCAGCCCAGGCTCACCGATGTGGAGGTGTGGCCCATGGCGAACAGGTCGTGTTCGGACTCGTCGGGATTGGCAAAGCCAGAGGCCTCGCCGTAGCGTGCCGGGTCGATATAAGTGTACGCGCGCCCAGTCAGCGCCTTGTGGGCATAGGTCTGGTGCGACACGTCAAAGACAATTTTGTCGGTGGGGGAGTTAAACACGCGATGAAGCGCAACCGTAAGCTCAACGACGCCCAGGTTGGGGGCAACGTGCCCGCCGACGGCGGCGGAGCTTTCGAGGATGGCGTGGCGGATCTCGCCGCAGAGCAGCGGAAGCTCGGCGCGATCGAGAGCCTTGACGTCCTCGGGCGTTGTCGTTTGCGTAAGCAGCATCGTTGTGGGTTACTCCATGCGAATCGTGCGCCGGCACTCCCTCGGCCGGCACAATTGCACAAGACAGTCTCGCACATTTTGGCGTTTGATATGTGACGGCGGCGCGGTAATTCGCCAACTGGTGGGGCAAAACGTTTTGTCCGATGCCATACTGATAAGTTCCATGATGATTTTATTCATTGCGTGCAGGCTGTGGCTTGCCGCCGAGCGCCGCCGGAAGGAGGCCGCATGTCCGATACCGTTCGTGCCGAGAAAATCGCGTGCGAAGTAGACCATGCTGCCCGTCAACTGGCACAGGCGGGCCGTCTGGACCTGACGCGCGAGTTTATCCAGCATGGCGATGTGACGGTGTATACGCATGTGACCTCGGTGGCGCGGGCAAGTCTGTCCTTTGCCGAGCGCCTGGGCCGCGTCGGTATCTCCGTCGACCGCTTGTCGCTGCTGCGCGGGGCCCTGCTGCACGATTACTTTCTCTATGACTGGCACGATCCCGACCCAAGCCATCGACTGCATGGCTTTCGGCATCCGTTTTTTGCCCTGGCGCGTGCCGAAGAGGATTTTGAGCTGACGTCGCGCGAGCGGAATATCATCGCGCGCCATATGTTTCCGCTGGTACCGGTGCCGCCGACGTGTCGCGAGGCATGGATTGTGTGCCTGGCGGATAAATGGTGCGCGCTGCGCGAGACGATTGCCGTCCGTCTGCCGCGCAAAGACAGGGCGGACGATGACGTGAGCAGCGAATCGAACGAAAAGAGGAGAGGGTAGACGGTGGGAACCGCGATCGACATGGCATTTGACGGCGCGACGCTTGCCGCCTGTCCGCTCTCGGCGCTGGTACTCTCGTTTGCCTTCTACGGTTTTTGCGGCTGGGTATGGGAGTCGACAGTCTGCGCCATGCTCAACCACGGACGCTTTGCCAACAGCGGCTTTTTGCTAGGGCCGTGTTGTCCCATCTACGGTGCGGGCGGCATCGCGTGCTGGTTGCTGCTGCGTGGAATCCCAGACGCCTCGAGCCAGTTTGTCGCTGCCGCGCTCGTATGCAGCGTGATCGAATATAGTGTGGGCGTGCTGTTGGAAAAAACGACGGGTGCCCGGTTTTGGGATTACTCGCATCTGCCGTTTAACCTGCACGGACGCATCTGCCTGTACTGGGCCTGCGCGTTTGGCTTGGGTGCGTTGTGTATTTGCCGTTTAGTGGAGCCGGCATTGCTGGGGCTGCTTGGCCATCTGCCGGTGCTGATTGTGCGGCTGTCCGCCTTTATCGTCGCGGTCGCGATGATGGTCGATGCGGTGTGCTCGTTGGCCAGCTGGCGCCGCCTGTCCGATCAGCTTGAGCGTGTGCGTGCCGACCTTGCCGACCGCATCAATGAGTCGCTTGCCGACGCCTCCGACTCTATGCTCGAACGTATTCCCGATTCGGCGATCGACTCGGTGGCGCAGACGCATATCCGCGGTCGCGCCGTTAACGCTTGGCTGGCCGAGCTGGGCGACGCGGCGCTCGATGCCCTGCGCGAGAAGGCTTCGATGCCGACGTTTATCTCGGATGGTGCTCGCGGCCTGGCGCTCGCTGCCCGCCGCGTTGCCGATGTCGCGCCGAGCATGCCGCGTCCGTCGCTCAGTCGTCGCCTTGCCGGCAAGCGCATGAGCCGTCCGGTGCCGAGTGTGTCGCTCAGCCGTCGTGACCTGCGCTTCTTTAACGCCTTCCCGCGTCTGCGCATCAATCGCTACGAGGGCGTCATCCGAGCTACCGACCTCCGCGACCGAGCCCGCGAGCTGTTCCGGCGCTAGCCAGAGCGGAGCCAAGCGCGCCCTTCTCGTTCGCACGTTTTCCGTTCGTTTCGCGCCCGTTGCCGTGCCGTTTCCAAGATTGCGGCACCGTTTCCATTCGACAACGCAGCGTTTAACAACGCCGTATCTGGTCTACACCAGTTGGCCCTCGGCCGCATCATGGGCGCCGACAACGTTCATGCGACCAAGGGGGAGCGAATGTACGATACGGGATCGACAACGTTTATGCTCATCTGCACCATGCTCGTGTTTTTAATGACACCGGGTCTGGCGTTTTTCTATGGCGGCCTGTCCAGGCGCAAAAATGTCATCAACACCATGCTTATGTGCTTTGGCGCCATTGGCCTGGTTGGTGTGCTGTGGATTGTTGCCGGCTGGTCGCTGGCCTACGGTGGCGACGGTTCTAACCCGTTTATTGGCGGCTTTGACCAGCTGCTGTGCCTGCCGGTGCTCAACCAGGTGCTGCAGGCGGCCGAGGGCAATGCTGCGGATGGTGCCGTCTACCCTCAGATCATCAACATCGCCTTCCAGATGGCGTTTGCCATGATCACCGCCGCTATCGTTACGGGCAGTCTGGCAGGCCGCGTTAAGTTTGATGCCATGACGGCCTTCCTGGGCATTTGGCTGCTCGTGGTCTATGCGCCGCTCGCCCACATGGTTTGGGGCGGCGATGGTTCCTTTATCGGCGACATCATCGGCGCGCTCGACTTTGCCGGCGGCGACGTGGTACACATTTCGTCCGGTCTGACGGGCCTGATTCTCTGCTTAATGCTCGGCCGTCGTCGCGGCTTTGGCATGGTGAGCTACCGTCCGCATAGCGTGCCGTTTGTGGCGCTGGGCGCCGGGCTGCTTTGGTTTGGCTGGTTTGGCTTTAACGGCGGCAGCGAGTTTAAGGCCGACGCCGTGGCGGCACTCGCCATCCTCAACACCGTGACGGCCAGCGCGGCGGGCATGGTCTCGTGGCTTGCCGTCGAGCGCGTGCACACCGGTCGTCCCACGCTGGTGGGCGCCAGCACCGGTCTGGTTGCGGGCCTTGTGGTGGTCACGCCGGGCGCGGGCTTTGTCGAGCCGTGGGCGGCGCTGGTCATGGGCTTGATCGTCTCTCCCGTCTGCTACCTGGCCATCAGCCATCTTAAGACCAAGTTTGGCTACGACGATGCGCTCGACGCGTTCGGTTGCCACGGCATCGGCGGCATTTTGGGCGGCGTGCTCACAGGCCTGTTCTGCGTGCCGGAGCTTTCGTGGACCGGTAAGGGCGGCCTGTTCTACACGGGCGACGTGTCGCTGCTCGTCTCGCAGATTCTGGGCATTGTGGTGACGGTCGTTATCGTGCTGGTGCTCGACTTGGTAATCGCCGCGGTGGTCAAGGCACTGTTCCACGGCAGCCTGCGTGTGGACGAGGCCGACGAGGCGCTGGGCTTGGATGCGAGTCAGCACGGCGAGAGCGCGTATCCTTCTTTCTCCGGACTCGATTAGCAGCACGGCTTTCCCAGGCACCCGACCTTGCCCCTCAAACCGTCGCTTGCGTACCGAAGTACGCGGCGCTCCTCTTTCGGGGCAATCTCGGGCACCTGGAAAACCCGTGCCATGTGAAGGACAATTCATTTCTTTTATTGAAGAGAGGAATTCACTATGAAGAAAATTACGGCTATCGTGCGCCAGGAGAAGCTTGAGGTTCTCAAAGATGCGCTGTTTGCTGCTGATGTTCGCGGCATGACTATCAACCAGGTGCAGGGCTGCGGTGCACAGCATGGCTGGAAGGAATACGTTCGCGGCAACGAACTGCTCGTCAATACCATCCCCAAGGTGCAGTTCACCCTCATCTGCGCTGATGAGCACGTCGATGGCATTGTCGACATCATCTGCAACGCTGCTCGCACCGGTGCCGTTGGAGACGGCAAGATTTGGGTCGAGCCGGTCGAAGAGGTCATCCGCATACGCACCGGCGAACACGGCCCCGCCGCGGTGTAGAATCGACTGCCTGCCATCCGCAACGTTAAAATACTGCAATGAGGCACAAGACTTGCGTTGCGGATGGACAGATTATGGGGCGTAATAAATATCCCGAGGAGACGGTCGCGAAGATTCTCGACGCGGCGCTGGAGCTATTCTGCGCACAGGGTTATGAGG
>DBFSAO010000094.1:0-6032 GCA_048500675.1 Collinsella sp.
TCCTGGCCGTTGACCGGCTCGGTCAGCGGGTAGCGCAGGTGCCACAGGTGGCCCTTCTCGTCCTTGTACTCGGCCTCGTCGTCCGAGATGGCGGTGGTGCAGTTGGGGCACCAGTTGACGATGCGCTTGCCACGGTAGATCAGGCCGTCGTGATACCAGTCGCAGAAGACCTTGCGCACGGCCTGCGCGTAATCCTCGTCCATGGTGAAGCGCTCGTTGTCGAAGTCGACGGAGCAACCCATGCGCTTGATCTGCTCGACGATGATGCCGCCGTACTCGTGGGTCCAATCCCAGCAAGCGTCGACAAACTTATCGCGACCGATCTCCAGGCGGCTGATGCCCTCGCTCTTGAGCTTCTTGTCGACCTTGGTCTGCGTGGCGATACCGGCGTGATCGGTTCCGAGCACCCAGCGCGTGGACTTGCCGCGCATGCGGGCCATACGAATGATGGCGTCCTGGATGGAGTCGTCGGTAGCGTGACCCATGTGAAGCTTGCCGGTAACGTTGGGAGGCGGAATGGTGACGGTGCAGTCGCCCACGCCCTCACGGCGCTTGTAGTAGCCGCCGTCGAGCCACTTCTGCAGGATCGCCGGCTCGTTGGTCGACGGATCGTAGTTCTTGGGCATTTCTTCCATATATCTCTCCCTTGCCCACCGGGGAGGAATGTAGGCCCGATTTTCGCTCGGTCAAGTCCTGGCTCGCACGAAGACCACATTAAGTGGTCTTCGGCTCGTGCGGAATCTACGAAAATCGGGCCTACATTCCTCCCCTTAGGTATCGATTACTTCAGTCTGAATTGACTTCGCTGAGGCTTAAACAAACACACAGAATAACACAGGTAGTTGGGGTTATTGCGTATATATAAAATAGCCTCCGACCGCGGGTGGCCGGAGGCTATTTGCAAGCACTTATTTAGGCTGGTTTAGCCGTAGATGCGCTGGGGCTGCTCTTCGCCCTTGACGGCAGCTTCGGTTACGACGACCTTGGCGACGCCCTCCTCGCTGGGGAGGTCGAACATCGTCTGCTGCAGCACGTCCTCGCAGATGGCGCGCAGGCCGCGGGCGCCGGTCTTGCGGGCGAGCGCCATGCGGGCGATCTCGTGCAGGGCCGCGTCCTCAAACTCAAGCTCGACGTCCTCGAGCTGGAACATCTTGCGGTACTGGCGCACCACGGCGTTCTTGGGCTCGGTCAGGATCGACACCAGGTCGTCCTCGTCGAGCGCCTGCGTCTGGGTGACGACGGGCGTACGGCCCACGAACTCGGGAATCATGCCAAAGGCGTTGAGGTCCTGCGGGAGCACCTGACGAAGCAGGTCGTTCTCGTCAACCGAGGTGGGGCCGGCGATCTCGGAGTTAAAGCCCACACCCTTGTTGCCCACGCGGTCGGCGATGATCTTGTCCAGACCAACGAAGGCACCACCGCAGATGAACAGGATGTTGGTCGTGTCGATCTGCAGCAGCTCCTGCTGGGGATGCTTGCGGCCGCCGGTGGGCGGAACGCTTGCCACCGTGCCCTCAAGAATCTTAAGCAGCGCCTGCTGAACGCCCTCGCCCGACACATCGCGAGTGATGGAAAGGTTCTCGGCCTTGCGGGCGATCTTGTCGATCTCGTCCACATAGATGATGCCCACCTGTGCGCGCTCAATATCGCCATCGGCAGCGTTGATGAGCTTGAGCAGGATGTTCTCCACGTCCTCGCCCACGTAACCGGCCTCGGTGAGCGCGGTGGCGTCGGCGATGGCAAACGGCACCTCAAGGATGCGCGCGAGCGTCTGGGCCAACAGCGTCTTACCGGTACCGGTGGGACCGAGCAGCAGGATGTTGGACTTGGCGAGCTCCACCTCGTCCATATCGTCATCAAACTGGGCGCCCATGCCGCCGTCAAAGGCGGACACCGCGGCGCCGCCCTCGATCACGCGGCGGTAGTGGTTGTACACGGCCACCGACATGGCACGCTTGGCGTCCTCCTGGCCCATTACATAGGCAGAAAGCTCGTCATAGATCTCGTGCGGCGTCGGCACGCGCGTAATGACCTGACGGTCGTCCTCGAGCTCAAAGCCCTCGGCCTCGGGGTCAATGGCGGGCTGGGACGCAGCCTGGCCATGGTCGTTGAGGAAGCCCGGCAGCTTGCCATAACGGGCGGCGTCCATAAAGTCCGAAGCCAGCGACTCCTCCAGAATCTCGGAGCAGGCGGCGACGCACTCGTCGCAGATAAAGATGTTGGTCGGGCCCTTTACGAGGCGACGGACCTGACCCTGCTCTTTTCCGCAGAAGGAGCAGCGGATGGGGTTGCCGTTCTCGTCGAAGTTGTCCTGCATGTTACCGGCCATCCTAGGCGTCCTTCGCGGCGAGATCGCGCGAGGTGACGATGCGGTCGATCAGGCCGTAGTCGAGGGCCTCGGCAGCGGTCAGGTAGTTGTCGCGCTCGGTATCGGCCTGGACCTTCTCGATGGGCTGACCCGAGGCGTCGGACAAGATCTGGTTGAGCTCGCGGCGAGTCTTCTTGATCTCCTCGGCAACGATCTCAATCTCGGTCTGCTGGCCCTGGGCACCGCCGCTGGGCTGGTGAATCATGACCTTGGAGTGCGGCAGGCAGAAGCGCTTGCCCTTAGCGCCGGTCGAAAGCAGCACGGCGGCCATGGACGCGGCCATACCGACGCAGATGGTGGAAACCTGCGGCTTGATGAAGTTCATGGTGTCAAGAATCGCCAGGCCGGAGTAGACCTCGCCACCGGGCGAATTGATGTAGAGCGAGATATCCTTCTCGGCATCCTGGCTCTCAAGATGCAGCAGCTGGGCAACGACCAGGTTGGCGCTGACGGAGTTGATCTCCTCGCCCAAGAAGATGATGCGGTCGTTGAGCAGGCGCGAATAGATATCGTAGCTGCGCTCGCCGCGCGGCGTCTGCTCGATAACGTATGGCACGAGGGCGGAATCGAACTTAGCGATCATACGCATCTCCATTTCTCTCTTGCGGACCAAATTGGTTCTAGATAAACGTACGGTGCCCGCATGCTATGCATTGACTGGCACCGTACGAAGCAACCGGATAACCGGTGTATAACTTTACCCCATCACGGGCGCGTGCATGCGCTCGCGGGCAAGGTGGCGAGAATTACTCGGCGTCCTTGGCGGTCTCGTCGACCTCGGTCACCTTGGCGTTCTCGACCAGGTGGTCGACGGCCTTGGAGCGGCGGATGGACTCGCGGACGGCAGGCATGCGGCCATCGGCGATGAACTCGGCCTTGGAAGCCTCGACGTCCTTGACGCCAGCCTTCTCGAACTCGGCGTTGACGTCGTCCTCGGTGACCTCAATCTTGAGCTCGCGGGCGAGGGCGTCGAGCGCCAGGGACTCACGGGCAACGTCGTTGGCCTGCTTGTGCAGGTCGCCGATGAACTGCTCCATGGTCAGGCCGGAAGCGGGCAGCCAGGTGTCCAGGGTCATGCCGCGGGCAGCGAGGTTGGACAGGAAGTTCTGGCCAAGCTCCTCAAAGACGGACTGCTCGTAGTCGGCGTCCATCTCGTCGAGCTGCAGACGCTCGGCGAGGGCGGCGACGCAACGGTTCTCTTTCTCGGCCGGGAGGCGGGAAGCCTTGTCCTGCTCGATCTCGAGCTTGATGGCGTCGCGCATAGCGTCGATGCTGTCGAAGCCAAAGTCGGACTTGACGAGCTCGTCGGTGAGCTCGGGGGTGTTGCGGACCTTGATGCCCTTGACGGTGACCTCGACGGTGTGGGTCTCGGCCTCCTCGCCCTCCTCGACCTCGTCGGTCCAGGTGACGGTCTTGACGTCGTCAACGTTGGCGCCGATCAGGGCCTCGTTGAACTCCTTGGGGTTGCTGTCGCTACCGGCGATGAGCATGCGGCCCTCGGCGGCAAAGTTGTCGGCGTTCTCGACGGCCTTGAGGTCGACGGTGACGTAGTCCTCGGCCTCGACGGCGCGACCCTCAACGTCCTCGAAGGTGGCACGGTAGTTGAGGAGCATCTCGACCTGGTTGTTGATCTCGGACTCGGTGACCTCCGCAGGGGGCATCTCGATCTCGACAGCGTCGAAGGAGGAGAGCTCAGCGGCGGGACGCAGGGAGAACTCGACGGTGTAGGTGTAGTCCTCGTGATCCTTGGCGAGGTCGAGCTCCTTGTAGTCACCGTTCTTGGTGGGGACGATGTCCAGCTCGTTGAGGACGGCGGGCTCGTTGGCGGCGATCAGGTCGTTGGTGGCCTGAGCGAGGGTAGCCTCGGCGCCAAGAGCGGAGTCGATGACCGGACGGGGAGCCTTACCGGCGCGGAAGCCCGGGAAGCGGTACTTCTTGGCGGTGTCCTTGTAGGCCTTCTTGATCGCGGCGTCGACGTCGGCGGCCGGGATGGTGACCGTAGCGGTGAGCTTGGCGTCCTTGACGTCAGAAGCGGTGATGTTCAACACGTTCCTCCTCATACTGCCCAGCTTATCTGAGGTGCTGGTACCTTTATGCAACAAAGAGTCGCGACGGCGGGAGCCGACGCAGGTGCGTTGGTGCGGGCGAAAGGACTCGAACCTTCACGGGAATCCCACCAGAACCTAAATCTGGCGCGTCTACCAATTCCGCCACGCCCGCATGAGCGCACAGACTAGGAATGATAGCAGATACGAACGGCAAGCGCACGCACACCTTTTACAGGCTCACGACCTCACCACGAGTGCAAAAGCGGGACGAGTCGCCCCGCCCCGCCCATTACGACTTGTTCGCTGGCCCGCTACTCCCCCAGCAGGGCCTTCTCGGGCGTGATCGGCAGCGAGCGGACCTGGTGGCCGGTGGCGTGTGCCACTGCCGAGGCAACGGCGGCGAGAGGCGTGTTGATGACGACCTCGCCGATCGACTTGGCTCCAAACGGACCCGTCGGCTCGTAGCTCGGCTCAAAGGCCACGCGAATGCTGCCGATATCCAGGCGCGTGGGCAGCTTGTAGCTCATAAAGTTGCCGGTGCGCAGGCGACCGCGGTCGTCGTGCTCCACGATCTCGTAGAGCGCATGACCGATGCCTTGGGCAATGCCGCCCTCGGCCTGGACGCGCGCGAGTGCCTCGTTGATCACGGTGCCGCAGTCGACGGCCGCGGCGTAGTCCACCACAGTCACCTTGCCGGTGGCCTTGTCGACCTCGACCTCGGCAATACCGGCCATAAACGGCGGAGGCGAAACAGGCAGACAGGCAGAGGCGTGCGAGGTGAGCGCGTCGCCGCCCGCGATGTTCTTGACGCACAGGTTGGCAAAGTCGCGCAGCGTGAGGTAGCGGTTCTGCTCGCGCGCGGCACGCTCGTCGGACAGGCGCACGTACTGGCCATCAAAGACCACATCGGCGGCGTCCACGTCCCACATCTGGGCGGCCTTGGCGCAAATCTTCTCGCGCAGCTCGGTCGCGGCGTTCTTGGCGGCAAGACCCGTCACGTACGTACCCGAGCTCGCGTACGAGCCGGCGTCAAACGGCGACACATCGGTGTCCACGCCGCGCACCACGATCAGCGAACTCTCCACGCCCAGCTCCTCGGCGGCAATCTGCGCCAGGATCGTATCGACGCCCATGCCGTTATCGGTGGCGCCGGTGCCGATGGTAATGAAGCCGTCCTCTTCCAAGCGCATGTCGATGCCGGCGATGTCGACATTGGAGATGCCCGAGCCCTGCATGGTGAGCGCACAGCCCAGAGCACGCACACGGTCGCCCAGGTCGACGGCTAGCGGCTTGTCGCGCCAACCGATCATGTCCATCGCGCGCAGCAGGCAGCTGTCGAGTGCGCAGGCGTTGAGCTTCTCGTTGTAGTACTGCGGCATGGTCTCGCCCTCGTGCACCATGTTCTTAAGGCGCAGGTCGGCGGGGTCCATGTGCAACATGTCGGCGAGCTCGTTGACGGCGCTCTCCACGGCAAACTGGCCCTGGGTGGCACCGTAGCCGCGATACGCGCCGCCGCGGTTGGTATTGGTGTAGACGGCGTCCCAGCTAAAGCGGCTCGCCTTCACATGGTTGTAGATGGGCAGGCTCTTGTGGCCCGAAAGGCCGATCGTCGTGGT
>DBFSAO010000095.1:0-4240 GCA_048500675.1 Collinsella sp.
TTCGGTATTTGGGTCGCCCTTTCCGCGAACGGCAACGTAGCTCATAGGCGGGACAGTTACGATACTCGGCTTGCTTGCAGGTTTGTAGAGCTCCTTGCATTCCTTCTTAAAGTCGAACGCCATGTTGGCCGCCTTTCTGCGAATTGGCCTGCTTAGATAGTGGAATCATATCATAGAAACGAACAGCTGTTCGAATGATTTGGCTGACAGATAGAGATGCGTGCGTTGTGTTTGGCGGTCGGCCTGACCCCGTTGATGATTTCTCTGCCTCCCCGGCGCCTCATCTATAGCTGCCGTTTCCCCATATAAAACCTGCCAAAATAAACCTGTCCCTTTTTGGTCGGTGGGAAATGGGTAATACTAAAGAGTTATCCGACCAGATGGGAATTGATCGATGGCCTATATCGAATTCAAAGACGTCATCAAAGCATACGGCGAGGGTGACGCCCGCATTCATGCACTCGACGGCGCAAGCTTTACGGTCGAGCGCGGCGAGCTCGCCATCATTTTGGGTGCTTCGGGTGCCGGCAAGACCACGGCTCTCAACATTCTGGGCGGCATGGATACGGTAACCTCCGGAACTGTGACGGTGGACGGGCGCGACGTGAGCTCTGCCAACGAGGCACAGCTCGTGGAATACCGCCGCGCCGACGTCGGCTTTGTCTTTCAGTTCTACAATCTGGTCCCCAACCTGACGGCGCTCGAAAACGTCGAGCTTGCAGCGCAAATCTGCCCCGATTCACTCGATGCCGAACAGACGCTTCGCCAGGTTGGCCTGGGCGAGCGCCTGGGCAACTTTCCGGCACAGCTTTCGGGTGGCGAGCAGCAGCGCGTGTCCATCGCCCGCGCACTGGCTAAGAACCCCAAGCTGCTTTTGTGCGACGAGCCTACGGGTGCGCTCGACTACAAAACCGGCAAGCAGATCTTGCAGTTGCTGCAGGACACTTGCCGCAAGCAGGGCATTACGGTCATTATCATCACCCACAACTCCGCACTGGCGCCCATGGCCGATCGCCTGATCCGCTTTAAGAGCGGCCGCGTGGAGAGCGAGACGGTCCAGCAAAATCCCGTGCCTATCGAGACGATCGAGTGGTAGCGCCCATGGACCAGGATCGCCAAAACAGCCAAAACCACGATACGGAGCACACGGGTCGCGATCGGGAGTTCGCGACCTACCGTACTGCCCAAAGCTCAAACGATATGGTGCCGACGGTTTTTCGCCGTGGCATCTACCGCACGATTCGCGGCAGCCTCAAACGTTTCTTGTCTATCGTCGTGATCACCGCGCTCGGCGTGAGCGTGATGTGCGGCCTCAAGGCGGGCTGCGAGGACCTGTGCGATTCGGTCGACGCCTATTTTGATCAGCAGAATGTCTATGACATCAACGTGCAGTCGACCTATGGCCTTACGCGCGACGATCTTGCGGCTATCCAAGAGGTCGACGGCGTCGAGACGGCCGAGGGCATCTACACCGAGACCGCCTACACCGCCGTGGGCACAACGCGCGAACGCGTGGTCGTGCAGAGTCTCTCCAAGGAGAACATCGATCAACCGGTGTTGGTGAGCGGCGATTTGCCCGAGAGCGCCGATGAAGTCGCGGTGACTTCGAAGTTCCTGAAGGCTTCGGGCAAAAAGCTCGGCGATACGGTGAGTTTTGCCGCCAATGACGCGAGCTCGTCCAACCAAAGTGCCAAGGATCAGTTTGCCGCGGGCGATTACACCATTACGGCCGAGGTCCTCGATCCTACCGACGTGAGCTCCGACTCGACCGTCAACGCCTTTCGCGCTGCTTCGGCGGCGGACTATAAGTTCTATGTGAGCGAGGACGCCGCGACATCTTCTTCCTACTCCGCGGTCCACGTGATCGTCGAGGGAGCCAAGAGCCTCAACTCCTATTCGGATTCCTACGCGGCAAAGATCAACAAGGTCAAGGGCAATATCGAGAAGATCCGCGAGGAGCGTGAGAAAGTGCGCGCTCAGGAGCTGACGGTTGACACGCCGGCAAGCTTGGATGCGGCCGAGCGCCAGGCGAATATGCTCTTTGGGATTGAACAGGACAACATCAACCGCATGGCCGAGGGCAGCGACGAGCGTGCACAGGCGCAAGCCGACCTGGACCAGCGCCGTGCCGCCGCCGACCAGCAGTTTGCCGATGCCCGCGCCGAGCTCTCTGACCTTGGTGAATGCACCTGGTACATCCAGGACCGCGGCAATATCGCAAGCTACTCGAGCGTGGAGAGCGATAGCTCGTCAATTGAGGCCATCGCCACGGTGTTCCCGTTCATCTTCTTTATCGTCGCCGTGCTCATCAGCCTCACCACCGCCACGCGTATGGTCGAGGAGGAGCGCACGCTCATCGGCCTGTATAAGGCGCTCGGCTACTCGCGCGAGCGCATCCTGTCCAAATACGTGGACTATGCGCTGTGGGCGTGCCTGATTGGCGGCGTGCTCGGCAACATCATCGGATTTGTGGGCCTGCCGCTGTTCTTGTTTACGGTGTTCGACGACATGTACTCGCTGCCCCAGATGTTGCTTTCGTACGACATCGTGTCCTCGATCGTTTCGGTGGCGCTGTTTGCCGTGGGCGTGGTGGGCGCCACGATTATCGCCTGCCGCCACGAGATGGCCGAGACCCCGGCCTCGCTCATGCGCCCCAAGGCCCCGCGCGCCGGCTCGCGTATCTTGCTCGAGCGCATCGGCTTTATCTGGCGCCGCATGGGCTTTTTGAACAAGGTGGCAGCACGTAACCTGTTCCGCTACAAAAAGCGCGCCTTTATGACCATCTTCGGTATCGCGGGTTGCACCGCGCTTGTGATCTGCGGTATGGGTATTCGCGACACGTCGGTCGCGCTTTCGCCCAAGCAGTATGGGCATATCACGCGCTATGACTTGCTGGCGGTTGCCAATCCCGACGATTTTTCGCAGACGTGCGCGGCATTGGATGAGCGCAGCGCGGCCAAGGATTCTAACGTGACGGTGTCTTCGACGCTGCCGATCATGACCGACAACGTTACCTTTACGTTTGGCGGAAAGAGCGAGACCGTGCAGCTGATCGTGGTGCCCGATGACCGCACGAACGACCTGGACGACTACGTGCGTCTCGAGGATGAGTCCAAAGAGCCACTGTCTTTGCGTGACGGAGACGTGTATCTGAGCAAGAGTTCACAGCTGGTGCTGGGGATTCAACCGGGCGATACGGCACACGTCCAGGATTCGTCGCTCAATGTTGCCAAGGTCAAAGTCAGCGACATTTCGCTTAACTATCTGGGCAACACGCTTTACATGACGCAGGGCACCTATGAGCGCGCGTTCGGTCGAAGCGCACGTCTTAACGGCGTCTTTGTGCTGCTTAAGGGCTCATCTTCTGACCAGATTGCGTTTAGCAAGAAGATTAAGAGCGACGGTTGGCTCACCATCTCGAGCACGGCCGAACATTGGCAGAACTACGAGGCGAACTTTACGATTATCAATTCGGTCGTGGTGCTCGTGACCTTTATGGCGGCGTGCCTGTCGTTTGTGGTGGTGTTTACGCTGTCTAATACGAATATTTCGGAGCGCGAGCGCGAGCTGGCGACCATTAAGGTGCTGGGCTTCCGCCGTGGCGAGGTGCACCACTACGTCAACAAGGAGACGTTGATCCTCACGGCGATTGGCGCCGCGTTGGGCGTGCCGCTGGGCGGCTTGCTGGCCGAGAGCTTTACCTACATTTTGCAGATGCCGTCGCTGTACTTTGACGTCGAGGTCGAGCCGCTAAGCTACGTGCTTGCCGTGGTGCTTTCCTTTGGCTTTACGTTTATCGTCAACCTCGCCACCAATCGTACCCTCAACAAGATCGACATGGTCGGCGCCCTCAAAAGCGCCGAGTAACCTGCAAAAAAGGGACAGGTTTATTTTGGCAGGTTTTATCTGGGCAAACGCCGGGCACCTACGGGTGACCCGGCGTTTGTTGCTTTGCTATGCTTTGCTATCTTCTGCTCGCAGGCGTGGATGAGAGGCTCCCTTTAGCCTTCGAGATTGGGCTTGAATGGGTCATATGCCACAAAACGGGCCTATCTACTACGTTTAATTGGATACCCTCAACCATGCCGGGAAAACGAAAAATAAAACCGACGCTCCTATAAGTTGTCAAGAGGCAGTTTGCGGGAGCGTTCTCTCCAATTCGCACAGGAGCTCGTAATACCTCCTCTCCAGTTTCGTCGATCGCCGTTTCCCCCGTTCCAAGTGCCCGAGTGTGGCTGCG
>DBFSAO010000096.1:0-3687 GCA_048500675.1 Collinsella sp.
TGCCTTGAGCGATGCCGGCACCGTAAAGTCCATCTTGCCGAGCGTGTCCAGACGCTCGACGGTACGGCGGAACGCAGCGTCGCGATCGGCCTCGAGCGCGGGCGTGCGCGCGAGCATGCTATCGACGAACAGGGTGCTCGATGCGGGAAGCGACACGCCGTCGAGCAGGTCGACGGCATCGACGCCCAGGTCCTCGGCGAGGCCAAACGCGGCTCGAGCGCCCTCGTCCAGGCGAATGATGTCGCCGGACGTGAGACGCGCAAACGTCTGGTGACGCTTGTAGGAGTCGAGGTAGATGGCAAGGTCCGCGGCCGAAAGCCCGCTCGCGCCCAGCTCGACATCGAGCAGATTGCTCTTGACGGTTGCACGCACCGAGAGTTTGGGCGCAGGGCGGACCGAGACCTGGCGCAGGCGGTCGCTGAGCATGACCTCACCCAGCTCGGACAGGGCGGACAGGCCCTCGGTCAGCAGGCAGAACAAGCTCTCGTCATCGCGCTCCTCAAACGCCAGGCCGCCCTCGTGGAAATCGAAGTACATGGCAGCCGTGTCCATGACGCGAAACTCCGCCACCATGTCGCGGGGCGGCACGCCGGGACGCTGGTCCTCGAAGGGGCTTCCCGGAGCACCCAAGCTAAAGAGATCCGCCGACCAATCGCCGTAGGCAACCGAGATCTCGCAGGTCACGAGTCCGTCATTGACGCCAATCGCCATGGCAAAACTCGGCTCGGGCGCCACGGCGTCAAGTACGGCGGGAGCGGTCAGGTCGGTGTAGTCGCGCAAGATCGGCAGCGCCATGCGGCAGAACTCGCCCACCTGGTCGGCGGCGATATGGACCGGCATGCGGCAGGGCAACAAGTGCGATAGGAACGGCGCCGCATGCTGGGCAAACGCCGTGTCGGTACGGCGCGCGCGGCGCGTATCGACCAGATAGGCTGCGTCGCCTGCGACAAAGCAGTACGTATCGGCCGGCAGGCGCAAGTCGTAGCTGCCTCCCGCCGCCGGTGCAATCTTGGCGGCAAGGAGCGGCGGGCGCTTAGCCGGGACTTCGCCCTCCCCCTGCGGCGACGGCTCGACTGCCACCTCGTAGGCGCGATGCGTCGTCGTTCCCCGCGACCAAGCAGGCTCAAAGGACATGGTCCTGCCGCGCAGCAGGTCCAGCACGGACACGATGGAATGCTCGGATACCGGCAACTGACGCTCGGCGACAAAACCGTTGCGGACAAAGTCATACGACGCCGAGCGCGAGCTCGTAATATCGCCTAGGTAGGCGACCGTCATTGCGATAAAGTCGAGCAGCTTTGTCGACACGTCATCGAAAGCCTCGGGCACATGGGCAAACGTAAGCTTCTTGCCATAGGAGAACGTACCGCCGCGCACATAGGCATCGGCCATGCCGTCGATATCCTTAACCACGTAGGACACCGAACCGCTACGAATGCGAAACTCGAGCGCCCAGTTAAAACGATCGGCAAACAGCGGATTGTAGTACGGCACCAGCGAGGGCTCCAGCACCGCTTTGGGCGCATCGGGGTCAATGGTGCTGGCGAGCTTGCGACGCATGACCGCGAGCTCGTCCATGCGCGCGTCCGAAAGATCGGAAAGCGCCGCCACAAGGCTCGGGCTCGTGGGGACGGGCGCCGGGAAGGGAAAGTTGGGGTTGACCGCAGATGCGGTGGGCGCGGAGCGCGTGGGCTGCTTGGACTGTGCGGGCGGTACTGTAAACGTGCGGACCGGCGTGCGCAAACCCTCGACGGGCTCGGCGCCACTGGCATCCAGATACGCCAGCGCCGTGGCGATGGCGTGCTTGCACATGCCGGAATAGCGGAAGGCGGCGGGGCAATCGCAGTCGTAGTCGATAACCTCGTGCTCGTCCATGTCGAGCGCCACGTGCGTCTTGTACAGGTCGCCGCGCGAGCCGCGCACCGAGCCCTCGATGTTCACGTTTTTGGAGAAGCGCGAGCCGGAGTCCTCAAACGACAGCACGGCACCGTTGAGCATGAGCGAACGCCCCTTCATAAAGGTGCCGCTCAACGCCGCCTCTTTGCGAAGCGCCTGCACAAACGTCCCCTGTGCCATCACTTCCTCCAATCTCGCGCGGACCAGCAAGGTCGCCCTTAGATCACCGTCACGCGACCCTGGTTACCCACGATGGCTTTTGCCTCTGCCAACAGCGGAATCGAGCGTGCGTTGACCTTGGCCGGTACCTCGGCACGCAGTACGCGCCCGTCCACCTGCTCGATAAAGATCTCCACGCGGTCGCCGCCCGGGTTGGTGGTGAGCACCGTGGCAAGACGCGCCATATTGCCCTGGCTAAAGCGGCTGTTGGGCACCATGACCTCAAACACCTTGGGCTTGTTGTTCTCCTCGTTGAGCTCAAGCGGCACGATCTCCTGCGCGATGATCTGGTCGCCGCGGTCCGAGCGCTCGAGCTTGCCCTTAATGCGCACAAACGCATCGGACAGCTGCGCGCCGGTCTCGGGATCGACCTCGCCGTACAGGTACCCCTCGGCCTCCTTGTAGGTCTTGGGGAACACCACGACCGTGGCCTCGCCTTCCATGTCCTCGAGCTGCACGATGCCCATGGGGTCGCCGTTTTTGGTCACGCGCTTGGACACGCTCGAGACCATGCCGGCCCACCACAGTGCTTTGCCCTCGGGAATCTCCTGGTTGATGGTGCCGCCCGTGGGGTTTTGTACCTCGTAGCCGGTATCGATCTGCGAGAACGAGAAGTCGCGCGCCTTACTGAGCGCATACTCAAACGGGCGCAGCGGGTGGTCCGAGACATAGATGCCCAGAACCTCCTTCTCCTGGCTCAGCTTAAGGTGACGGTCCCACTCCTGGCCATCCGGATCGGGCACGCTCACCTCAAAGCCCGAGCCCTCAACGTCGCCGAACATGTCGAAGAACGACGTCTGGCCGCTCGCGCGATCTTTCTGGCGCTTTACCGCTGCATCGATGATGTTCTCGGGGTTGTTCTTGTCCACAAAGTGCATCATCTGGCGACGCGGATACCCCGTGGAGTCAAAGGCGCCTGCCTTGATGAGCGATTCGATCACGCGACGGTTGGCCTGGCTCGAGTCCACGCGCTCGACAAAGTCGTGCAGCGTCTTAAACGGACCGCCCGCCTCGCGCTCGGCGATAATCGCCTGCGCCACGCCGGTGCCCACGCCGCGGATGCCGGCCAGGCCAAAGCGCACGCCTTCCTTGGTAGCCGTGAACTCGGTGCCGGACTCGTTGACATCTGGCGAAAGCACGGGGATGCCGTCGTGGCGGCACGCCGAGACGTAATGAACGATCTTGTCGGTCTTGCCCGTGTAGGACGTCAGAACGGCCGCCATGTACTCGTGCGGATAGTGCGCCTTAAGCCATGCCGTCTGCATAACCAGAATGGCGTAGCCGGCGGAGTGCGACTTGTTGAAGGCGTAGGACGCGAACTCGAGAACATCGTCCCAAATCTTCTGGGCGACCTCGCGCGTGTAGTTGTTCTTGATGGCGCCGTTCATCCAGTGGTCGTAGGTGGTCTCGTCCGAGCCATCCTCCCAGTGCAGCACCGTCGACGTGAGCAGCTTGATCTTTTTCTTAGCCACGGGCTTACGGATACGCGAGTCCGATTCGCCCTTGGAGAAGCCGCACATCTCGACGGAGATGAGCATAACCTGCTCCTGATAGACCATGGTGCCGTAGGTT
>DBFSAO010000097.1:0-31545 GCA_048500675.1 Collinsella sp.
TTATATTGTCGACCGGGCGCCTGTGAAGCCATATTTTTCCATTTGTTGCATAGGATATTTCAGGGGACATCGCTGCCATGTGCGCAGTGAAAATATGAAAGGAGCGTAACCTATGAAGAAACTATCCACCCTCCTACTCGCCCTGTTGCTGCTGTGTTCCGTATGCTTTGCCGAAGCTGGCGGGCCCTTTGACGTGACGCTCGACCCCAATTATGCGGAAGGGGCGGCGACCACGCTGACGCTGGAGGCGGCCACGGACGCCATTTCCAATGAACTTTCCCGCTATGGCTACAACTTCACCGGCTGGTATCACGACGCGGAAGCCACCACCCCCGTGAGCGCGGACTCCCCGGTCACCGGCGCCTGCACGCTCTACGCGGGCTGGACGGAGTGGACCGAAGAGGAGAAGGCCGGCTACGATTTCTACATCGAGGAAATGACGTACGCCAACGACCTGGACCTCTATCCCGCGGCGTTCACCCCCGAGACCTTCGATCCCTATGATACTCTGGTCACCACCATCATCCTCGAAGTGGATTTCAACGACTATGACATCTGCTCCGACATCGTGCAGGAGCAGCTCGTCGAACTGAAGGCCCTGCGCGAGGGCCTGGAGCAGACGGCGGAAACGCTGGATGCCTCCGTGTACTACATCTGGGGCGAGGACATGGCCACCTACGGCGAGCCGGGCGACTACTACCTCACCTATACCAACGAGGGCTTCCGTCCCTTCCTTGTGCCCTATCTGGTGGAAGATCAAAGCACTGTGCGCGGCAACGTCATCGTCATTGCCGGCGGCGGCTACATGATGCGCTGCAACCTCTATGAGGGCTACAACATCGCCGAGTACTACCGCGACAATGGCTACAACGCGTTCGTCCTCCAGCGGCGCATCGAGCCGTTCTCCCGCACGGACGCCCACCTCGACCTGCAGCGCTCCGTCCGTTACCTGCGCTACCACGCGGAGGAACTGGGCATCGCCAAGACGGAGAACATGGCGGCTGTCGGCTTCTCCGGCGGCGGCATGACCATCACCGGCACCATTCTGGACCACTATGGCGAAGTCTCTCCGGCGGACTTTGACCCCGACTACACCCCGGACGAGATCGACCAGGTCAACTCCGACCTGCAGGTGGCTCTGAGCATCTACGGCGCGTCCGGCACGCTGACGGAGACCGAGAACCCCAACATCCCGGCGCACTTCATGACGGTCGGCGGTCTGGACTCCTCTGCTGCCGGCTCGGTCACGTTCTTCAATGAGTTGCAGGAGATGGGCATCCCCGCTGAGCTGCACATCTTCGGCGGCCTGGGCCACGGCTTCGGCATGGCCAACGGCGAAAGCGACCCGGTGAAGATCGCCACCGGCGAGATCACGGGCGAGCCCATTGAGGGCGCCGACCTCTGGCCGGAGATGTCCGTCGACTTCATGGACTACATCTTCGAGTACACTGTCCGCTGACCTTAAAACGTGAAAAGCCGGGAAGACCGGCATGATCGCAGGGGCCGCGCCCGGTTTTCCGGGGGCGGTCCCACAAACAGGAGAAAGGCCGCGCGTTCCGCGGCCGGGGAGGAGTTTTTCATGAAGAAGCTGAGCCTGTTGCTGGTCGCCATCTTGTGCCTCACAGCCTTTGCGGGGCTGTCAGCGCTGGCGGAGAACAACGACGACATGGTCGTGGTCGCCACGCAGTTCGGCCAGATACGCGGCGATCAGGTCTCCGACGATCTCATCATCTACAAGGGCGTGCCGTACGCGGCCCCGCCGGTGGGCGAGCTGCGCTGGAAAGCGCCCATCGACCCCGAGCCGTGGGAAGGCGTGCTGGATTGCACGGAGTTCAACCCCATGGGCATGCAGGTGATGGACATGGAGTGCTGGTGGGCCGAGGACCTCTGGTACCCCTGGCTGGATGAGTATCCGAACATGAGCGAGGACAGCCTCTATCTGCAGATCTACAGCCCGGCGAAGTCCGCGGCGGACAATTTGCCGGTGTTCGTGTGGATCCACGGCGGCGCCTCGCAGCACGGCGTCACCTACGACGCGCAGGCCGCGGCGGAAGAGCTGGCGGCGCGCGGCATCATCGTGGTCGAGGTCGAATACCGCATGGGCCTGTTCGGCTTCTACACCTCCGACGAGCTGGATGCCGAATCCGAGACGGGCACTTCCGGCAACTACGGCCTGATGGACAACATCAAGGCGCTGGAATGGATCCAGGACAACATCACCGCCTTCGGCGGCGACCCGACGCGCGTGGTCATCGGCGGCCAGAGCGCCGGCTGCAGCATGGTCACCTACCTGATGTCCTCCCCGCTGCTCACGGACGACCTCTGGAGCGGCGCGGTGATGTGTTCCACCTTCCGCCCCTTCGGCACGCTCAAGACGCAGGAACAGGCCAAGGAGACCGGCGAGAAATACCTCGATTTCATGGGCGTGGGCGACTACACCCTCGAGGAACTGCGCGAACTGCCCGCCACCTTCTTCTGCAATGAGGAGACCGACGTCAACGATTACGAGGTCGGCTGGGGCAGCTGCCTGGACGGCTACGTGCTGACCATGGACCCGGTGGACTTCTACACGCAGCCCAACGCCATCAACGGCAAGAACCTGCTCTTCGGCTCCTGCTCCGGCGAGGGCAACGCCTCGTTCACCATTCAGGAGACAGAGGCGATCTTCGAGGCCGCGAAGGAGACCTACGGCGAACTCTACGACAAGTACGACTTTGAATACATCTACCGCACCACCGACGACATTGCCGCCACCATGGAAGATCTGCGCCTGGACAGCCAGCTCAACGCCATCGCCGGCATGCTCAACGGCGCTTACCTCAAGGCGCTCAACCCGGACAGCGACTTCTACTGCTTCTTCTTCTCCCACTGGACGCCGGGCAGAGAGGCGGAGCTGCGCTGGGCGTGGCACAGCGCGGATCTGTGGTACTGGTTCGACTCCATGCGCGATGTCCCCGAACAGCGCGACTGGACGGAGCTGGACTACCAGATCGGCGACTGGTGTTCCACCTACTGGGCCAACTTCACCGCCACCGGCGACCCGAACGGCGATACCGTGCCGGTCTGGAACGCCACCACGGTCGAAGCTCCCTGCTTCAACGATCTTGGCGATGAATTTGTCATGCGCGACAGCTTCTATGAGGGCTCGCATCAGCTCGAGGGCCGCGATGGCCTCATGCTCGATCACACCATCATCTCCAACGGCTACGATGGCATGTTCGACGACATGATCGGCAAATAACGTTCCTCTGGAAACACATATATGGACACGGGAAGCGGCCCTGCGCCGCTCCCGTGCCCATGCATTCCTGCCTCTTGACGGGCGCGGCTCAGGATCGTATACTATCTGTTAAGGACGTCGTCCAAACGCTTTGCAAAGGAGAAGGGCCATGAGAAAAGCGGCGCTTGCCCTTGCCGTGTTCGTGCTTTTCACCGCGCTCGCCCTGCCCGCGGGCGGGGAGGAAGCCGTGCTGCCGCGCGCGGACAGGGATGAATCCTATTATATGCTGGCCTTCAATTCCGATATTGAGTATTGGCAGCAGTGCTACGCGGGCTTTCAGCGCTCCGCGGCGCTCTATGGCGCGCGCACGGAATTTGACGGCATACTCAATGCCAACTCCGGCGAATACGCGGACCTTATCCGCTCGATCATCGTCAAAAAGCCCTCCGGGCTGGCCATCGCGGCCACGTATTCCGAGGAGATCGACGCCGCCATCCGCGAGGCCATGGACGCGGGCATCCCCGTGGTCACCTACGACGCGGACGCCCCCGCATCCGGCCGCCTCTGCTATCTGGGCATCGACAACTACGCCGCCGGCGCCACCGCGGCCGCCTTCCTCGCCGAGGAGATGGAGCATACGGGCGAGATCGCCATCATCGGCGGCAATCTGGAAAGAGGGGATGG
This sequence comes from Collinsella sp., assembly GCA_048500675.1. GTDB lineage: Bacteria > Actinomycetota > Coriobacteriia > Coriobacteriales > Coriobacteriaceae > Collinsella. Next base: position 3,905 of record DBFSAO010000097.1, read on the forward strand.
CCAGCAGTATGAGCGCGTGAAAGGCTTTGTCGACCACATTGAAAGCTACGAGCCGGGCATGCGCGTGGTGGCCATCGAAAACGGCAACGCGGACGCGCTGCGCACGGCGGAGGAAGCGCTGACCGTCCTCCAGGAGCACCCGGACGTGCGCGGGCTTTACACCACCAGCGCCCAGATGAGCAGCGGCATCGCCGCCGCCATCGAACAGAGCGGCAGAGCGGGCGAGATCAAAGCCGTGGGATTTGACACGGACGAAGCCACGCTCGAAGCCATCGAGGAAGGCGTGCTGACCGGCACCATCTCGCAGGGCACGGAGGCCATGGGCTTTTGGGCGTTCCAGATCCTCTTTATGGTACACAACAGCCTCGCCATCGACCACTGGCAGGAATATGAGTTTTTGCCCCTGCCCACGCAGATGGACATAGGCGTTACCGTCGTCACTGCCGAAAATATAGATCTGTTCCGCTGAGAGGGGAGACAGGCGCGTGAACCGCTATCTTCAGGAGCTTTTGAAGACGACCTTCATACGCTCGTCGCAAATGGCCTATGTGGAGGGCGCGAAGGATACCGCCGCCGTGCTGTGCCACATGGATCGCCTGCTGCGCTACTGGCTCAAGGGCGTCAAGCTCGTGCCGCTCAAGGAGGAGATCGCCATCCTCGAGGACTACGCGGCCATCATCGCTCTGGACAGCGACCGCGCCATCACGCTGGAACTGCCGCCCGACGCGCCGGACCGATTCATCCAGCGGCGCGGGATACTGGAGTTCCTCTGCGAACACTATCCGCCGGACCCCAGCCCGGAATGGATCGGCAGCCGCTGCCATGTGCGCGTTTTGCAGGGCGGGACGGGCGAAGAGCTGAATGTCTCCCTCCGCGTCGCCACCAGCCTGTCAGAGCGCGTCTATCACAGGACCATTCGCGAAACGAGGAAAGCTGACCATGCTGACGATATTGATCGTTGACGATGAAAAACTGTCCCGCGTATACCTGAAAATGCTGATCTCGCAGAATTTTCCCGAGGTCACGCAGGTCGTGGAGGCGGAAAACGCCCAGCAGGCGCTGCGATCGTTCGAGGAGCTGCTTCCCGACGGCGTCATCATGGACATCCGCCTGCCGGGCGCGAGCGGCATCGAGGTCGCCCGGCAGATCATGGAAAAATACCCCTTCGCCCGCATACTCATCTGCTCCGCCTACGATTCCTTTTCCCTCGTCAGCGATGCGCTGGAGATCGGCGTCTGCGGCTACATCCTCAAGCCGATGAACAGGGAGGACGCCGTTTCCCGCATACGCGCCCTGCTCTGGCCGCGGGAGACGCTGGTGCGGCACATGGCCAATGAACGGCTCCTGTCCTGCCTGGTGGCGGGCAAGCTCGACGCGGACAGCCTTGCCGTCGCCGAACGGGAATACGGCCCCCTGCGCAGCGGCGTACTTTTCCTGCTTGGCGGCGCCGACGCGCAAACGCGCGGCCGCGTCGCCCTGGGCCTGCGCTGCGCGCTCTGTCCCACGGCCATTTGCGGCGAGATAGAGGAGCGCTGCGTTGGCATACTGCCGCACAAGGGGGAGGCGTGGCGCGACGAGTGCGTTGGACTGCTCGCCGCTGCCGCGCAGGAGTCTCCGGGCCTGTCCTGCGCCGTCGAGCTGGTCACAGATGGCAATTGGGCAGAGCGCTACGCGGCGCTGAAGAGCCGCCTGCGCCAGGAAGCGGCCAAGGCGGGCGGAGCGCGCGGCATTGGCGATCGCCTGGTGGACTATCTTTCGGGCCTTGGCCCGGACTGCCTGCCCACGCTCTCTCTGGATACCCTGGCGCAGGATCTCGGCATTACCTCGCAGCATCTTTCCTCGATCTTCAAGGAAAAGATCGGCGTCAACTTTCTGGAATACGCCACCCGCCTGCGCATGGACTACGCCTGCACCCTTCTGCGGCGGGGAGACATGTCCATCCGCGACATCTCGGAAAAATGCGGCTACGCGGACATGATCTACTTCAAAAAACTGTTTCAGAAGACCTTTGGGGTCTCACCCAGGGAATACGCGCAAAAGCGGTGAAAGCCATGCCTGCTGCACAAAAGCGCCAGAGGCGCGTCTCCATTGTCGCGATCATGCTCTCTGTCAGCCTTGTCCTGACGGCCTGCATCATCTTCTACGCCTATGCGCTGTTCGACCGCTATCAGGGATTTGCCGGCGATATGCTCGCCGCCAATGGCGATGTGCTGGAACTGACCTATGTGCGCGATCACCTGGAGGCGATGGACGCCAGCGTGCGCCGCATGCTCTCCGCGACGGACGAGGAACGCGCCGAATACGAGCGCGACTACCGCGAGGAATATCTGCAGGCCCAGCAGCGCCTCACGGCCATGAAAGCGGACGCGCAGGGCCAGGCCTACGACCACCTGCGGGACATTTCCAACATGTTCGCCTCCTATAATGAGGAATACGCGGTCTACCAGCGTCAGTTCGCCCTCAACAGGGAGGAGATATACCTGCGCTCCTCCTACGATGAACTCAAACAGATCGCCCGCTATATCCGCGACGAACTCAGCGAAGCCACCTCGCATTTTCTCAATATCTCCAAAGGCGAGACCGAGCTGGCCCTCAAGCGCATCACGGATTCGCACCGTTGGCTGCTTTTGATGGTGGCCGGCTGCGTGGCGCTGTGCGTGGGCACGCTCATTGGCATGACGCTCATCATCGCCCGCCCCATCGCCGCCCTCAAGCGCCGCATGGAGCGCTATACGCAAACGCAGAGCGACACGGGCGAGACCTACGAACATTTGCAGCTTTCCGAGATCTACGACATCACGCAGACGTATCTCTACCTGATCCGCGAGATCGGCAACAAGCACGCGCTGGAAATGGAACTCTATCGCCAGCAGATGCACAATATCGAGATCAAGAGCCTGCTCGACCGTTCGGAATTGAAGATGCTGCAAATGCAGATGAACCCCCACTTCCTTTTCAACACGCTCAATTCCATCCACGTGCTGGCGCAGCTGGGCGATTTTGAGCAGACCAGCTCCATGATCGAGCGCCTCAGCGGCATTTTGCGCTATTCCATGCGCTCGCAGAAGCGCTTTGTCTCCCTGCGCGAGGAATGCGCGATCATCGCCGATTATGTCGCCATCCAGCGCGTGCGCTTCGAGGACAGGATCGACTATGTTCAGGAGGTGCCGGGATCGCTCCTCAGCGCGCAGATACCCTGCATGATCCTCCAGCCCCTGGTCGAGAACGCCATACTGCACGGCTTTGAAGACCTCAACGCCGGCGGCCGCATCACCCTGCGCGCGCAAAAGGAGGATGGCGGCCTGCGCATCCGCGTCCTCGACAACGGCCGGGGCATGCCCGAGGAATTGGTCGAGCGCATCATGCGCCCCGCTTCAGATGCGCCGGATGGAGGCGGCTACGGCATCGGGCTGGACAACGTCCTCAGGCGCATGGCGCTCCTCTACGGCGATGGCAATGTGCGCATCGAAAGCGCGCCCGGCGAGGGAACGAGCGTGGAACTGTTCTTTCCAAACGCGGGAGAAGACCCCGCCAGCCACGCGCCTTGACGGGGCTGTTCCCGACAAGCCATCGTTCGCCTCCGCCGCCCCTCCCGCCTTGACAAAATCCCCGCGCCGCTCTATACTGGTGGTACTTGGAAGAAGGGTGTGTGTTCTATGATATCGCTGTCGATGATCGCCCTCGCCGTGGGCGTGCTGTCCATCCCGCTCGGTTTTCTCGCCCTTCTGGGCGGCGCGGCGTTTATTTCCCTGCTCTTCGCCCTTGGTGGTCTCGTGCTTGGCGCGCTGGGCATATTGCGCGACGCGGCCCACAGCGGCCTCGCCCTCGTCGGCATCGCCTGCGCGGCGCTGGGGCTGATCGTCACCATCATCTGCTTCGCCAGCGCCGGCTGCGCCGTCTGTCAGGCGCGCGCACTGCTCGGCCTCTTCCTCTGACGTGTATCCCTATATCACCGTCTTTGGCCTGCGCGTAGGCACCTACGGGCTGTGGATGCTCGTGGGCCTCTTTGCCGCCTTTTTTCTCCTCGTGCGCCTCTTTCGCGCGCGCGAAATATGCTGGGAATGCGCGCTGGTGCTGACCTGCTGCGCCTTTGGCTTGGCGCTTTTGGGCGGCTACATCTTCTATATGCTCTTTTCCGTCGGCCTGCCGGCCATTTTCGAGGCCACGCGGCAGGGCCGGCTGCTGGACGTGCTTTCCAACGGCGGCATCGTCTTTTACGGCGGCCTCTTCGGCGGGCTGCTGGGCGCGTGGCTCGGCTGCCGCCTCGTGGGGCTGCGGCTGTTGCCGGTGCTGGACCTCTGCGCCCCGGCGCTGGCGCTCGGCCACGCCTTTGGCCGCGTGGGCTGCCTCTTCGCCGGCTGCTGCTACGGCATGCCCTGCGACCTGCCTTTCTGCTTTTCCCTTTCGCCCCATATCCTCGGCGGGGCGCGGCTTTTGCCCGTGCAGCTCATCGAGGCTTGTTGCGACCTCATCCTCTGCGCGGCGTTGCTTCTCTACCTGCGCAGGGAGCGGCCCGTGCCGCGCGCGGCGGGCGTGTTTCTGATGACCTACGCCGTTTACCGCTTCGTCCTCGAGTTTTTCCGCGGCGATGAGATACGCGGCCACATCCTCGGCCTCACCACCTCGCAGTTCTGGAGCCTGCCCACCTTCGCGGCGGGCGCGCTGCTCTGCTTCATCGTCGCCCGCCGGGGCGTGAACGCCGACCCCTTTCGCACGGACGTGGGCCGCGTGCCGCCCGCAAACAACGCCTAGATTTGGAGGACCCCATGGAAAAGATCGCCAGTTTTCAGATCGACCATTTGCGCCTGCTGACCGGCCTCTACGTCTCGCGCGTGGACGGCGCGCCGGGCGCGCGCGTCACCACCTTTGACCTGCGCATGACCGCGCCCAACCGCGAAGCGGTTATGAGTACCGGCGCCGTCCACGCCATCGAACACCTGGGCGCGACCTACCTGCGCAACGATCCTGCGTGGAAGGACAGCGTACTCTACTTCGGCCCCATGGGCTGCCGCACGGGCTTTTACCTGGTTGTCTTTGGCGAGCTGACGAGCGAGAAGGTCTTGCCGCTCGTCCGCGAGCTGTTTGAGTTTGTCGCCGGCTTCGAGGGCGATGTCCCCGGTGCCGCTCCCGAGGAATGCGGTAACTACCTGGACCAGAACCTCCCCATGGCCAACTGGCTTGCGCGCCGCTACCTCGACCGCGACCTGGCCGATATCGACGAGAAGCATCTGCACTATCAGCAGGCGTAAGGGCTTTGTCGTCCAAAACGCGCGCATTGGGCGCCTTCGCTTATGCGGGGGCGCCTTTTTGTTGATTGGTCGGGGTGAGCGTTCAAAATCGCTCATGTTTGTTCTAGAATGTTCGTATAGTCACATTTACGAACAGGAGTGAACATGCATATCTACTCTGTCAACGATCCCGAGTTCAAATCCTATGGCAACGTTTGGGATGACGTTCCGTCTGAGCTCACGTCGCCCGTGCTCGAGGCGCTCTCTGCCACGCCCATCCCCGAGGGCAGCAAGTACGTTGCAAGTGCGCCGGAGCTCGAGGGCGTCAAGGATGCCGATAAACTGGGCTTTCTCATGTTTGGTGGCCGTCCCTTCCAGCTCGGCTGGTGCAACGGCCACAACACGCGTCTCAACTGCCTGGAGTACCACCGCGCGAGTGAGTTCAACCTGGGCGCGCGCGACTTTATCCTGCTCGTGGCGCATCGCCGGGAGATCGAGGACGGCAAGCTCGATACCGCGTGCGTCAAGGCGTTCTGCGTGCCGGCGGGCAAGGTTGTCGAGGTCTTCAACACCACGCTCCACTACACGCCGTGCATGGTCGACGACGGTGGCTTCCAGGTGATGGTGGCGCTTCCCGCCGGCACCAACGGCCCGCGCCCCGAGGCCGCAACCGACATGCCTACCGCCGGTGACAGCTACTGCTACTGGAAGGCCGACAAGTGGGTTCTCTGCCATGCTGACAGCCCCAAGGCTGCCGAGGGCGGCTACGTAGGCCTCATCGGCAAGAACCTCGACATCACCGTGGACTAGAATCTTCCGTCTCGATCTGTAACATCTAGCGGGCTAAATCGTCTCTACCTGTTACAGATTTAGACAAACTGCAGGGGCTGCCCGAAAGATCTCGGTCTGTAACACCAGGCCCGGTTTTGACGGCCTAGCTGTTACAGATCGAGACAAAACGGGCCCAAACCACCACAAAGGTGCCTGTCCCCATTGCGGTGGCTGCCTAGAGTTGGCTGCGCAGATAGTCAGCCATATATGGAACGGCGAAACGCACGTAACCGCGGCGCGCCTGTTCGATTACGCCGGCGTCGATGAGGCGCCGGCGATACTTTTGCGCATAGTCGGGTGTGACTGACATACGTTTCGCTACATCGGAAATGCGCGAAACGGCGTCTTCGTCATCAGTCATTGCGTCGAGAAACGCGACGTCTTGGTCCGATAGCGCGGCGAGCGTCGTTTCACAAACATCGTTTTCGAAATCGGCTTTTGACGCTTCGATAGCTCCGTCGACTTGCTCTGGCGTTACGTGTTCTCCTGTCTTGCAGCGATTGCCGATGTTATAGCCGATGAGCTGCAGCATATAGGGCGAGCCTTGGGTTGCGCGAGCGGCACGGAGGCGAAGATCGCCTGGAATATCAAGGTCGAGCTCTTCGAAAGCCCGCTGATAATAGGCATCGACATCTCCGACTGAAAGCGGTTCGAGCGTGACCTTGCGAGCGCGGTTGAGAAATGTCAGCACGCGGTCATTGAGCGTTGCACAGACGGCTCCCGGGAGACCTGCCATAACAAGCGCGACGTTGAGTCCCTCACCGACCAGCTCTTGATAGGCGGTGACGAGCTGTCTAATCTCAGGTGAATTAGCTTGGAGCTCATCGATAAGGATGAGGATGCCGTGCCCCTGCTCGGTCAGCTTGCGCGCCAGCTGCGTGAGTTTGAACTGGAAACTCTTGGTCTCCTGCACATCGCGTGTGAACTCGAGACCGGCTGAGAAGCCGAAGACGCTCAAGCTACCGCCAGAAAGTTTGGGGAGATGACGCTTGCTGACATAAGGCTCGCCTGCTTCTTGGATTTTTTCAACAATGCGCTCAAGCATATCTTCGGAGGCTACGGTGGGTGTGGCGACAACAAAACCGAGCTTGCGTGCGCGGTCGGCAAGTTCCCACAGAAGAACCGTCTTGCCGCTGCCTCGCTGGCCGAGCATGAGCATGGCTCGGTCTCGATTGCCCGGCTCCTGCTCAAGACCGGAGATGAATGTCGAAATCACGTTCCCGCGACCCACCAGATAGGACGGGCGATTTCCAAATGAGGGGGAGAAGATGGTTTCAGTCATAAGTCTCCTTTCCTTTTTTTCCTATTTTTTCCTTTCTTTCCTATTCAGTCAAATGAATTGCTGAGCGAAGGCGGTTACGTAGGCCTCGTCGGCAAAACCTCGGCATCACCTGCGACTAGAATCTTCTGTCTCGATCTGTAACATCTAGCGGGCTAAATCGTCTCTACCTGTTACAGATTTAGACAAACTGCAGAAGCTGACCGAACAATCTCGATCTGTAACATCTAGCGGGCCAAATCGTTTCTACCTGTTACAGATCGAGACAAACCGCCCCAAACCACCACAAAGGTGCCTGTCCCCTTTGTGGTGGTTGGGGCAGGCAGGTATCAAAAAGTGTCAGGTGGGGTGGCTGCCGGGCGCCTGCACGCGAAAAGAAGTGTCGACCCGCGCTGTTGTCGTTGAGTGGTACCCCGTTTGCAGAGATACTGAGCCTATGACAACAGCGTGCGAAAGGATTGATGCATGGCTTTCCGTAATGACTTCCTGTGGGGCGGCGCGACGGCTGCCAACCAGTGCGAGGGCGCCTACAACGTGGACGGCCGCGGCCTTGCCAACGTGGACGTGGCTCCGCACGGCCCCGAGCGCTATGCGGTGGTCTCCGGCCAGCGCAAGATGCTCGACTTCGAGGACGGCTATTACTATCCCGCGCAGACCGGCATCGATTTCTATCACCATTACAAGGAGGACATCGCCCTCTTTGCCGAGATGGGCTTTAAGACCTTCCGCATGAGCCTGGCGTGGACCCGCATTTTCTCCAACGGCGACGAGACCGAGCCCAACGAGGCTGGCCTGGCCTTCTATGAGGACGTATTCCGCGAGTGCCAGGTGCACGGCATCGAGCCGCTCGTGACCATCACGCACTTCGACTGCCCGATTCACCTCATCAAGGAGTACGGCGGCTGGCGCAACCGCAAGCTTATCGACTTCTACAAGAATCTCGCGACCACGATCTTCACCCGCTACAAGGGCTTGGTGAAGTACTGGCTTACCTTCAACGAGATCAATATGATTCTGCACCTGCCGTTCATGGGTGCCGGTCTGGTCTTTGAGGAGGGCGAGAACAAGGAGACCGTCGAGTACCTGGCCGCCCACAACGAGCTCGTCGCCAGCGCTTGGGCAACCAAGATCGCTCACGAGATCGATCCTGAGGTCAAGATCGGCTGTATGCTCGCCGCAGGTAGCTACTACCCCTACAGCTGCCGTCCGGGCGACGTGCGCCAGGCGCAGCTCGACAACCAGGACAATTACTTCTTCGTCGACGTCCAGAGCCGCGGCTACTACCCGGCCTATGCCGTCAAGAAGCTCGAGCGTCTGGGCATCGATGTGGGCATGACGGACGAGGACCGCGAGGTCCTGGCCGCCAACACCGTCGACTTCATCAGCTTTAGCTACTACAGCACCCGCTGCTCTGCCGGTGCCGATAACCCCGATGTCGAGCGCACCCAGGGCAACGCCTTCGCCGGCGCCAAGAACCCCTACCTGCAGGAGAGCCAGTGGGGCTGGGCCATCGATCCGCTGGGCTTCCGCATCACCCTTAACGACCTGTACGACCGTTATCAGAAGCCGCTGTTTGTGGTCGAGAACGGTCTGGGCGCCAAGGATGTTGTCGAGGAGGATGGCTCCATCAACGACGATTACCGTATCGACTTCCTGCGCCAGCATATTGCCGCGATACGCGATGCGGTGACCGAGGACGGCGTTGACCTGCTGGGCTACACCACCTGGGGCCCGATCGACCTGGTGTCTGCCGGCACGGGCGAGATGTCCAAGCGCTACGGCTTTATCTATGTGGACCGCGATGATGCGGGCAACGGCACCCTCAAGCGCTCCAAAAAGAAGAGCTTCGACTGGTACAAGCACGTCATCGAGACGAATGGTGAGGACCTGTCCTAAGGAAGCTGAGACACTCGACTTCAGAGTCTCCTAACCAAGGCGCCCGGCGAGTATGTGCTCGCCGGGCGCCTTGCCGTCTGCGGATTTTGGGACATGCGGCCCGCTTTTTCGGCCCATCTGTCGGTACACTAAAGGGACTATGGGTACCCGCGAGCGACATATCGGCCACGCGACCGCCCGATCCGCGCCCGTGGCGGATCTTAGGGGCGGCAGGCTCTTCGCCATGCCGCGATTCCTTGTTGGCATATCGCATGGCGTGTATCGCCACCGCGTCTTTGTTATCGCCGGCGCCATTACCGCGCTGTTCCTTATGCTTTTGGCAGTCTTGCCGGCACTGTTTGCCTCCGACCCCAAGCTTTCCAACACCGTGCCCGCCTATAGCGAGGTGTCCGAAGAGGTCGTGGATGCGCTCGTCCACTCGAGCTCTCTCCCGCTGCTTGTCGCCGCAATTGCATTTTCAATCTGGGGTGTGTTGGCGTACCTACGCTGCTTGGACTACGTCTTGCGCCGCCGCCTTGTTGCCATCGCCGCCATTTGTGCCCTGTGGATGATCGAGGTCATCCTCAAATATAAGTCGTTCACGCCGTTCTATGCCACCGTGCTGTGGTACCTGTACTACGTGCCCATGACGCTCATTCCGCTGATCTACCAGCTGTGCGGTCTGCGCCTCGCGGGTTTGGAACAGCATCGTATGGGGCGTCGGTACCGCACCGTTTTGTGGGTCATGGCTGTCCTGCTTATCGGCTTTGTGCTTACTAACGATGTTCATCAGCAGGTCTTCCATTTCGATCGATCGAGTGGAACCTGGAGCAACGATTACACATATGGTTGGGGCTACGGTACCGTTCTGGTATGGACAGCCTTTAACTTCGTTGCCTTTTTTATCCTGGTGGGCCGGTCCTCGTCCTTTCGCATCCAGCGTTTCTCGGGCACGGCGGCGCTCGTACTGCTGGGTGGCGCATTCTTTGCCATCTCGTATGCTCTGCGCGTGCCCTGGGCATGGAGGCTCAACTTCTCGCTCGTCTATTGCGTCTTGTGCGTGGTGGCGATGGAAATCTGTCTCGATTGCGGTGTCATTCCGTCATATCACGACATTGCTGGCATCTTCGATACCTTGCCGCTCGACCTCAAAGTTCTAACGCGCGACCTGCAGGAAGTCTATGTCACGCCGGTGTCAAAGCCAATGCCGGTAGGCGTGCGTGAGGAGTTGCGGGTCCAAGAGCACGGGCACGCTCACGCCTTTGCCGTGGCGTCCGATCCCGATGTAATGTATCGCGCCTTTCCGCTGCTGGGTGGATCGGCTCTCCTTGCTCAGGACGTCTCGGAGCTCAACGAACTCAATCGCGAACTGGCGCATCGTCGCATGGAGCTGCAACGCCAAAATGAGCTGCTTGCCGCCGACTACGACCTTAAGACACATTTGGCAGACCAAGAGGCCGAGACCTTACTGGTCCAAGACGTGGACCAAGCGCTTGCCCGTGCGCTCGAAGGGATGTACGACCTGTTGAGCTCGCTGCCGCCGTTGACCGATGAGGCATCTTCGCACGAGCGTTACCGCATGCTGCAGCGCGCCAAGATGCTCGTCGCCTATTGCAAACGCAAGGGGTCGCTCACGTTGGCACAGCACGGGGAGAGCGGTTTTGACCGCGACCGCATTCAGCTCATCGCCAACGAGCTCGCAAGCGACCTGCGCACCATCGATATCGATTGCGCCTCGATTATCGCCATACGGCGCCCGATGCACGCCAGTACGGTAAGCGCCCTGTACGACTGCGTGTATGACTTTGCGTTTTTTGCCTACACCACCGACCATCCGGCGCTTATGTATCACTTGGGCGACCATGACCGATGCAGTGTCGAGCTGCGCGCCACGCTTTTTTCCAACGATGATGAAGATCTTTCTCAGACGCCCGCTGCGCAAGAGCTCGAGAGCGCGCTGCAAGGGCGTAACGTGGCGTACCGTCTTGAGGGCGAACCCGGTCAGCTGCGCATGATCGTCTTGATGCCGCAGGCGGGTGAGTGACGATGCAGATTTCGTTCATCCTTCCCCAAATCGTTGCGCTCGATGTTGTCTTTGCCCTGGCTGCGTGTCTGCAGATGATCCACGTCCCGCTCATCGCATCGCGCCGCTCGTCCTATAACCGTAAGGTGATTTGCGCCTACGAGACGAGCCTTGTGCTTCACCTGATGATTTCGGCGCTCATCTTATTCGCGTCGTCTGGCTCGTATCTGGTGGCGCCGCTTGACGTTTGCGCCAGGGCAATGGGCGGAGTGCTGTGGCTCAATGCCGCGATCTTTGCCTATGGCGTGGTGCTTATGGTGCGCTATCGTCGCCCTGTCATGCTGGCCGAGCTGCTGCTTGTTGGCGCCGTGACACCGCCGGTGGTTTTTGCCATGGGCTCGGTGTGGGCCGTTGTCCTTATCGCAGAGGGAGCGTTCTTCCTGTTCCGTTCCGTCGCGGCGCTCTTGATGGACGTCCGTAACCGCCAAGAGGATATCACCGCGTTCTCGACGATTGAAACCATCAACGTGATTCCCGTGGGCATCCTGTATCTGGACTCGAGGGGCCGTCCACTGCTCATGAACCGCTGCATGCGCAAAAACCTGGTGGAGCTTCATATGCCCACCGACCTAGGCGATATGAGCGGTACATGGAACGACCTGCGCAAGCTCAGCATGCAAATGCCCGAAGGCGGTAAGAACCGCGTGCGGATCAACCTGGACCGCTTTGGTGAGGCGCGTGCGGTGGTCGAGGTTTCTCCCGCCGAGATTCGCCTGTTTGTGTGCGATGACGTTATGGTCTCGGGCCGTTCGTTCGAGCGCATAATCGGTCTGGACGTGACAGAGTATGCGCATGCGCATGACCGCCTGGCGCAGGCCAACCACCTGCTTGAGCTTGCGGGCCAAGAGCTCCAGGCCCAGATCGAAGAAGTCAAAAAAGTTGCCGACAATGCGGCCTATCTGCGCATGCGCGCCCGCGTTCACGATGTGATCGGCCAGCGCCTATCAATCCTTCATCGCTATTTGGAGGAGGGGCGCTTGGACGACGAGTCGCTCGAGCAGATCGACCCGCTGCTGCGCTCAATCGCTGCCGATCTGCGCAGCGGGGGCGACACCGAACCGGCAGAGCAACTGGGCGATATCGTCCATGCTTTTGGCCTGGTGAGTGTGCAGATCGATGTTGAGGGTGCGCTGCCTGAGGACGCGCGTGTCGCCGCCGCCTTTTTGCAGATTATCCGCGAGGCCTCGACCAACGCCACCAAGCATGCGCAGGCGCATCGGGTCCATGTGCGCTTGTGGCAGGAGAGGACGGATGCTGACGCCGTCGCGCACATGACGATTTCTAACGACGGGTCCCCGGCCCCCGTATCGTATCGCGAGGGAACGGGTATTCCAGGTATGAGGCATGTCGCGCAAGATCTGGGTGGCAGCCTAGAGGTCCACGCCACCCCGCCCTTTACGCTTACGGTATCCATTCCGCTTAACGCCAGCGACACGTCCCAAAGGAGAAGCTCATGATCCGCGTGTTAATTGTCGAAGATCAGGCCATCCTGCGCGAGAGCCTGGCGCGCTCCGTTGGCGACCAGCCCGATATGACCGTCGTTGCCGCGATCGCCGATGCCTCCGAGGCCTTGGGTGTCGCGCTCAAGGAGCGCCCGGACATGATACTGATGGACGTGTGCACCGAACACGATTCAAACGGCATCGTGGCGGCGGCACGCATCAAGGAGCAGCTGCCCGAGTGTCGCATCATTATCATGACAGGCATGCCCGAGATCACCTTTGTCGATCAGGCCCGCGAGGCGGGCGTCGATAGCTTTGTGTACAAGAACGTCGGTATCGACGAGCTGTTCGCCGTGATGCGCTCCACGCTGGCGGGTTACTGCACGTTTCCCAAGCCGCCCGAGAGCATCTTCTCGGGCACGGCGGCCCTCGACGATGTCGAGCTGTCGATCTTGCGCCTTGCCTGCGAGGGTAAAAGCCGCCGCGAGATTGCGGCCGAGCTGTTTATGAGCGAGGGCACCATCAAGCGCCGCATCTCGGAGATCCTGAGCAAGACCGGCTACGACAACATCATGCGCCTGGCCGTGCATGCGGTGACCGAGGGCAGCATCGTTCCCAACATGGAGCGCCCGTAATCGACGCGCTCACCCGTGTTCCGGCGCCGCAAAGATAGGCCGCCCACCGTTTCGCATCTAAAAACGGCGGGCGGCCTGCTTGTATGGGCAGTGCTGTCGGCATAAAGCGGCGGGGCCGCAGGATCATCTCCTGCGGCCCCGTCTGGTGTGCGCGGATGTGTCCGCCAATCCGCGGCTGATGTTACGTGCCGTTACGCGATGGTTGCGCTGTAGGAGGCAACGTCCTCGTAGGAATCGGTCAGGTAGGCGTCGATGCCGATGGTCGTATTGACCAGGTCGTCAAGGCTATCGAGCGTGTCGTTCGAGAACGTGAATTCCTCAGTGGCGTTGGTGCCGGGCATCAGGTGAGCCGAGAACCAGGGTTCCTTCATGGTGCCGTTGACGTTGGTCTTGCCGCTGGGGGCGTAGAAGGTCAGGTCCTTGTCGCTCTTGTTGGTGATGTTGACGACAAAACCGATGTCGCCCCACTCGTCCTTGAACTTCTCGGTGATGGTAATGGTGCACAGGTCGTCATCGGCAACGGTGACGGCGGGGGAGATTTCAATCTTCTGGACGTCGTCGTCTTCGACGGCCTCGTCGATCTCTTCTTCCTTCTCGGCCGCCTCGCGATCCTTCTTCACCGTGCCGGACAGATCCTTGTCGGACTTGGTGAAGATAAGCTTGTCGCCTTCCACCTCAAGGACGAGCTTGTCGTCCTTGAGCTTCAGGTCGTGCGACTCATCTTCGGCGGTGATCGTTACGGTGGTGGCGTCCTTGGCTTCCCATTTCAGGTCGGCGACCTCAAGGAACATATCGAGGACGCCTGTGCCGTCCTCGTCGAGGATCAGGACGCAGTTGAGGCCCCACTCCTTGAGCATATCCATGTACTCATCGGTGAGCTCTTCGCCATCCAAGGTTCCACCCGAGTACTGCCAGCTGCCGACGAAGTTGGCCTTGGGGTCCTTGCCGCCGCCGCTGCAGCCCGTCAGGGCAAAGGCGAGCGCCAGGACGCATGTCAGAAATGCGAGTACGGACTTTTTGAACGTTGTCTTCATGGTGTCCTCCTTCATCGAACGAAACCCATAGAAGCAAATGCGGGGGTGGCGGATCCCCCGCCAATTACCAGATAGAGGGGCTAGGGCCGGGGCGTTCCGCAGTTGCTGCAGAACTTGCCGCCGTTTTCGCTGCCGCAGTTGGGGCAGAACCACTTTGCCGGTGCCGGGGCGGGTGCGGGACTGCCGCACTCGGAGCAGAACTTGCCGGTGTTGGTGGCGCCGCAGCTGCAAGTCCACGTGCCGGCCGCAGGTGCGGCGGCGGGAGCCGGTGCGGGGGCGGGAGCCGGAGCCGGCTGCGGGGCGGCCTGCTGCTGTGCCTGGCCGGCGGCGAACAGCTGGCTGGCGTTCATGCCGCCCATGCCACCTGCCATGCCCATGCCCATAAAGCCTGCCATCGCGCCGTTGGGGTTGGCGGCTGCCGCGCGCATCGCATCGCTCTGGGCGCTGGCGATGTTGGCTGCCGCCATGGTGGGATCGCGCATGACCGCGGCTTTCTGCAGGTCCTTGATCATCTGCTCGTCTTCTTGCGAGGCGGCGATGGAGTTGACGCCAAAGCTTACGATCTCAACGCCGCGCAGGTCACGCCAGTCGGCAGAGAGGACCTCGTTGAGCGCGCGGGCGAGCTCGGTGGTGTGGCCGGGGATGGCGCTGTAGCGGATGCCCATCTCCGAGATCTTGGCAAAGGCGGGCTGCAGGGCGGTGAGCAGCTCGGACTTAAGCTGGCTGTCGATCTTGTCGCGCGTGTAGCTATCGGTCACGTTGCCGCATACGTTGGTGTAGAACAGCAGCGGGTTGGTGATGCGGTACGAATACTCGCCGTTGCAGCGCACGGAGATGTCGACGTCCAGGCCAATGTTGTTATCGACCACGCGGAAGGGCACGGGCGAGGCGGTGCCGTACTTGTTGCCGATGATCTCCTTGGTGTTGATGAAGTAGACACGCTGGTCCTTGCCCGCGTCGCCGCCAAAGGTAAAGCGGCTGCCGATATTGGCGAAGGTCTCCTTGATGGAATCGCCCAGGTTGCCGCTAAAGACGCTCGGCTCGCTGCCGGTGTCAAAGACGAACTCACCGGGCTCCAGCGCGACTTCGATGATCTTGCCGTTTTGCACCACGAGCATGCCCTGGCCGTCGTTGACGGCGATGACCGAGCCGTTGGAGATGACGTTGTCCTCGCCGCGCGTGTTGGAGCTGCGGCCGCCGGTGCGCTTGCTGCCCTTGCAGGCCAAGACGTCAGCGGGCATCGATTCGCAGTAGATAAATTCCTTCCACTGGTCGGCCATGACGCCGCCGGCAGCACCCAATCCAGCTTTCAAGAGTCCCATGGTGATCTTCCTTTCTCGTCAAAGGCCGGGTGGTATTGGTCAGGATGGTTAATCGTCCTTGTCGTCCTTCATGACAACGGTGGTCTCGGTGTGGCTGAAGGTGTCGTGCTTCTCGGTCAGGTCGAGCTCGCCACAGTAGCAATCGGCGTGGGTGGCCTCGTTGGCCGTCTTGAGCTGGCCCACCAGCAGCACGTCTGCGATGACCACGATGATCAGCGGCGCGACGATGTTGATGAGGATGCCCTTGATATCAAAGGTGAGGTAATCCGGATCGAAGGCGTTCTCACCCATGAAGAGGATCTGGGAGAGGACAAATCCGATCACAAAGAACAGCACCGAGGCGATAGCGAGCTTGGGCTTGGAGCAAGGAAGCTCGCCGACCAAGCGGCCGGTCTGGCCGTTCATGGCAAACAGGTAGCTCTTGCCGTTCCACGAGGTGGAGAGCATCCAGACGGGGAACAGGGCGTAGTCGCTGTCTTCCCAGGTGTAGTCGAGCTGCTTGCTTTCGACCGTGGCATCGTCGTATTCGTCGACGACGGTCTCGCGCAGGGCCGAGATCGTGCTTTCTTCCATACGGCGCTCGGCGCGCGCCTTGCAGGTCTCGCAGTCCTCGTCGTAACGGTTGGCGATGTAGCCGGGCATATATGCGACCGAGAACGGACGCAGCGCGTCGTAGTCAAACGGCTCGATGGCGTCCATGTGGCCGTCGGGCATCTTGGACGATCCGTCGACGGGCACGCGCTTAAACGAGATATTGCCCTTGCGATAGGCATCGTAGTGGTCGGTGGTCGTGACGGTGCGGTCGGATTCCTCGGTCACGGTCTCGTTGGTCGCGTCAAAGTACACTTCGCCGTCAACGCGGGCACCGTAGAGCCAAAACGGCACGTAGACACCTTGGACCTCGTCGATGTGGCTGCCGGTGACAAAGCTCTTGGGCAGCAAGATCTTGCCCTTGTAGTGTTCCTTGAGTGCGGCCGTGACGTCATCGCGCCCGAGCTTAAATGGAATCACCAGGTCGGGCGAGAAGTCGCCCGAAAGCTGACCGGGCGCCACGGCGGAGTTGCCGCAGTACGGGCAGGTGGTGACAGCGACGGTGCCGTCGGACACGAGCTCGGCGCCGCACGACGAGCAGATGTAGCCGGCGTTTTGGGCGAGCTCCTGCACCGCGTCGTCGGCGACGGGCTTTGGCGTTGCGGCTGCGGCATCGGCTTTGGCGTCTGCCTTGTCCTGGCGCTCGCGATAGAGGGCCTCGACTTCTTCGACTTCAAAACGAGAATCGCAGTAGTCGCAGACGAGCTTTTGCTCGGCGCTGGCAAAATGCAGGGGACCACCGCAGGCGGGGCACTGATAGTTAACGCTCTCGAAGGCCATGATCGGTCCTTTCCGTGCCGGAGGCTATGCGCCGATGGCGCCGCCGCAGTATTCGCAGCGCCCACTGGCATCGGGAATGGTGGTGGCTCCGCAGAAGGGGCAGGTCACCGCGGTCTTGGGGGCCTTGGCGGCAACGACGCTGTCGCGCGTCTCCTGGCGCAGCTGCACCAGCGCGTCGCGGACCTCGGTTGCCTGGCGCTTGGCCTCGCGGTATTCGATGGAGCCGCGCTGATCGATGGTGGAGTCGTTTACGCGCAGGTTGATCTCGGTAAAGTACGGCGTGTTGACGTGAATGGTCAGATTAAAGTCGTAATCCAGGTCATAGCGCGGCGGGTTGTAGCTCTCGCGCTCGCCGTCCTTGGTCTCGCGATAGATTTCGGTGCGATGCTCGTCGATATCCATATCGCAGCCGAGTACCTGCGAGAACTCGATGATGTCGGGATTGGCGTCGCGCCAGCGCGTCTGCGAGGTAATGATCAACAGGCCCGCGTCCTCGTCGAGCATAATATTGGTGCGTCCGGCCGAGAGCGTGCGCGTGGGATTGAACGATGCCAGGCGCTCGGCATTGGCCTCGCGATAGGCGAGCTGCTCGCGAATGTCGTCCGCGGTGCTAGAGCGATAACCGCCAAAGAAGGGGGAGAGCTTGCCGACGCACTCTTTGCACAGGTAGCCTTCATTGATCTTGGTCTTACCTAGAAGTCCCAGCTCGGTACCGCAAATCGCGCACTCTTTCTTCTCGAACATCTTGTCAAAGAAGCCCATGATTGCCTCCCATCAACAGGTAGCGTGTGTCACTTTTGATGATGGGGGAGCGCGCGATCTTTCACGATACCCAGACGGCTCAAGAGGTCTCCACAACTGGGACACATGGCCCATTTTTGACTAGTCGCTGGGGACGTTCTTCGGCCACTCATTGGGGACGTACTTAAATGAGTGGTAGTTGGAGACACTCCTGGCCGAGCTAGAGATCGCGCGCGTCCCTTCTGGTCCATGCGGCTCAAAATCGCGGCGTGATGTGGACGGCTGGGGTCGAATTGGCAACATTTCGAGCCTGGCTTCGATATTGAGACTGGTTCTTTATTAAAATGGAATTCCAGACAATTGAGCGGCCGGGGGTTAATCATGAGGGGCATGGGAGACACAACCGCATATCTGCGTCGGGGCATTCGGGAGATTATATGCCTGGCGCTGTTCTTCTTCACGTTTTTGGCGTGCGAGTATCTCTTTGATGTGCGCATAGCCGAGTTCGTGCCATCGAGTGAGGTCGTCATCTACGAGAGCATCGTTGTCGGCGCGAGCGTGATTGGCTTTTTCGTGCGCCCATTTCTGTACTATCGCCTTCCCCAGACGATCGATGCGACGAGCGATATTACAGGCGTGCTGTTGGTATCGGCGTTGCTGCTGATGATTACGGCAGTGCGGTTTGAGGTAGTAATTGCCGGCGGCCTGGTGGCGTGCTGCGCCCTGGGCTATTGCGGATCGACCGCCCATGCCAATCTTGCGCGGCGTTTTGCGCAGACGCCCTGCCTGGCGCGCGCCGCCGCACTTTCCTATGCCATGGGCGTTCTGGTACAGGTGATCAACCACATGGTGATGCCTGCCGGTATTCCTCAGCAGGCTGTGCTGGTCGTCTGTGCGATCGCGCAGGTGGCGTTGCTCCACGGTGCCCGACGCGCCAAGCTGCGCGACGAGTCCGATCCCAACTTTGAACCCAGTGCTGCCGGGCTTTCGGTAGATGCTCTGGAATATGGCGCCAAGTGGCATGACGATCCCGAGGCAAAGGCGGCATTCCGTCGCGCCGTAGTTCGCCTGACCGTGGCGACGGCGTATCTTTCCAGCGTATTCGCCGCTCTCAACGCGGGCTTCACGACCCTGCATGCTGTCGGAGCCGTCGATTTGGGCGATTGGCCGCGCCTGCTGCTTGTCGTGAGCTCGTTGGTCGCTGGCGCACTATTTGACCTGCACGGCCGCTCGTATATGAATATCGGCATGACGTGTGCCGCCATACTGTCCACGCTTTCGTTCTTTGTGCTCATCGTCGATGGCAATGGCGGCAACGAGCTTGCTGCCACGATCATCTTTTATCTGGGCTCGGGCTTTTTCGTGGTGTTCTTTACCACAAAATATGCCGCCGTCTCGCTCTATGCGCGCTGGTCATATTTTTGGCCGTGCATGGGTCGCGTCGTCAACAACGTGTGCTCGATGTTCGTGACGGCGCCGGCAGTGGCGATTATCTCGAGTCAAAATGTGCTGGCTGCGGTCGGTGCGGCGCTCGTGATGTTTGTGGGCATTGCGATTACGCTGCTGGGGCAGTTGGGGCAACGAGCCGATGATGCCGCGATGCGGGACGGACTGCCGCTTGCCACCGACGATCTTGGTGGGGATCTTGCGCCCACATGCTCCGACCCTGAGCCCGTGGAGGCAGCGGAGCTCACGTCCGATGAGCGCCTCGATGCCTTCGTCGCCACCTTTGGGCTTACGGAGCGCGAGCGCGATATTCTTGAGGTCTTGGTCGTTTCGGACCAGAGCGTTCAGGACATCGCCACAATGCTCTTCCTTTCGCGCTCCACGCTCTATCGTCACATTTCCTCGATCAACAAAAAGACCGGCACCGCCTCGCGCGTGGCCCTCATCAACTTCTTCTGGTCCTGGACACCCAAGGACTAGCTAATCTCCCAATAAGTTGCGGTGGAATAGTCCCTAAATTAAAGTCATGGGGCTTTAAACAGGAACTATTCCACCGCAACTGCTGAGGGGACAGACTGCGGCAGCGGCAGAGGCGTTGGCAGCTGTGGTAGTGGCAACGGCAGCTGGCAGGGTGTTTTCCGTCTGCTCGCTACAGTAGCTCGCCGTGGCGTGCAATGTAGCGGCGCTTTGCCAGCTGGGTGAGCGCGATATAGGCGGTAACGATGCCGATGAGCAGCGCGAAAAAGCCCGCGGGTAGCGTCATGAGGCCGAGTGCATCGGCGATGGGGCTTGCCGGCAGCCAGGTGACAAGCGCCAGGCCTAGCACGGTGAGAGCGCACAGCGCGGGCGCGGCGTGGTCGCGCGGGCTCGGCAGATGCGGGGAGCGCAGCATGTGGACCACGAGTGTCTGCGACCACATGGACTCGACAAACCAGCCGCTCTGGAAGAGTGCAGCGAAGGTCGCCATACCCGCGACGTTGCCCGTCCCGGAGAGCTCGGACCAGCTTGCGCCCACGGTGGCGGGGCACACCACAAAGAAGAGCGCGGCGAAGGTCACGATGTCAAACAGCGAGCTCACGGGGCCCAGCTCGAGCATAAAGCCCTTGATGGACGCGGCGTCCCAGGCGCGCGGACGGGCGGTCCAGACGTCATCGACGGTGTCCCACGGTAGCGCGATGCACACGATCTCGTAGACCAGCGACAGCAGCACCAGCTGCAGGGCACTCATGGGCAAAAACGGCAAGAACAGGCTCGCGACGGTCACGGACAGCACGTTGCCAAAGTTGGAGCTCACTGTGGTCTTGAGGTACTTGAGCAAGTTGCCGTAGGTGCGGCGGCCTTCGATGATGCCGCGCTCGAGCACGCCCAGGTCCTTCTGAAGCAAGATGATATCGGCGGATTCCTTGGCAATGTCGACGGCCGAATCGACCGAGATGCCGCAGTCGCTCGCACGCATGGCGGCGGCGTCGTTGATGCCGTCGCCCATAAAGCCCACGGTGTGGTCGAGCATCTCGCGCATGACGCGCACCAGGCGTGCCTTCTGCAGTGGCGAGAGCTTGGCGAAGAGGTGGGTTTTCTCGGCGCGCTCGGCAAGCTCGGCGTCATCGAGCGCATCGATCTCGGAGCCGAGCAAGACGTTGCTCGCATCGATACCAATCTGCTCGCAGACGGTGGCGGCGACGCGGTCGTTGTCGCCGGTTAGGACCTTGACCGCCACGCCCTTGGCCTCGAGGGTGGCGACGGCGCCCGCGGCACTTGCTTTGGGCGGATCGAGGAAGGCCAAAAAGCCCATCAGCACCATGTCGCACTCGTCGGCGATACCAAACTCGCCCACGCAGCGCGGATTGGTCTTCTGCGCCACGGCAATTACGCGTAGGCCCTCGGCGTTAAGTCCGGCGACCTGCTTGCGAATCTGGGCGAGCTTCTCGTCGGTGAGCGGCTGAGCGATGCCATCGATCTCGACAAAGGAGCAGATCTCGAGCATTTCCTCGGCAGCGCCCTTGGTAACCATCTGGGTTTTGCCTTGGGCGTCGGCGACAACTACGCTCAGGCGACGGCGCGAGAAATCGAAGGGAACCTCGTCGACCTTGGTATAGCGGTCGCGCAGACTCTGGCCCAGCATAGAATCGGGCACGACGGCCGAGGGCGTCACATCGGCACGGTCGATTACGGCCAGGTCGATAAGGTTTTTGAGGCCGGTCTGGAAGAAGCTGTTCAAAAACGCATGGCGCAGCACGCGCGCGTCCTCGTTGCCATCGGTGTTGAGGTAGCGCTCGAGCACGATGCGGTCTTCGGTGAGGGTGCCGGTCTTGTCGCAGCACAGGACGTCCATCGCTCCGAGGTTTTGAATCGCCGGCAGCTCCTTGACGATAACCTGGCGACGGGCGAGGTCCTTGGCGCCCTGCGACAGGCTCGTGGTCACGATGACGGGAAGCATCTGCGGCGTGATGCCCACGGCCACGCTCGTGGCGAACAACAGCGCGTCGATGACGTTGCCCTTGGTGGCGGCGTTGATGGCAAAGACGGCCGGCGCCATAACGAGCATGAGGCGTACGAGCAACATGGAGACGCTCGAGACGCCGCGGTCAAACGCGCTCTTTTCGCCGCGCCCGTTGAGCATCTTGGCGATGCCGCCCAGGTAGGTGTCCGAGCCGGTGGCAACGACAAGCGCCATGGCGGCGCCGTTTTGCACGGAGGTGCCGGTAAAGACGATGTTCTTGCAGGCAGAGAGTGGCAGTGCGGAGCCGTCGGCGCCCTCGACGACGGTGACGGCGGTGGTCTTCTCGACGGCCTCGCTCTCGCCGGTGAGTGCGGACTCGATCACAAACAGGTCGCGCGCGGTGATGACGCGGGCATCGGCCGGCACCATATCGCCGGCAGAGAGGCGGATCACATCGCCGGGGGCGAGCTCGTCGAAGAGGATCTCGACGCGCTCGCCGTCGCGCAGGACGGTGCAAGTGTTGGAGACCAGGTCCTTGAGGGCCTCTGCCGCATTGCCGCTGCGGGCTTCCTGGATAAACTTCATACCGCCCGATACCAGCAGCATGATGCCGATGACGATGACCGTGGAGGGGTCGCGCTGCGGCTCGGGCACGGCGAGCACGTCGATGTAGAGCGAGACCAGTGCGAGCGCGGCGAGGATGCCGGCGAAGGGATCGATGAACGCGTCGGCGATGCGGCGGGCGAGCGTTTTGGTCGTTGCCTCGATGGTGTTGGGGCCGACGGCGTTCAGGCGCTCAGTTGCCTGCTCGACGGTGAGGCCGTTTGCCGTGGCGTCAAGCAGTACGAGGGCGTCCTCGGCACTATGGGTGGCGGCGAATATGGTGTTCTTGGACAGGCCGGTATGAGCGGCAGGGCGCGCCGTGCGGCGGCGCTTGGAGATGGCTTCGAGTACCGTGACGGTTTTGAGCATCAGCATAGGGTCCTCCTTGTTGAGGGGAGTTAGCGTACGTGTCGTATTTGCTTCAAAAAACCTAGATGTCGCTCACGTCAAGCTCTTGAGCCCACAAAGGGTGCAGCGCGCCTTTGCGGTGGTTTTGGCGATCTGCCGGTGGCGTTTATGCGTGTGCGGAGTCCTCGCGGCGTGCCGAGGGCGACATGCAGGTTTTTCGACTAGGACTGCCTTCCATGGCACACCTCCTAAAGGCTGAGCGCAGCGCGCTTTGGGTATCTCGTACCCCTTTTTAATCCGCCCGTATTCTTGATGAGGGGGTTTGACATGTCAACCCCATTGTTCGGAAAACCATTCCCCCTGACAAAGCCTTTACAGAATGCCGTGGCCCCAAAGCGCGCCCGCATCGACGCTTCGCCTGCGCTAAACTGGAAGGCACGTACGCGATTACGAGAGGAGCCCGCATGGAGGCTTACAAGCAAGAGTTCATCAAGTTTATGGTCGAGTCCGACGTCCTTAAGTTCGGCAGCTTTACGCTCAAGAGCGGCCGTCAGTCCCCGTTCTTTATGAACGCCGGCGCTTACGTGACGGGCTATCAGCTCAAGAAGCTGGGCGAGTATTACGCCCAGGCCATCCACGATAACTTTGGCGACGACTTTGACGTGCTGTTTGGACCGGCCTACAAGGGTATTCCGCTGGCCGTCGTGACCGCAATTGCCTACCACGAGCTGTACGGCAAGGAGGTCAAGTACTGCTGCGACCGCAAGGAGGCCAAGGACCACGGTGCCGATAAGGGCAACCTGCTGGGTTATGAGCCCAAGGACGGCGACCGTGTGGTCATGGTCGAGGACGTTACCACCAGCGGCAAGTCCATCGACGAGACTTATCCCAAGGTCAAGGCTGCTGCCGATGTCGAGATCAAGGGCCTGATCGTGTCCCTCAACCGCATGGAGGTCGGCAAGGGCGGTGTGACCACCGCGCAGAAGGAGATCGAGGCCAAGTACGGTTTCCCCGTCGCGAGCATCGTTTCCATGGCCGAGGTCGTCGAGACCCTCTACAACCACGAGATCGACGGCAAGGTCGTTATCGATGACGAGCTCAAGACCGCTATCGATGCCTACTACGAGCAGTACGGAGCTCAGGAGTAGGTAGTTACGCGGGTTTACCAACCCGCGTAACGGCTCGACGCTGCGCGGGCCGCATTTGGACAATCTGACGTTCAACTTCAAGGGCGCGACCAGAAGGTCAGCGCCCTTTCGTTTCACGTCGCCTTGTCTCAAATGCGACCCGCTCGCTGTCCGTTCTCTACCTGCGGCGTCGTCTTGCTCCGAATGCGGCTCGCTCGCTGTCGTTGCCGAAACATCGGCGTTGCCGGACTAGTCATTGGGGACGTTCATAAATGACTACTCAGGAATGAGCGTGGATAATCTCCCGGTTTTGGCCTGTGTGCGGGCTCAAAGTGGGAGATTATCCGCGCTCGCTTTAATTTGCTTGGGCTGTGGTGCCTATCTAATCGGCTCGGCGTCTTCCCTGAGAATCGAAAGATACTCTTCATACCCGTACTGCCGGTATCTCTGTCTTGACTCGTCGAGCGGACGGAGGATACCCAATTCTTCAAATGATTTGACAAGCGAGCTCGCGGTACTCCTGCCGATATCGAGTTGGGCAGCGATGAATGCGGTGTCGACGATGGGGTGCTCTTCAAGAATGCCCAACAGCCTTTGCCCGTTTGCAGCGGTCCTTCCGAGATTTTCGGTAATGGTTGCTGTGGAACGGTTATGGAGGTCAACAAGGTTTT
The DNA here is from genome assembly GCA_048500675.1 of Collinsella sp. Lineage (GTDB taxonomy): Bacteria > Actinomycetota > Coriobacteriia > Coriobacteriales > Coriobacteriaceae > Collinsella. The sequence continues at coordinate 28,381 of DBFSAO010000097.1, forward strand.
TTAAAGACCCTACCGAGTCCTTCGCACTCTCGAGAAGACTGTTGCAGAAAAACTCTATCCATTCCTCGTAAGTGCCTCTCTCCCTTACGGATGTGAGTTGCCGGTAGTACTCGCTTCGATTTTTCTTGAACTGGAACGATGGATAGAACAAGCAAGAATGAAGAACGCCATCATTGATGAGCATAAGTGTAATGAGAAGCCTGCCCAGGCGACCGTTTCCGTCTAGGAATGGATGGGCAGTTTCAAATTGGTAATGGACGAGCGCCGCCCGCACAATCGGATCCATTTCGACTTGAGGCTCATTGATAAAGCGTTCGAGGTCCTGGAGCGTGTTACTCAAATCTTCAATGTTTGGAGGGACAAACGATGCGGTTGCGATGGTGCAGCCTGAGGGGCCAATCCAGTTTTGTGAGGAGCGCAGCTCGCCTGGATTCTTCTCCGTTCCGCGCACTCCGTCCAGCAGGACCGCATGAACTTGCCTAAGAAGTCTCGTGCACAAGGGCATCTTTTTGAGCAGTTCTACGCCGCGGTCGACAGCACGGACGTAATTCACGACGTCTGCGACATCTTTATGATGGAGTTGTGTTTGCGATGGACTAAGTAGGTCGTCAAACGTGCACTGGGTTCCTTCAATTTGCGAAGAAAGGAGTGCTTCTTTGCGCACGTACATTGTCAGATACATGTCGGCGTTGGGAACAAAGTAGAGCATGCCTTCAAGCTCTCCGAGCTTTCGTGAGCATGCGGAAAGCGTGCGATAGGTTTCCTCGGTGAGGTTTAGCTGCCTCAATGATTGCAAGGGCGTTGGAAAAAACGAATAGTAAGCCAATTTCCCCGATAGATTATTGCGGAGCGTTCCCTGGCCGTTCTCCTCGATTTGCATCGCGCCCTCCATATCTTTAGTGCCGGAAACTCGTTATTAGGCTAATCATATCAATTCTAATAACGAGTTTAAGGATTAAATAGTTATTAGAATTGATGTAAACAATCTAATGATGAGAAGTCGTTATTACTTGACCATGGAGCTCGGCTTGGTACAGGGGGGGGGTTGTCCAAAATGAGAGCGGATAATCTCCCGTTTTTGGCTCGGTGACGGCCTCAAAGTGGGAGATTATCCACGTTCGCTAGTTAAGCGTCCAAAAATCCACACTCGCCAAACCTGCCAAAAAGGACAGGTTTATTTTGGCACGTTTCGGTCGGTGTCAGGAAGTGTTAGGGACAAGGCGGCGGCAGGACTCGAGAGCGAAAAGAAGTATCGGGTTTGGTGCGCCCGCTTCTGCCCGTCCCGTGCGCAGGCGATACTCGGCTTATCGACCTGCGATGCAAAGGAGATGCTCGTCCCACGAGCACTACCGGGAAGGGCTCGCGATTCGAGTCCCCACCTTAGCATTTGAACCATTTGGCACTATAATTACCGTAGGCATGCGCACAACGTTGCGCTTAATCAAGAGGAGAAAACGTATGGGTCTGTTTGACATGTTCAAGAAGAAGGCTGAGCCCGCGGCTGCCGCTGCTCCGGCCTCCATCTCTGCTTCTGCTGGCGCCGACGTGCTGTGCTCGCCCGTCAAGGGCAAGGTCATCAAGATGGCCGACGTGCCCGATCCCGTCTTTGGCGGCGAAGTCCTGGGCAAGGGCTGCGCCGTGTGGCCCGAGGACGATCTGGTCTACGCTCCCTGCGACGGCAAGGTGACCGTCACCATGGGCCACGCCGTGGGTCTGCAGTCCGATAGCGGCATCGAGGTTCTGGTGCATGTTGGCGTCGATACCGTCAACATGAACGGCGATGGCTTCGAGGGCTTCGTCAAGGCTGACGACGTCGTAAAGGCTGGCCAGCCCATGCTCAAGATCGACCGCGCCAAGATCGCCGCTGCCGGTTACAAGGACTGCGTCGTGGTGGCCGTGTCCAACACCGCCGAGTTTGCCGATGTCGAACTCGCCGTCGAGGCCGACTCCGCTGTCGCCGCCGGTGACGCCATCGTTAAGGTCGTCCGCAAGTAAACTGCGGCATCCAAAGGATGTGCAAGGGTGGTCGGGTTTTCCGGCCACCTTTTTTTATTGCATCGCGGGGAAGCGTTTTATTGCACGTTGGGCGGGCTTGCAAACCGTTCGGACGCTAAAACGAACCGACCGCGCCTTCGCGTTGCCGAGGATGTTCATAAGTGGATAGTATGGGCTTACTTATTACAACGTGCGCCGCGTCTGGGAAGCGCGGTGCCGCTCATTGGGAGGAACAACATGAAAAAGAAGCTGCTGCTTGCGCCCCTCATGGCCGTCTTGGTTGCATGCGTGGTCGTGCTTTCCGGCTGTGGAGGTCCTTCGGTTGAGGAGCTCATCACCGAGGATCTTACGACGCAGTTTGACGAGGTCAAGAACGGTGGCGACGACTTCCTCTCTGGTCTGGAGGAGGCTTCGGGCGACGAGTTCGAGCAGCTGGGTATCGATCCCAAGGAGTACGCCAAGACCTATCTCGAGGGCTTTGACTACAAGATCGGCGACGTGACGGTCGACGAGGACAAGGGTGTCGCGACCGCCGAGGTCTCCATCACCTGCAAGTCCATGAACAAGATCGTCGAGGACTTCTCCACCCAGTATCAGGAGAAGGTCGCCGCGCTTGATACGGTTCCCTCCGATGACGAGCTGTACAAGATGGCCGGTCAGGTTATGGTCGATGTGACCAAGGCCACCGAGCCCAGGAAGACCACGGTTATCTTCAAGTACACCTGCAACGACGACGGCGAGTGGTCTGCCGACGACTCTGTCAACTCCGAGATGATGGATGCAATGCTGAGCTAGTTTGTTGCGGCGTTTTACCAAACGCCGCAACTGCTCGACGCTGCGCGGGCACCAGAGCGACAACTTGTCATTCAAAGAGGACGGCATGACCAGAAGGTCTATGCCGTCCTCTTTTCATGCCAATTTGTTCGCTCTGGTGACCGCTCGCTGTCGTTGCCAAAACATCGGCGTTGTCATGGCAGTCATTGGGGATGTTCTTAAATGACTAGTCGTTGGTGACGTTCTTGTTTGACTAGTCGTTTAAGAACGTCCATTACAGTCGAAATTGTCAGCCCGGGACCGTCTCGGGCTACGATTGAGGCGCGCCCAGAACGGGCCGCCGACCGGGCGCCCGCGCACGGCCGAACGTCCCTGCCCCCGAGAGGGCCAGTTGGG
>DBFSAO010000098.1:0-4225 GCA_048500675.1 Collinsella sp.
AGCAGCATGGGGCCCGTGCACACAATGCCGGCGTAGCCATAGGCGCGCATCGTGGCAAACAGACCCTTGCGCCTAAACAGGCGCTTGAGCTCAAAACCGATTCCGGCCACCGGCTACTCCCCCTCTCTGGACAGGTCAAACGCTTGCGCCGTCTCGTCGTACAGCGCGCGATAGTTGGCGAGCATCTGCTCGTGCAAGAAGTACGTGGCAACGCGACGCTGGCCGCGCTCCCCCATCTCAATGCGACGAGCGCGGCTTGTGCACATGCGTTCCATGGCATCGGCCAAGCCCTTGCGATACATAGGCGGCGTCACAAAACCCGCCACGCCAAAGTCGTCGCCCGGGGCGCCTTCGAGAAGCTCGCGGCAGCAGCCCACCTCAGTCGTCACGCAGGGACGGCGCGCTGCAAGCGACTCCAGCACGCTGAGCGGCTGGCCCTCGGAGATGCTCGTCAAAATGGTAAAGTCGAGCTTTTCCATGTACTCGACCACGTTGACGCGGCCGGTAAAGATCAGGTCGCGCACGCCCAGGGTATCGACCAGCGCGTGGCACTCGGCGCCGTACTCCTCGTCGTCCACGCCGCCCATGATGTGCAGGCGCACCTTGGGCAGGCGCTCGTGCAGCTCAAAGAAGGCATAAATCATGGTCTTGACGTCCTTGATGGGCGCCAGACGCACTACAGCGCCAATGTCCACCCAGCCGTCATCGGTCTTTAAGGGAATATCCTTAAAGCGGTCGAACTGGATGCCGTTGGGGATAACCAGGCATTTGTCCGCATCGCAGCCCATATCGATCTGCGTCTTGCGGGCGTTATGGAACAAACTCGTCACACGGAAGGCGCGGCGGTAGATCTCCTCCGAAAGCAGGTAGAAAAAGCGAATCCAGCGGTCCTTAAACGACGGCACCACCCAATCGGCGCGAATGATCTCTTCCTCGCGCTCGCGGGTATAGATGCCGTGCTCGGTCAGCAGCACCGGCGCATGGTGAACGCTTGAGCCCAGGCAGGCGAGCAGGCCACCGTAGCCGGTCGAGATAGCGTGGTACACATCGGCCACCGGCACCTCGCTGCCCAACAGGTAGAGCACGGGCAGCAACATGGAGCGCATGGTGTGGAATGCATCGGCAAAGGGCGTGTAGGGATACTCGGCCAGGCACACGTCGCGAAAGATATCCATAAACGTGCGGCTCTGCAAAAACGAGAGCGGATGCACGCGACGGCGGTGGAAGATATCGAATAACACGTCCCAGTCCGGATTGGAGAGCGACACCAGACGGCGTAACGCCTCGCGCTCACGGTCGTTAAAACTGGCTTCATGTTGCTCGCCCGAAAGCCGCAGGGCATCGTCCAGAAACACCTCGTGCACCTCGACCACGTTGCCGGGCAGCTCGTAGACAAACTTGCCACGGTCGGCAGCATGCGCACCGATCACCCACAGCACAAATTCATGCTCGGGCATGGCCGTAATGTAGCCATGCATCCAGGTAGATACGCCGCCGTGCACATAGGGGTAGCAACCCTCGAGTACCAAGCAGATTCTCATTTATCGCCACCCTTCTTACGCTCGATCGTCACGGTCTTATCATTTGCCTTGAGCAGATACAGATTGCCCGTAAGGTGCGTCAGTTCGCCACCCGTCACCGCACCCGGCTCGCCATTATTGGCGCGGAACATGAGCCACGCCTCGTCGTGGAAATTGCCCAGGCTGAGCGTCCAGGCATCCGCGCTGGTATCCACGCTCACCGTCACGGACGAAAAACGCTGGATGGCACCGGAGCACTCCGACGCCGTCTGGTGCCGCAGGTCGGGCGCGGATTTGTTAAGCCACTCCAGGTAGTCGACCAGGCCGCCCTTGTAGACCTCCCAGCCCTCCTTGGCTCCGCGATCGGGGTCCAAAAGGTCATCCGGGTGCATAAAGTGCGTGCTCACGTAGTGCATGTTGAGCTCGGACACGGCTGCCAGGCGCATATAGGAATCGTCGACCATGCCGCCCGAAACAATACGTGGCTGCTCCACAATGCCATCGCTCGCCACGCCAAACTCCTGCACGTACGGCAGGTCGGTGCCATCCTCAAAATACGTACTGGCAATGGTCTTAATTCGCGGAACATCGGTACCGATGAGCTTGCGCGCGCGGGACGAAAGGATATTCGACGGCGGCACGTAAACCGAGCCATGAGCATTGGGCAGGACCTCGTCCTGAAACGCGATAAGTTCGTTGAGCGAAGCGACGAGCGTCTCTTTGTTCTTCCAGGTCTTGTAGTCATACAGAGTGCCATAGTCGGTATCCCAGAGCGCGAGCGGCTGATGGTTGTAGCCGTGAAAGCCCAGCTCACCGCCCATCTGCAGCATCATGCCGCCAAAATAGCGGAACTGCGTGGTATCGGCCTGGCGCGCGGGCTCGGTCTGGTTGACCGCGTCCTCGTAGTTTTCGATCATCACGCCGGTATAGCGAATGCCGTATTTTTGCGCGAGCTTTTGCAAATCGGGCCACCAGACCTTGGTGTAAAAATCCGCAATGGAGAGGCCGTAGTCACGCTTGATATAAGTACCATCGCCCGATGGCACGGGGCTAGGAAAGTCATCCAAATAGAACACGGCGCTGTTGATGACCGGATAGGCCGTGGCATCACCCAGCAGGCTGATCGCCGCGGCGTAAAAACCGCGCATGACCTTGTCATAGATACCTATATTGCATATCACGGTGCGCCCGCTACCGCAGTCATTCGACCAAATGAGCGGGGCGCCCGCATCGCCAGTCTTAGCCCACTCACGCGCCGTCTCGCGCAGCGAAACCGAAAGCGACGAATCAAAGGGGTCCGAGAGCTCGTAGCGCTCTCCCCCGCCCAGCATAAAGTCCTCGCTCGGCACAATGCTTTCGGCTTTTACATAGTCATATCCGGCCGATTCAATGCCAAGCTTGGAGGCAATCACTTGCAGATAGCTCGAGTTATCCGGCGGCATGGCGAGCATAAGCGAACCGCCGGCACTCACCCAACTCATAATGTCGCTCAGGTGCGTACCGAGCCCATCGAGCGACGGCATGAGCAAAATCACGCGATCAAACGACGTGAGCGATGGGATCGCGTCCGCACCGTCGGTGGCAATATCAACATCGCGATGGGCGATCTCCATGTCCAGCAAAATCTGGTCGAACTGGTCTTTAACGTCGTCGACGCCATCTTGGTCCGAGTCGGTAATGACCAGGCACGTGGGCTTTTGGCCAAAGATTGCCGAGCTTGCAGGCGTAGCGTCGCTGGCGGCAAGCATGCCCAGCTTGTGCTGTCCAGCGCTGTACTGCACGCCGGCACGCTCCACCAGCAGCACGGCGGCCATGGCAATAAAGACCGCCCACACCACGAGGAGCCCCATCCAACGAAAGCGGCCTGCACAGTCGCGGATATGTTGCGCCACGTTCATCGGGCCTCCTCCCCGTCGCGCCAAAACGCCAGCTGCTCGCGGTTGGCGGCACTCAAATACACATGCTGATTGTCGATCGCATCGATTACACGGTGGACCTCGTCACCGTCGCGGCGCATCACGGCCAGGCGCAGGCAAAGCATCCAAACCTCCTGCTCCTCGGGCACGTCGAGCACCAGCTGGTCGGTCACGGCCTGCGCCTCGTCAATCTGTCCGACATCGGCCAGGGCCGTCGCGTATCGAATGCGCAGCTCAAGGGTATCCTCGCGCTCGCAGCGACGCGCAAGCAGGCGCGCGTACTGTTGGCGCTGAATCTGAGCCACGCGCCCCTCGGCCAAGCCCGAGCCCAAGTATTCACCAAGAAAATCACAGTATTCGATGAGGTTTTGCGCGCTCGGGTCCGTCTTAAAGGCGCGCTCCAGCTGCTGCAGTTTAAGGTCGGACTCCTTGGAGATCTGCGCCACCGCCGTCGCGGCATAGTGCGCCACCTCAACGTCGTCGTTAAGCTTAGCCGCCTGCAGCTGCGCCAGGTACGCGTCGGGCTCCTCGGTAAGCATGGAGAGCATAAGGCGGCGCCGGTATGCCGGGTCATTGACGATGAGCGCCTCCTCGAGCGGCACTACGCCTGCATCGTCCTCACCACTCGGTACCGACATACTGCGATGGAGCTCGTCGTTGAAGCGCAGCGACTCCAGCGCAGACTCTTTCAGCCCCTCGCCAAACACCGCGCTGCGGACCGATAGCAGAACCACCAGCAACGGGCCCCACAGCGGCACCAGCACTATCACAGCCAGCATGTGCCCGCGC
>DBFSAO010000099.1:0-39544 GCA_048500675.1 Collinsella sp.
GGAGTGGGTCGAGGGCACCTCGCTCAAGCAGGCGCTGCCCCTGCTTCCGCACGACGCCTCGGGCGGGCTGACCACCCAGATGGTCGCCGCCGTCGGAAACGCCGTGCTTCGTGCGCTCTTGATGACCCAAGGCCTCGTGAATCCGGTCATCCATCGCGACCTGTCGCCTGCCAATATCATGTTCCGCACCACCAGCCGAACACTCGAGCAGCAGATTGCCGATTGTTCCTTTGACCCCTGCCTCATCGACATGGGCTCCGCGACCATGGCTCTCGGCGACGACACGATCACCCGGCGCGCCGACATCTGGCGCTTTGCCACGCCCGCATACGCCGCGCCCGAAATGCTCACGCAGGGTATCGAAGGCATCGCGGCCCTTCGCCGCTCGCCCGCCATCGATGTCTACGCGCTTTCGAGCATTCTGTACCAGCTCTACAGCGGTCGCAAACCGTTCGATGTCGAGTCGACGGGCGCTGCGGCAACCGGCTCGTTCTACCTCATAAAGACCAAAACCAAGCCGGCGCCGCTCGAGCCGCGTTGCGATGACGACGAAGCGCTCGTTCAGATCATCATGAAAGGCATCTCGGTCGAACAAGGCGATCGCCCCACCGAGCAGCAGATGCTCGAGGTGCTCTCGGCATACCTCCCCGCTGCAGAATCTGAGGACCGCGAGGGCGCAGGAGACGAGGCCGCAATTGATATCGATTCTGGCACGCACCTTAAGGTCGACGTCGCCGGCGAGCGCGCGCGAGAGATCCTGGAGCAGGCCCGTCACGATGCCATGACCCGCCGCCGCTTTGTCATCGGCGGCGTCGTTGCAGCCGTTGCGGGGCTCGGCGTTATCGGGGCAGCAACCCATGGCTTTGGCATCCCCGACTACCTGGACGGCATCCGCGGTTCGCTTGACGACTACACTTGGGATCAGCTGCAGGAGATTTCGCTCAAGATTAAGGCCGCCGAGACCCGTAGCGAGGCACGCGAGATTGCCAAGCGCTATCACCTGCTCGATGCCGATGGGCATATCCCCTATCCGTGTACCAAGCGTGTCACGCTCACCAACGGGCTGCAGGTTGGCGCGCAGCTTGTGGGCATCCGCCACGATGAGCTTCTGGACGGGACGGGCAAGGCCGGGCTGACGTTTATGTTCGACGCGGGTATTGCCGAGCGCAACGCTGCGGCTGAACCGCCGAGCGCCGGCTGGGCAGATTGCGAGCTGCGGGAATGGCTCAACGGCGACGGCCTTAAGCTGCTGCCCAACGAGTTGCGCGCACTCATCAAATCCGTCAAAAAGATCTCAAATAACGTTGGCGCCGCCAACAGTGTATCGTGTCTGAGCGAGTTGCCCGCAACCCTTTGGCTGCCCGCCATGGTCGAGCTGTGCGGTACGCAACCGCCCGATTCGTTTGCCGAGGACTATCACTACCTGGCAGACATCTACAACGGCGAGGGCAAGGAGTATCAGCTCTTCCGCGAGCTCAAGGTGAGCCCGTATTCCACGAACGAGACGATGGTCCGCCAGTGGAAGGGCAAGGACACCTGTTGGTGGGAGCGCACGGTGAGCCCCGACACATCGGAGAGCGAAGGCACGCTCTATATGAACCGCGTGGGGCACGACGGCGACGTCTTTACGTACGCAACGCCTGCGGAAAAGCCAAACAAGCTAACCTGTGTGATCCCCGGGTTCTGTATCTAGGGAGCGGGCGTCTTGCCGTGACGGGACCCTACCCCGACAATTGTCTTGATCTGTAACAGTTAGAACCCAAAAACCGGTCTAGATGTTACAGAACGAGACAAACCCCCAACCCCGCGAGACAACATCTCAATCTGTAACAGTAAGGGGTCAAAAACCTCTCTAGATGTTACAGAACGAGACATTAGCTTGCCGAGAACTTCGCCTCGTAAATGTGATTTAAGTGTGTCGATATTTCCTTGCCAATGTTGCGCAACAGGAACCCTTTCGGCGGTCGTAACGTACGAATTGTCATAGGTACCCCTTCAACGATTGGGAGAAGAAATGGCAAAGTACGCACCTAAACACTTGGAGGTCTCAGGCGGCGCCGAGCCTCGCCCCACATTCTCGGGCCACAAGGCAACACGACTCGCCGTCACCGCGGCAACCACCATCGCTATGACTGGCTCGACGCTGCTCGCGCCGTTCTCGGTATTTGCCAACGATGCGAGTGATACCACGGCACAGGACGCGATCATGTCGCCGCTTGCTGTCCACGCCGGCGAGGCGGCAGGCTCCGCAGTAAAGGCAAACGCCCAGAAGATTGCCGACCTGCAGGCTGCGATCGATGCCGCAAAGGCTGCCGAGGCAGACGCCAAATCCGACTACGACACGGTGGCTGCCCCCTATACCGAAAAGCAGGCGGCCCGCGACAACGCACAAAGCACCTATGACGCCTCCGTCTCCGATAATTCGCAGGCAGAGGCCGCCGCGCGCGCCGAATATGCTCGCCAGCTCGATGAAAGCGTCAAGGCGGCCGACAGCGCCAGTGCCACGCTGAAGGATGCCCAAGGAAAGCTCGATGCAGCCAAGACCGACGCCGAGGACAAGTCGAAGGTCCTTGATGCCGCAAAGCAGGCGGCAGCTGATGCGCAGGCCAAGCTCGAGGCAGCCCAGAAGGCAGCCGCCAACGCAACGCCGGAGGAAATCAAGGTCGCCGAGCAGGCTGCCGCAGATGCGCAGGCCGCTCTGGACCAAGCAAAGGCTGCGAAGGCCGCTGCCGATTCCGCGCTCGCCGATGCCCAGCAGGCTCAGAGCGCCGCGCAGAGCGTTTACGACGAGGCGGCAGGCACGCTGGCTTTCGCTCAGCAGGAAAAGACCGCCGCGGATGGTAAGGTAGTTGCGGCACAGACAGCGTACGACAGCGCACAAGCCGATTTGGCGGCCGCAAAGGCAGGCGCCGAGGGCCCGGAGTATGACGCCGCCCAGGCAAAGGTCGATGCAGCCCAAAGCGCACTCAACCAGGCGAAGCAGCAGCAGGCGGCTGCCGAAGCAGGCCTTTTTCAGGCAAATAGCGACGTTGCATCCAAGCAGGACGCCCTCACCGGTGCCGAAAGCGAGCTCGAAGCCAAGAAGCAGACAGTCGCAGCAGCCGAAAATGATGTAACGGCAGCCCAGACGAAAGCCGATGCGGCGCAATCGGAGTTGACCTCGGCAAAGCAGGCACATGCTACCGAACTGGAGAAAGCAAAGGCCGCTCAGAAACAAGTCGATCAGGCAAAAGCCGAGAAGGAGCAGGCAGACAAGGCGCTCAAAACTGCCAAGGCAAACCAGGCGGCCGCCGATCAAGCCGTTATCGATGCACAGAAAGCATACGATACGTGCAAGGCGGCAACCGATAAGGCAACAACGGCGGAGGCGCAGAGCGTCATCGGCTTCTACCAGTTCATCGGTGCCAACGACGCTGCAAACATCATCTATAGGCAGAGCGATAAAAACCCGACGACCATTGGCGATAAAAAAGACGGCACGTCACTCGATAACGCCAAGCTTTCGTTTGGCAAGCTGCGCGAAATTAATGAATATCGCAAAAGCGTCGGCCTTAGCGAGCTTAAGGTGACGGCAGAGCAAATGGCAATCGCTCAGTCTGATTCCAATTACTCCGACGCAACGAAGGGGCACTCAGACTATGCCGGATTTGAAAATGCCGCTTGGAACTTCAGCACGAAAGAAAACATCGCGCACCAATGGGTTGATGGCGAAAAGAAAATATTTGACGATGCTGCAGCGAAAGCCGGCCTTGGCAACGTTGCCCCCAAAGATGCTTGGAAGACTTTCTGGAGTCACGGTACCGAATTCGGAGCCCAAGGCGTGGGTTTTGGCACCGTCGGCCATTATTTGAATATCGTACAACCTAACGCCAAAACCATGGGATACGGCATCAACTCGCGCGGAACCCTTTGGCCGTATGTGTTCGTCTTGGAGATCGACAACAATTACGGTTCGTACGAGAAAGAATACTCGATCGATGAACTCGAGAATCTCTTTGATCAGTATCAGCTGAGCCTCTCCAAAGCCAGCGAAAAGCTCGTCGCCGCAAAGACGGACCTTGAACAAAAGCGCAGCACAGCGGCATCGAAAGCCAATGCCGTAAAGGTAGCTGAGACCCTCGTCGCTCAAAAGCAGGAAGGCGTTGATACCGCGAACAGCAACCTTGCCGCCAAGAACGACAGCGTAGCAAGTGCCGCCGCCGCTGTTGCCCTAGCAGAGCAGAATCTCGCCAAGGCAAACGGAAAAGTTACCGAAGCCGAAGACCAGGTCAAAGCCGCCCAAAGTAACGTGGCGACCGCAGAGCAGGTCGTCAACCAGAAGCGCGCCGAGCTTAAGGCATCGCAAGAACAAGCCGCTCAGAGTCAGAAGAAGGTTGATGACGCCAAGGCAGAGACTCTCGTAAAGCAGCAGGCTCTGCAAGATGCAAAGAAGGAACTTGCCAAGTATTCTGCCGATGTTGCTGCGGCTCAGGAGAAGGCTGATAAGGCTCACCAAACGCTTGATAAAACCATGGTCGCTCAGGCATCTGCCCAGAGTGCTCTCGAAAAGGCGAAGATCGACGAGACCGCCAAGAAGCAGGCACTCGGCACCGCGAAGGACAACGCCGAGGCCAAGGCGGCGACCGCGGAGCACGCCGCGAGCGTTCTGACCGCGGCGAAAAACGACTTCGCTTCAAAGAAGGCTCATGCCGACGCCCTGAGCAATGCAGCCGATAATCTTGCCACCGCCGAGGCGGCCAAGAAGGACGCCGACGCAGCAGTGACTGAGGCCGGAGTCGCCCTTGGTGCGGCAAACGATGCCATCGCGAACGCCGAGCAGGCGGTCGAGAATTCTCAGGCCGCATCGGACGCCGCTGTCGCTACCCTCGGAAAGCTCAAGTCCATCAACGTCGAAAACGGCATTGCTACTGGCTCTGACGCAAACGCGAACGATACGCTCAATGCCCTCTTTGCCAAGTGCGTCGTTGCCAAGCAGGTAGAACTTAACGCAAAGGTCGCACTTGATGCCGCTCAGGCAGACCTTGATGCTGCGACGCCCGCCTACACCGCGGCGCTCAATGCCTACAACGAGGCGAAGGCAAAACGCGTAGCCGCCGAGCAAGCCCTGAAGGACGAGATTGCCCGCCAGGAGCAAGAGGCAGCAAAGGCCGAGCAGGCCAAGATCACGCAGGCTGCCGCTAAGCCGGTTGCTGGAAAGCCGTCTGCCGGCAACGCCAAGACGGCCGCCAACTCGGCACTTCCCACCACAGGCGACAATGCTGCGCTCGCGGGTGAAACCTTCGTCATCGGAGGCGTCGTGCTTGTAGCCGCCGGCGTCTTCCTGACCGACAAGAAACGTCGTCAGGAGTAAGAATTCCGGGAGGGCGCCCCCCTCTCCCGTTACTCCGTAAACCCCGCCCAACATGCGCCGGGACGTCCATCACACGGGCGCCCCGGCGTTTTACGTTGTAGGGTCCAAGGCACCTGCTCCAGTTTGTCTCGATCTGTAACATCTAGGACCCGAATATCGGTCTAACTGTTACAGATCGAGATGTTCGGGTTGGCCTCGACGGTTTGTCTCGATCTGTAACATCTAGCAGGCAAAACGGTCCCCAGATGTTACAGATTGAGATGTTTGGCAGGGACTGCCAACGATTGACCAGCCGCCCTCATCTGTAGCGAGATGTCATACATTTCTTTCTGTACTAGACACCCCCAGGGGGTATGGGTGTATAGTATCGGCAGGTTAACAATTCCAACACCGAACCACAGAAAGGAGAAGCCATGGCTCAAGATAAGTTCGACGTGGGCGGCATGACATGCGCCGCCTGTCAGGCGCACGTGGACCGCGCCGTGAGCAAACTCGACGGCGTCCAAAGCGTCGCGGTCAACCTACTCGCCGGATCTATGCTGGTCGACTACGACCCCGCGCAGGTCACGCCCGACGACATCTGCACCGCCGTCGACCGCGCGGGCTACTCGGCATCGCCCGTCAGCGCGGGCACCGAAGCCGCCCCAAGCGGCAGCGCGCAAGCCAGGTCCGGCGCCGCCCATATGGAGTCGCCCACCAAAAAGCTGGAGGTCGCCGCCTCCGCCATGCGCACCCGCCTCATCATCTCGATCATCTTCCTCATCCCGCTGTTCTACATAGGCATGGGCCATATGCTCGGCTGGCCGCTACCCGGCATCTTCACCGACCACACCCACAGCATGACGCTCGCGCTTACCGAGCTCGTCCTGCTCATCCCTATCGTCTACGTCAACGACGCGTACTTTATCAACGGCTTCAAATCGCTCGCGCACGGCGCACCCACCATGGATGCGCTCATCGCGGTCGGCGCCACCGCGTCCATCGCCTGGTCGCTCTACGCCATGTTTATCATGGCCGACCAGCTGGCCGCCGGGCAGGTTCACGAGGCCATGATGACGGGCATGGACAACCTGTATTTTGAGAGCGCCGGCACGATCCTGTCGCTCGTCACCGTGGGCAAATACCTCGAGACGCGCAGCAAGTCCAAGACCGGCGGCGCAATCGAGGCGCTGATCGACCTGGCGCCCAAGACCGCGACCGTCGTGGCCGAGGACGGCACCGAGACCACCGTCGACGTCGACAGTATCCTTCCCGGCCAGGTCCTGCGCGTGCGCCCCGGCGAGTCCATCCCCGTTGACGGCGTGGTGCTCGAGGGCGCCTCGGCTGTGGACGAAAGCGCGCTGACCGGCGAGTCCATCCCCGTGGAAAAGACCGCCGGCGACACCGTCAACGCCGCCACGGTCAACCGCACCGGGTCGTTCACCTTCCTCGCCACGCGCGTGGGCGCCGACACGTCGCTCGCCAAGATTATCCAGCTTGTGGAGGACGCCAACGCCACCAAGGCGCCCATCGCCCGCATGGCCGATAAGGTCGCCGGCGTGTTTGTGCCCGTGGTGTTTGCGATCTCGGCCGTGACCTTTGTGGCGTGGATGGCGCTGACCGGCAGCGTGAACGAGGCGCTCACCTCCGCCGTGGCCGTGTTGGTGATCAGCTGCCCGTGCGCGCTGGGCCTGGCCACGCCCGTCGCCATTATGGTGGGCACCGGCAAGGGCGCCGAGATGGGCATTCTGTTTAAGAGCGCCGAGGCGCTGGAGAATCTGCGCAACGTGGGCACCGTGGTGCTCGATAAGACGGGCACCGTCACCCGCGGCAAGCCTGCCGTGACCGATATTGTGGTGGCCGCGCGCGCCGATGGCTCGCCCGCCATGAGCGAAAAGGCGCTGCTCAAGCTTGCCGCCGCACTAGAGCGCCAGAGCGAGCACCCACTGGCCGAGGCGATTATGGCCGAGTGCGAGTCGCGCGGAATCGTCGCACGCATGGTCGAGGACTTTGCCGCCGTGCCCGGGCGAGGCGTCACGGCGCGCGAGGGGCAGAATGTCATCGCAGCCGGTAACGTTCGTCTGATGAGCGAGCTGGGTATCGTCGTGCCTGCAGGACTCGCGGAGCGATTTGCCGCCGAGGGCAAGACGCCGCTGTTCTTTGCCAAAAACGGTGAGCTTGCCGGTATCGTCGCCGTGGCCGACGAGGTTAAGGAGACGAGTGCCGAGGCCGTTACCGCGCTGCGCTCGCTCGGCGTCGACGTGCGCATGCTCACCGGCGACAACCGCGTGACGGCGGAGGCCATCGCCCGCCGCGTGGGACTCACCAGCGAGCAGGTTATCGCCGACGTTCTTCCCGCCGACAAGGAGCGCCACGTGCGCGAGTTGCAGAACGCGGGCGGCAAGGTCGCCATGGTGGGCGACGGCATCAATGACTCCCCCGCCCTGGCGCGCGCCGACGTGGGCCTTGCTATCGGCACCGGCGCCGACATCGCCAAGGAGGGCGCCGACGTGGTACTCATGCGCAGCGACCTCATGGACGTCGCCCGCGCCATCGAGCTGTCGCGCGCCACGATCCGCAACATCAAGCAGGACCTGTTCTGGGCACTGTTCTACAACGGCATCGGCATTCCGCTCGCCGCGGGCGTGTTCTTCCCCCTCACCGGCTGGCAGCTCTCGCCGATGTTCGGCGCCGCGGCCATGAGCCTGTCGAGCGTGTGCGTCGTAAGCAATGCCCTGCGTCTGCGAACCTTTAAACCATCAGTTGCGGTGAAATAAGGCGTAACATGCTTAGCTAAACCGCTATTTAGTCCGTATTCCACCGCAACTTTAGGTACTCAACGAAAAGGAGATAATCATGAACTACATCGTTAAAACGTCTGGCCTCATGTGCGGCCACTGCGACGCCACTGTCGAGACGGCGCTGCTCAACGTGGCAGGCGTGACCGATGCCGACGCCGATCACGAGACCCAGACCGTCCAGGTAGAGTGCGCCGACACCGTGACCGCCGAGCAGCTCGCCGCCGCCGTCGAGGGCGCGGGCGAGAAGTTCCACGCCCTGTCCGTGACCGCCGCGTAGCAGCTACGCACCAACAGACACCGCTGCCCAACCAGCCCCTCAGAAGTTGCGGTGAAATAGTTCCGGTTTAAACGCTTTAAGCCTTCAATCAGGAACTATTTCACCGCAACTGAGGGTGAGGCATTTGAAGGATTGACCAGAAACGAGGACCCGCCATGATGGCAGACCATAAATCGGTGACCCGCATGCTCAAGACGGCGCGCGGGCAAATCGACGGCATCCTGCGGATGGTGGAGGAAGACCGTTACTGCGTCGACATCTCCACGCAGCTCATGGCCACGCAGGCGCTCATCGCCCGCATCAACGCCGACGTGCTCAAGGCGCATATCGAGGGCTGCGTCGCCTCGGCCATCGAATCGGGCGACGAGGAGCTCAAAGCCGCCAAGCTCGCCGAGATCGAACGCGTCGTCGACAAGCTCGCCAAGTAATTGGTGCAAGGGGGGACAGGTACGTTTGCACCACCTTGGTGCAGATTAACCTGTCCCCAATGCACCAAAAGGGGTATAAAGGCGTGCAGCATATCGAACGAAAGGCAATTCGCATGAATGACTTTATGAAGGGTCGCAACGGCGCCGACGAACTCACCGTCGTGTTGGGCTTCGCAGGCATTATCATCGCGATGATCGGATCGATGGCCCGTATTCAGTGGCTCAGCTGGATCGCCATCGCCGTTATCGTGATTGGCGTGCTGCGCGGCCTGTCCAAAAACATCGACGCGCGCCGCAAGGAGAACGATGCCTTTGTCACGGCGACCGCAAACGTCCCCGGCCTCGGCAAGTTCGTCGCCAGCTTGGGCGGCGGGACTGCGGCTGCCAACGCCTCGCGCGCGGCCGGCACCAGTAAGGAAGACTTTGAGCGTGCCAAGCGCACGGCTAAGAAGATGTGGAAGGGCCGCAAAACCACGGCATACCTCAAGTGTCCCAACTGCGGCCAGATACTGTCCGTCCCCAAAGGCAAGGGCAAGATCCGCGTCACCTGCCCCAAGTGCCACGCCAAGATGGAAACCCGCTCCTAGTCGCTACACCATAGGACAAAATAAAAGCCGAGGCCTCGTGTTGAGACCTCGGCTTTTTGCATGGGGCGACATCATTCGATGAAGCCGTCGCGCCAGCGCCTAAGCTACGCCGTCGCGAGTGAGCTCCTCTGCCAGGGCTTCTGCTGGCATAGCCATAATCGCGTCGAGCTCGGTGTCAACCTCGGGGATGTGCTTGACCTTCAGCTTGCGCACCAGGTCACCGCGGCACATCAAATGCATCGGCTCACGCAGAGCGCACAGGTCATCGAGCGGGTTCTCGCGCGTCACCAAAATGTCGGCCGCCTTGCCGCACTCGATCGTACCGGTCTCGCCGTCCAGCCCCAGTAGCTCGGCATTGACCTGCGTAGCTGTATGCAGTGCAAAGGCATTGCTCACTTTGACGTACTTGGCAAAATAGGCCACCTCGCGCCACATGTCGTACTGCGTCACGAACGGGCAGCTTGAGTCCGTGCCCAGGCCCACCTTAACGCCAGCTTCCAGTGCGGCACGGGCGCTCTCGATAATGCCCGAGCACACGATGTCACCGTTCTTCTTTTGCGTATCGGTCGAATGGGTCTTCTCCGGATCGAGCAGTACAAACGGCAGCGCCGGACTGATGGTGCAGGTAACGCTGGGTGCGCGTCCCTCGAGCTGTGTTCCCGCGGCGCCGCGGTACAGCTCCAGGATCTCGGGCGTCAGCGGAGCGCCGTGCTCGATCGTATCGACGCCGGCCTGAAGCGCGGCCTTCACACCTTCGGTGCTCTCGACATGGGCCATGACCGGAAGGCCAACCTCGTGCGCCGCCTTGCACGCCGCAGCGGCGACATTGACCGGCATGCGCAGCACGCCCGGCTCGCCCACCTCGGTCGCGTCGAACACGCCGCCCGTCACGAACAGCTTGATGACGTCGGCACCGCGCGCATACAGATCGCGCACCTGTTCGGCCGCCTCGGCGGGGCTGTTAGCCACCTGCGCGAACAGCCCCGCGCCGTGGCCACCCGGCACCGTAACGCCCGTTCCCGGCGCTACCAGGCGCGGACCCTGATATTTGCCGGCATCGATGGCGTTGCGTACGGCGATGTCGGCAAACAGCGGGTCGCCCGCACCGCGCACCGTGGTCACGCCGCTTGCCAGCTGCTGCTGAGCGCTGCCCTTGAGGATATGGCGCACGATGGCGCGCCCCACGGGATTGTCGAGTTTCTTCATGAGTGCGCCCGCATCGCCCGCCGAGACCGGTTTGCCCGAACCGCACAGATGCACATGCATATTGATGAGGCCGGGCATGAGATACGCCCCTGTCAGGTCGATGACCTCGGCACCTGCAGGCGCCTGCGCCACAGCACTCGGCCCCATCCAGGTGATGACACCGCGCTCAACGGCCACGGCCATATCGGGCTGCGGCTCCATATGTTCCGAACCATCCAGGACGGTCGCATTGATAAACAACGTGGAACGATCGGCAGTCGCCATATCGGACTCCTCCCCCTCAATTAACATGAACATTTGTTCATTATCACCTAGTCCAGTAGGGCTGCTGCAGACATATCGGCTAACGGAGAAAGGAGGGGAATATGAGGGAGGACGGGAGTCGATGCAGCCCTTCCCCAGCGGTGCCTACAAAACATCTCAATCTGTAACAGGAGAACCGTCTTTGAGCCTCCAGATGTTACAGAACAAGATCTTTCGGTCGCATACCCACCCTTTATCTCAATCTGTAACAGGTAGACCGGTTTTCAGCAGCTAGATGTTACAGATTGAGACATTCGGTCGAGGCCGCACTTGTTCATCTCAATCTGTAACAATTACGGGCCCAAACAGCCCCAAGATGTTACAGACCGAGACAAACCCTCTCAGCGCCCGTACCACTGACGCCTCCATTTCTCAGCCAGATCAGCCCGCTGCGGAATACCCGCCAGCCTCATCTTCTCGACCAGCTTCCCCGGATTCTTGAGCTCGTTAAACGTAAACCGAAGCACCTTATGCCCGAGCATTGTCAGATGAGATTCCCGCTGACGCTCTGCCACGAATGGGTCAACCGACTCCCGACCCTCGCCGTTCTGCAAGGTGTACTTCCCCTTTCCGTCGAGCTCGCCGATCACGCACGTCCCGTCCTCGAGCCTCCAGAAATAGTCGACGCGGAACACGCGAGTCGGATCGAGCGGATCATGAAACTCCACCTGCAACTGCGGCACCGGAAAGCCGTACGCGATGAAGAACGCCCGGAAGCGCGACTCGCCGCCGTTTTCTGACAGCCCGTCCGCATGCGATGCAATCACCTGCGCCCTGCGATACCCACGCCGACCTTCGCAATCGGCGCGAAGTCGCTCGCACAACTCATCGCACGACGAACCCTTCGCCCGCAAAGCAGAATCGGCAATTGCCAGCCCATAGGAAAACGGTGCCCGTAGCAGGCAATCCTCCACCGTGCGCCAAAACGGCGTCACCCGCACACCGTCGACGCGCTCGAGTGCACCCGCCGCCTGCGGACGCAGCAACCTGCACCCACTGCTCAACGCCGCAGAGCAGCCCGTCTTAACAAGAAATCGCGGCCCGAGCAAATCGTTCGGCACCTCCAAGCCCCACAAAAGCGCCGCGTCATAACCCCAAAACGCCCAATCGGGATGAAACTCCGCAAGCCCCTTAATAGTCCGCAGCGCTCGATCCACCGGCGTCAATGCATCCCAATCATGATGAAAACAGAACAGATACGACTCGGGCTCCGCGATATCATCGGTCCCCACATGGCGCCGCAGCCACATGAGCTCGGCATTGTCGTGGGTTACAAGCAGCGTCCCCTGCTCGCCCGCCCCCGCGAGCCGAGCGAGCATCCTGTTTCGCGCCAATGTGTTACGAGCCGCATGTTTATGCTTGCAGACGGCACTGGACACCTTAATCACTATCACATCAGTCAAACGAGTCATCGTCTCTGTTGCCCGCCGCGCCAAACATCTCATTCTGTAACAGGAAGACGGCATTTGAGCTTCCAGATGTTACAGAACGAGATCTTTCTGCAGCGGTCGAACCCTTTGTCTCGATCTGTAACAGGTAGACCGGTAATTAGCAGCTAGATGTTACAGATTGAGATAATTCATCGGTGGCCAACCTTCAGTCTCGATCTGTAACAGTTACGGACCAGAATTACCTCCAGTTGTTACAGATCGAGACATTCGGACAGCCCGCGCCAGTTCATCTCAATCTGTAACAGGTAGACCGCGTTTTGACAGCCAGTTGTTACAGATCAAGACAAGCCGGCATCGGCCCCGCCCCTACTCCCATTCCTGCTCGTAGATATTGAGCGACTTCACGTACCGTCCCTGGGCTCCCATGATGTCGCGGACCAGGCGCAAAAAGAAGCTGATGCACGAGGTGTCAAAACCGTCCTGCAGGTCCTCCGGATGCACCGCGCCCGGCCCATCGACCGCCGTGTCGCTCAGGCGCGCAATGTCATACAGATAGAGCTGCCCCGCCGTCAGCCAGGCATCATCCACGCACGCGAGGCGTACCGCGATGGCACCATCACTCCAATGCTCCTTTTGCACGATGTGAGGGTCGTAGACGTCAAAACGGCGGTCGGTGCGCGTATCCTTCAGCGCAACCATGCCGTTCGCAGGATCCTTGTCCAAAATGCCAAAGCGCGAGAAATACTGCGTGTCGCGTACCTGCTTAAGTCGCTCGAGCGAAGCGGGCGAAATTGACGTTGGCGGTTCCTCAACATACAGCTCCAGCAACGTCGCACCATGGCGATAGGGGCGCTCGAAGAGCAGCCAATCGGTAAACGCCATGTTATAGGCCATGATTTCGTTTTGCGAAGGCTCGGTGCAATAGCTGAGCCACGGATCGACAATGATCTCGAACTGCTCGCGCGCCGGCTCCAGGAATTGAAACTTCCGCAGCATCCAAAAATGGGCCATGTCGGCAATATCGTTACCGACGGCTTCTGCCAGATGCGCTCGGTCTAAAACGTGGTCAGTCATGGCATCCTCCTCAAATCGATGGGCCTCGATTTGAGCTTACGGGGAGGGCAGACGACCGTGGCCAGCACGGGCAAAATGGGCCTCCGGCTGCAAACCAAATGCTGACCAAACACTTGACGGAACACTTGACCGAATGAGCGCACTACAAAGAAACCTCAGGTAGACATAGACAGCAAACCTGCCATTTTGAGCCAAGTACCCGTTACCACCACAGAAACAGCAGAGCACCACAGCCCAAGAAGTCGACGAATGAACACCCACACGTCGACAAACGAACAGGCACCCCGCAAAGAGTGTCCCAGACTGCCGGCAAAAAAGGAACGTCCCCAGCTGCCGGCACTTGGGAACGTTCCTTTTGGGCCAGCCGTTGGGGACAGCCTTTGTCGATTCAGTTGTGGACAGTCGCCTTACAGCTCCAGCGCCTGGGCGACCTCGGCTGCGCAGGCCAGGGCATCGGCCATGGCACTCACCACGAGCGAGCTGCCGTTGCGGGCGTCGCCGGCCACATATACCGGCGTGGCATCGGCGGCGACACCGTCCGTGCGAGCCGCGAGGTGCGAACCCTCGACAGCCATCACCGGCAGCGGACGACCAGCGGTGGCAACGGGCACGCGAACAGCATCAAACACGCCATGCTCGGGACCCGTAAAGCCGCAGGCGATGAGAACCAGCTGCGCCAGAACCTCGTGCTCGGAGCCCGCGATGCGCTCGGGCTTGCCGGCCGACCAGTCCAGGTCGACCACGCGCAGGCCCGCAGCCGCACCCTTCTTGTCCAGCAGCACCTCGAGCGTATCCACGCCCCAGGCGCGCATCTCGCCACCCATGGCAGCGATGGCCTCCTGCTGGCCGTAGTCGGTCTTCTTCACGTTGGGCCACTGCGGCCAGGGGTTGCTCGCCGTGCGCTTATCGGGCGCCGCCGGCAAGAACTCAAACTGGCACACGCTGCGCGCACCCTGGCGCACCGCGGTACCTACGCAGTCGTTGCCGGTATCGCCGCCGCCAATGACCACGACATCCAGACCGCGCGCGTCAATGGCGGGCTCGCCGCCGTCGAGCACCGAGACGGTCGATGCCGTCAGGTAGTCCACGGCGTACACCACGCCCGGAGCATCGATGTTCGCAGCCGAAAGACCACGCGGAGCGCGGGCGCCGGCAGCGACCACGACGGCGTCAAAGTCGTCAAGCTTGGCGGCAACCTTAGGATCGCTCACGTCGGCGTTCAGCTCAAAGACAATGCCCAGCTCGCGCATGAGCGCCACGCGGCGCTCGACCACGGACTTCTCGAGCTTCATGTTGGGGATGCCATACATAAGCAGTCCGCCCGGGCGGTCGTCACGCTCAAACACCGTCACGCGAGCGCCGCGACGAGCGAGCTCCCACGCGGCCACCAGACCGGCAGGGCCGGAGCCCACCACGGCAACCGTGGGCGCGCCCTCCCCCGCCGGCTCAAAGCGGCGCGGACCGCCGTTGGCCCACTCATGATCGCTGATCGCACGCTCGTTGTCGTGAATCGTCGTGGGCTGGCCGTCGACCGAACCCAGGTTACACGCGGCCTCGCACAGCGCCGGGCACACGCGGCTCGTGAACTCGGGCATGGGCGAGGTAAGCGACAAGCGCTCGGCAGCCTCGTCCCAGCGGCCGCGGTACACCAGCTCATTCCACTCGGGAATCAGGTTGTGCAGCGGGCAGCCGCTCGGGCGCGCCTTGCCAAAGCTCGCGCCCATCTGGCAAAACGCCACGCCGCACATCATGCAGCGGCTCGCCTGGGCACGACGCGCGTCATCGTCGAGCTCCACGTACAGCGGATCGAAATCGCGGCTGCGCTCCTCCACGGGGCGAAGCTCGTGGGTCACGCGATCGATATCAAGAAAAGCACCGGGCTTACCCATGGCACTTACGCCTCCTTCTTGGTCGAAGCAACAGAGCTGGCAGCACCAGCGGCGCCACCCGCCACATCAAAGCGAGCAACATCGGCAGTGTCGGCGCGACCGGTCACGATGTCAAACGCCAGTTCCTCGGCCTGCGCGTGCGTCTTGCCCGCGCCCTCGGCGGCGGAGACAATCGCCAGCACACGCTCGTACTCGGTCGGGATGACCTTCACAAAGTGCTTGCTCATCGAGTCGAAGCTGTAGAGCAGCTTAATGACGCGCGGGCTCTGCGTTGCGTCCACGTGCTCCTGGATGAGCTCGCGGATCTGCGCCAGCTCGTCGGCCGTCGGGGCCTTGAGCTCAACGCTCTCGTGATTCACGCGGGCATCGAGCGTGCCGTACTGGTCAAAGACGTAAGCCACACCGCCCGTCATGCCGGCGGCGAAGTTTTGACCGACCTCGCCCAAAATGAGCGCCAGGCCGCCCGTCATGTACTCGCAGCCGTGGTTGCCGCAGCCCTCGACCACCACCGTGGCGCCGGAGTTACGCACGCCAAAGCGCTGGCCAGCAAGGCCGTTAATGAAGCCGCGTCCGCTCGTGGCGCCAAAGAACGCCACGTTGCCCACGATGATGTTTTCGTCGAACTTGTAGGTCGCACGCGGGTTGGGGCGCACGGAGACCTCGCCGCCCGAAAGGCCCTTGCCAAAGTAGTCGTTGGCGTCGCCGCACACGTTGAGCGTAATGCCGCGCGGCAGGAAGGCGCCAAAGCTCTGGCCGGCCGAGCCATCGCAGTCGATGGTGATGGAGCCGGCGGGCAAGCCCTCGGGATGCGCCTTGGTCACCGCGTTGCCCAGGATGGTGCCCACGCAGCGGTTGACGTTGGCGATGTCGGCATGGAAGCGAATCGGACGCAGGTGTGCACGCGCATCGGCCGTGTAGGGCACAAACAGCGTGGAGTCGAGCGTCTTGTCGAGCTCGCTGTCCGCAGCCATCTGGGGCAGGAAGTGACGGCCGTCGGCACCCGGAATGTGAGCACCGAACTCGCAGGTCGCGCTCGCCAGCACGGGCGACAGATCCAGCAGATTGGCCTTGCGGTTGCCCGGCACCTCGATCTGGCGCAGGCACTCGGGATGGCCGACCATCTCGTCGATAGTGCGGAAGCCCAGGCGTGCCATGACCTCGCGCAGCTGCTCGGCAACAAAGAGCATAAAGTGCTCGACGTGCTCGGGCTTGCCGCGGAAGCCGTGGCGCAGGCGGCAGTTCTGCGTGGCGATACCGGCCGGGCAGGTATCCTGCTGGCAATCGCGCTGCATAAGGCAGCCCATGGAGATGAGCGGCATGGTCGCAAAGCCAAACTCCTCGGCACCCAGCAGGCAGGCGACGGCGACGTCGGTACCGTCCATGAGCTTACCGTCGGCCTCAAGCACCACACGCGAGCGCAGGCCGTTTTGCAGCAGCGTCTGCTGAGCCTCGGCAAGGCCGAGCTCCAGCGGCAGACCGGCATGCCAGATGGAATCGCGAGCAGCGGCACCCGAGCCGCCGTTGTGGCCGCTGATCAAGATCTTGTCGGCAGCACCCTTGGCAACACCGGTGGCGATGGTGCCGACGCCGGCCTCGCTGACCAGCTTGACCGACACGCGCGCGCCGGGGTTGGCGTTCTTAAGGTCGAAGATGAGCTCGGCCAGGTCCTCGATGGAGTAGATGTCGTGGTGCGGCGGAGGCGAGATCAGGCCGATGCCGGGCGTGGACTGACGGACCTCGGCGATCCAGGGGTAGACCTTCTTGCCGGGCAAGTGACCACCCTCGCCAGGCTTGGCGCCCTGGGCCATCTTGATCTGGATCTCGAAGGCGCTGCACAGGTAGCGGCTCGTCACGCCAAAGCGCGCGCTTGCCACCTGCTTGATCGCGGAGTTCTTGGAGTCGCCGTTGGCCAGCGGGGTCTCGCGGCGCGGATCCTCGCCGCCCTCGCCGGAGTTGGAGCGGCCATGCAGACGGTTCATGGCGATGGCCATGCACTCGTGCGCCTCTTTGCTGATGGAGCCGTACGACATGGCGCCGGTGTTAAAGCGGCGGACGATGTTGAGCGCGGGCTCGACCTCGTCGAGCGGCACCGGGGTTCGACCACTGTCGTCAAAGTCCAGCAGGTCGCGCAGGCGCACGGCGCGGCCGGTGCGGTGCAGGCGGGCACTGTACTCCTTAAAGGTGTCGTAGCTGTCCTCGCGGCAGGCGGCCTGCAGCAGGTAGACGGTCTGCGGATCGATAAGGTGATCCTCGCCGCCGAGCGGGCGCCACTTGGTCAGGCCCAGCGTGGGCAGTTGCTTGGGCGCGGGGCTCTTAAGGATGGCGAGCGCGGCGTCGTAGCGCTCGTTCTGCTCGCGCTCGATGTCCTCGACACCCATGCCGCCCACGCGGCTCACCGTGCCGGCAAAGTACTCGTTGACGAACTCGGTGGTAAAGCCCACGGCCTCGAAGATCTGCGCGGAGTGGTAGCTCTGCACCGTAGAGATGCCCATCTTGGACATGATGGAGACGATGCCTGCGGTCGCTGCCTTGTTGTAGTTGTCGATGCCCTGCTCGGCCGTCACGTCCAGGTCGCCGTGTGCCGCCAGATCGCGGATGCACGCATGCGCGTTGTACGGATAGATGCCGCTCGCGGAGTAGCCCACCAGCGCCGCAAAGTCGTGCGGGGACACGGCGTCGCCGCACTCCACCACGATGTCGGCAAAGGTGCGCACGCCGGCGCGGATCAGGTGGTTATGGACGCAGCCCACGGCGAGCAGCGACGGCACGGGCACCTCGCCCGCGGCAGCGCGGTCGCTCAGTACCACGATGTTCACGCCATCGCGGACCGCGGCCTCAACATCCTCGGCAAGTTGCTTGAGCGCCACCTGCAGCGCGCCCTCACCGGCATCACGGCGATACACGGCACGGAAGCGGCGGGTTTTAAAGCCCACGCGGTCGATGGCGCAGATGCGGTCGAACTCCTCCTCGTTGAGCAACGGGCGCTCCAGGCGCACCAGCTGGCAAGCCGCGCGTGAGTCCTCGAGCAGGTTGCCGTGATTGCCCAGGTAGAGCGTGGTCGAGGTGACCATATGCTCGCGCAGGGCGTCGATCGGCGGGTTCGTGACCTGGGCGAACAGCTGATAGAAATAGTCGTAGAACGAGCGTGTCTTCTTGGACAGGCAGGCCAGCGGCGCATCGATGCCCATCGAGGCGAGCGGCGCCTTGCCCTGCTGGGCCATGGGGCGCACGACCTCGTCGACATCGTCCCAGTGATAGCCGAGCTTGGCCATGCGCACGGCAGCGGGCACATCGGCGTCCTCAGCCGGCGTCGCCGCGGCGGGCTTATCGAGCGCGTCGACGGTCAACGTCTCCTCGGCGATCCAGTCGCGGTAGGGCTTTTCCTTGGCGTAGCGGGCGCGCAGCTCGTCGTTGTAGATGACGCGCCCGCGGGCAAAGTCGACCTCGAGCATCTGGCCCGGCCCCAGACAGCCGCTCGTCAGGATGTTCTCGGGGCTCACCTCGATGGTGCCCACCTCGCTTGCCAGCATAAAGCGACCGTCGCGCGTCACATAGTAGCGGGCGGGACGCAGGCCGTTACGGTCGAGGGCGGCACCCAGCGTGCGACCGTCGGTAAAGGCGATGGCCGCCGGGCCATCCCACGGCTCCATGAGCATGGACTGGTAGGCGTCGTAGGCGCGGCGTTCCTCGCTCAGATTGTCGTTGTGGTCCCACGGCTCGGGCAGCAGCATGGACGCGGCACGCGTGAGCGGGCGACCGTTCATGACCAAAAACTCAAGCACGTTGTCCAAAATCGCGGAATCGGAGCCCTCGCGGTTGATGATGGGCATCACGCGCTCAAGATCGTGCTGTAGCACGGGGCTGTACAGGTTAGGCTCGCGGGCGCGGATCCAGTTGACGTTACCCTTGAGGGTGTTGATCTCACCGTTGTGGATGATAAAGCGGTTGGGGTGCGCGCGCTCCCAGCTGGGCGTGGTGTTGGTGGAGTAGCGCGAGTGGACGAGCGCTACGGCCGTCTTGACGGCGGCGTCGTTGAGGTCGATGAAAAAGCGGCGCATCTGCGTGGCCACAAGCATGCCCTTGTACACGATAGTGCGCGAGCTCATGGAGCACACGTAGAAAATCTTGTCGCGCAAGGCGAACTCGGCGTCGGCCTTCTTCTCGATGGTGCGGCGGCACACGTACAGGCGGCGCTCGAAGGCGTCACCGGCGGGCGTGTCGTCGGGGCGGCCCAGGAAGGCCTGCAGGATAGTGGGCATGCAGGCGCGGGCCGTCTCGCCCAGGTCATGCGGATCGACGGGCACCTCGCGCCAAAAGAGCAGCGGCACGCCGGCCTCGGCGCAGCCCTCCTCAAACACGCGACGGGCATCCTCTACGCCCTTGTCGTCCTGCGGGAAGAACAGCATGGCCACGCCATAGTCGCCCTCTGCCGGCAGAATCTGGCCGCACTTTTGAGCCTCTTTACGGAAAAAGTGATGCGGAACCTGGAACAGGATGCCGGCGCCGTCGCCGGTGTTCTTCTCGAGTCCGGTGCCGCCGCGGTGCTCCAAGTTGACCAGAATGGACAGCGCGTCGTCCAGAATCTGGTGATGGCGCTCGCCGTTGATATCGGCAAGCGCACCGATGCCACATGCATCGTGGTCGAATTCGGGGCGATAAAGGCCCTGCTGCTGAGCGGAATCTGCCTGCATCGCGATCCTCCCCTAGATATTAGACAGTCAGTTGAATAGGCATACTAGGAGCATCGCCGGCCCGTTGTGTTTCCCACCCGTTTCGAAACAATCGCGTAACGCACGCCCTACGAGTGGGCGCCGCCGACCTCAAGGACGACAACAAGGGCCCCAAGTTCGGTCTTCAAGCTCACCGCTTCAAACATCTCAATCTGTAACAGGAAGACCCAATTTTGGCGCCTAGATGTTACAGATTGAGACGTTTTTGAGAAACGGCTCCGAATGTCTCGATCTGTAACACGAAGGGCCGGTTTTTGCAGCTAACTGTTACAGATCGAGATTTTCCATAGGACCATTTCTTCCTGTCTCGATCTGTAACACCTAGGTCCAATTTCCATCCCTAGTTGTTACAGATCAAGACATTTCAGCAATCCCCTTTCACCATCCTATTCAAATACAACAATTTTGTTAGTCTTGGTTAACTTTTTAGCCTAAAACGGGTATCCTTTGCGGCGTCAAACAAACGGCACGCATGCCGTGCCACATTAAGGAGGCCCCTATGGCAAACCAGACAGACCAACAGACGATCCAACTCGTCCTTATCCGCCACGGAGAGTCGGAGTGGAACAAACTCAACCTGTTCACCGGCTGGACCGACGCAGAGCTCACCGACACGGGCCGCGAAGAAGCCGTCGCAGGCGGTCGAGCCCTCAAAGAAGCCGGTTTCGACTTTGACGTCTGCTACACTTCGCGCCTCAAGCGCGCGATCCACACCCTCAACATCGTGCTCGGCCAAATGGATCGCGAGTGGCTGCCCGTCATCAAATCCTGGAAGCTCAACGAGCGCCACTACGGCGCGTTGCAGGGTCTCAACAAGGCCGATGCCGCGGCGGAGCACGGCGACGAACAGGTGCTCATCTGGCGCCGCTCCTTCGATATCTGCCCGCCGGCACTCGAGCCGAACGACGCGCGCGATCCCCACACCCAGGAGCAATACCGTGATGTCGCACCCGACCAGCTGCCCTACACCGAGTGCCTCAAGGACACGATAGCCCGTGCCTGGCCTTATTTCGAAGACGAGATTCGCCCCCAGATGCTCGCCGGCAAGCGCGTACTCATCGCCGCACACGGCAACTCCCTGCGCTCTCTCGTCATGAAGTTCGAGCACCTCACGCCCGAGGAGATCCTCAAGGTCAACATCCCCACCGGCGTGCCGCTCGTCTACACCTTCGATGCCGATTTCAACGTCCTCGACAAGCGCTACATCGGCGACCCGGCGACCATCGCCGCCAAGATCGACGCCGTGGCCAACCAAGGCAAGGCGCACAAGTAGCCCAAACCTAAACCCAGGGCGTGGCGCCGCGCAACCCAAGTGCAGCGCCACGCCACCCCAACGTAGGAACCAGCCATGCTCAACCATCTCAAACAACACTTTGGCTCGCACCGCACCGGAGGCCACGGAGGTCTGGATATCGCCCGGCATATCGGCCCCGGACTGCTCGTGACCGTCGGCTTTATCGACCCGGGCAACTGGGCCTCCAATATGGCCGCGGGCTCGCAGTTTGGCTACGCGCTGCTGTGGATCGTCACGCTGTCCACGATCATGCTCATCGTGCTGCAGCACAACGCGGCGCACCTGGGCATCGCCACGGGCGCCTGTCTTGCCGAGGCCACGACACGTTACCTTCCCCGCTTCGTTGGGCGCACGGTGCTTGCCAGCGCCTACCTCGCGACCATCGCCACCGCCATGGCCGAAGTCCTGGGCGGTGCGATCGCGCTCCAGATGCTCTTTGGGCTGCCCGTGCGCGCGGGCTGCGTCATCGTGGCGACAGTATCGATGGCGATGCTCATGACGAACTCCTACAAGCGTGCCGAGCGATGGATCATCGCCTTCGTAGGCGTGGTAGGACTCTCGTTTTTGGCCGAGCTCACGCTAGTCAAGGTCGACTGGCCGATGGCCGCCGCAAGCTGGATCACACCCAGTATGCCCACCGGCTCGGCCGCGATTATCGTAAGTGTCCTAGGCGCGGTCGTTATGCCCCACAACCTCTTCCTGCACTCCGAAGTCATCCAATCCATGCACTTCGAAGGCCAAGGCAAGCAGGTTATCGAGGAACGTCTGCGCTACGAGCTCTTCGACACGCTCTTTTCGATGGGCGTGGGCTGGGCGATCAACTCGGCCATGGTCATCCTGGCCGCAACGACCTTCTTTGCGCACGGCATGGTCGTAGACGACCTCGCCGTCGCAGCGGCCACGCTCTCCCCCATTCTGGGCCCGGCAAGCTCGACCATCTTTGCCGTGGCGCTGCTATTTGCGGGGCTCTCGAGTAGTGTGACGGCGGGCATGGCGGCGGGCACCATCACCGCGGGCATGTTCTACGAGGAATATGACATCCACGACCGACATTCCTCGATCGGAGTGGCGGCCTGTTTCGTCGGCGCAGTGGCGGCGTGCCTGGTCGTCCCGAATCCTTTTGAGGGTCTCATTTGGAGTCAGGCGCTGCTGTCGCTTCAGCTGCCGATTACGGTCTTTGTGCTCATACGGCTCACCAGCTCAGCCCGCGTTATGGGCAAATACGCCAACTCGCGCCCGCTCAACGCGCTGCTCGTAGGGATCGGCGTCATCGTGACGATTCTCGACATCGTGCTGCTAACGGGGATGTAATTGGGATGGCGTGACTGTCCAGATATAACGTCTTAATCTGTAACACGTGAGACCGTTTTAAACCGTCAGATAAATCAAAAGGGTCCCGGCCGAGAATTCGACCGGGACCCTTGGACAGAGCTATGTTCGGCTTTCGCCGTGTGCCTGCGAGTTACTCCTCGACGAGCTCAAACTGATCGGGACCGACGCCGCACACCGGGCACACGTAGTCCTCGGGCAGCTCGGGCGTGTCGACCTCAACCTCGTAACCGCAAACGGTGCACACAAACTTATACGTCTTCTTCTCCTCAGCCATGATGTTCTCCTCTCGAACGTGACTGCTGGTGTACTTACTTATTAGTATATATTCTCAATAACATAATGCAAGTATTTTTAGAACATTTCTAGCCTTGATACGACGAGGCTTTGGGCGGCGTCTTGCCCTTTAGCACCTTGTGATAGTAGTCGTACGTCAGCGGCGTCTCGTCGCTCAGGCGCTCGGCATCCTCGACCTCGCCAATAAACAGCAGATGCGTGCCCACATCCACAGTGTCGATCAAACGGCAGCTAAACAGGGCCGCCGCGTGCTCGGGCACATAGGGCATGCCCAGAGCCGTCTCGCGGGTCTCGTATTTGGCAAACTTGTCATAATCGCTGCTGGTGCGGAACCCAAAGTTACCGATGTAGAGCATGTCGGCGGTCTGATCGATCACGGTCAGCACGAACGCTTTGGCCGATGCGATGACGCCCGAGGTGACATTGTCCTTGTTCACGGCAACCGAAATACGCGGCGGCATGGACGTCACCTGCACCGCAGTGTTGATGACGCAGCCGGCGCGCAGCCCGTCTGCCGCGGCGCTCACCACGTACAGGCCACTCGGCATGGTAAAGAACGCAGTTTTGTCCATAACGATCACTCCCCTAGCTCGGGTTGGAACCTCATGAATGTATGTACCCACAAAAAAGGCGGCACCCATAACGGACGCCGCCTTTGAGACATATGTGTCAGAACAGTAAGAAAGATAAGACGCCCGCAGTTGCGGTGAAATAGGGACTGAATAGCCCCTCAAACAGGCAAAACAGTCCGTATCTCACCGCAACTTATATAGAGCGCCTACCGGTTGCGTTCCTTGAGGGCGCGGTCGATCTCGCGTTGGACATCACGCTTGGCCATGTCCTCGCGCTTGTCGTAGAGCTTCTTGCCGCGACCCAGACCCAGCAGCAGCTTTACGCGGCCGTCGGTATTAAAGTAGAGCTCCAACGGAACCAGCGCATAACCACGGTTGCGAAGTTTGCCGTCAAGAAAGTCGATCTCCTTGCGGTGCAGCAGCAGACGACGCCGACGGTCGGGATCGCGATTCCACACGCCACCATGGCTATAGGGGTGGATATGCAGGCCGACGAGCCAGCACTCCCCGCCGCGGATCAGCGCGAAGGTATCGGTGATCTGGCAGGCGCGCTCGCGAATCGACTTGACCTCGGTGCCGCTCAGTTCAATGCCACACTCAAATGTCTCATCGATAAAGTACTCGTGATGCGCCGAGCGATTCTTGGAAATGAGCTTGCGCTCGCGCTTACTGGGCATCGCCGGCCTCCTTGGCGCCATCGGCGTTTGAGCCCGCAGCCTCGCGCTTTGCCTTGCGCTCGGCATTGAGCTCGGCATCGCTCTCGCGCACCAGTTTAATAATCGCCGCGCAGGCCTCCTCGCCCACCAAGTCGCGAGCACGCACCGTCAGGCGCGTCGCCTCCTGCTTGTCGCCGTCGCTTGCGGCATCGGTCGCGCACATAATCAGGCAGATGGCAATCTCGGCCGAAGGCGAGGTCGGAACGCCTTGCAGGGCCAGTTCACCCATCACGTGCTCGTCGCTCTCATCGGCGGCATCCGGATAGGTGGTATGGATCTTGTTGAGCAGGCGCGTCGTATGCGCATCGTTGGGCGCCAGGCGCAGCGCCAGACGCGCGCAGCCCACGGCAGCCGAAACGTTCTCGGTCTCGGGCTCCAAGAAGTACTGACCTAGATTGGCGTAAGCACGGGCGGCGCACTTGCCATCACTTGCACGCTCCAGCACCGAGAACGAGAGCGATGCCCATTCCTGCTTGTCCTCGAGTGCGCGGAACAGCTCGGCCAAATCCAAGCGATAGTTGCAGTTCATGGGGTCCCAACGCACAGCCTGCATCAGGGCATTACGAGCGCTCACATAATCCTGCTGGCGAATGTAGGCAAACGCCATGTCAGAGTACAGGCGGTCAAACGGCACCTCGACCTGCACGAGCTCGCGCGGATCCTTCTCCACGCGGCGATAGGCCAAGCGCTCAAACTTGCTATCGAAGCTAAAGTATTGGCGCTTCTCCTCCGTCTTGCACTCGGCGTCGATATACTCCTCGGCGAGCTCCACCAGGCGCTCAAGCAGCGGCGTCGCCGTAGCCAGGTCGCCCTGCGCCAGATAGTTCTCGGCATACGTGATGTCTTGCAAGCTGATGGGCAGATCCATGGCTACTCCTCGATCTGAGCGAAACACGGCAGGCGCCGTATATACGGTCAATACACAAAACCCGGGTCTCTTGCGAGGCCCGGGCGTTCAATTTTGGTAGCCCGTACCAGATTCGAACTGGTGATCTCCGCCTTGAGAGGGCGGCGTCCTAAACCGCTAGACGAACGGGCCATATGTAGCAAATGCAATGGCTGGGATGGAGGGAGTCGAACCCCCATTGACGGAACCAGAATCCGCTGTCCTGCCATTAGACGACATCCCAATGACTGCATCGCTGCGCTCGGCTGTGCCTTTGCGCAAGAAAGAAATATACGGGAAGTCTCGCCGTGACGCAAGCCCCAATTTTGACTTTTTTGAAATTCAGTCAAATTGGCCTAATTTAGTCCAACCCGTGAAGGACCTGTGAAGCACCAGCAACACCTACGGCGTCAAAGCCCGTAAAACATCCCACATCTACCGCTGGTAGATTACAACAATGCAGCACTCACGGCTGATGGCACAATCGAACCGTCATCATTGCACGGATATCGAGGCACCATGGACGAAGAGCTTGATTACCTATGGGAGACCCTGGGCCTCGAGATCACTGCTGACCTTTGGCCCGAACGGGACAAAATCCATCCCACACTGCGCCCCGCCATCACGGTGATGCAGGCAAAATACCGCCGTGCATCCTTTTTGATCATGCGGGTGTCATGGCACGCGGGACTCCCCGACCTTAAGCGAATCCAGGCAAGCCTCGTCGAGCTGTCCGGTATGCCGACCGTCATATCCGAGGCGCACCTGGAGCAGCGCCAGCGCGAGCGACTGCAACAGCAGCGGATTCCCTTTATCTGCCCCGGCGTTCAGGCATATCTGCCCTTTATGGACGAGGAGTACTGGAGCGGCAAGCCCAACAAGCACGTAAAGGTCTACGATCCGCACGAATGGGCACAGCTTGAGGATTAGCGCATATGCCCGCCAGCCGGGATAGTGCGCATGCCCGCCAACCGGAAAGCTCATCCCGGAATTTACGTCCAGAACGGGACGCGCTTTCCCCTAGAGGCCCCAAACGGAAACCGTATCCCAGATTTCGCGCTCAAACTGGGATACGGTTTCCGCTAGCCCCTTCAACCGGAAACTGCGTCCCGGAATCCGAGCTCAAAACGGGACGCACTTTCCGCAGCCACTACAGCAGCACCTCGGTCCAGGTCGCTTCCTTAAACCCAGGAATCGCAAAGTCGTCGCCCACCAGCAGCGGACGCTTGACCAGCATGCCGTCGGTCGCCAGCAGCTCGTAGCACTCCCGATCCGTCATGCCCGCATCCAGACGCGCCTTCAGGCCCAGCTCTCGATATTTCATGCCCGACGAATTAAAGAAACGCCGCACCGGCAGCCCCGAGCGAGCAATCCAGGTCGCAAGCTCATCAGCCGTGGGATTGTCCAAAACGATATCGCGATCGATATACTCAACCCCATGTTCGTCCAGCCATGCCTTGGCCTTTTTACAGGTCGAGCACTTGGGGTATTCAACAAACAGTACTGCCATGGGAATCCTCCGAATATAGATCGGCCAACGCAGGCACACGCCACACGAGGCGCCTTCGTATGATGGGCCAATTGTAGCCCACGGGTCACACGCTAAACGAACCGTACCCCGAATCCGCGTTTGATGAACGGCAGCAGCTCCATTGCCTCGGGCGTGATATGGCCCGCAACGTTCATGCGCTCGTCACCGGGAAGATCGACCCGCGCAATCTCAAGCTCGCCTTCGTAGCGCCCATATCCGCTATTGCTCACAGCGATCGACCCCGCCTTTCGCGGCAGGCCGGCTCCGGCATCCGTCGGCACGGAATCCGGCTTAAGCGTCGTACGTGACTCCTGAGACCTAAAGATGAAGACGCTCGAGTCGGGCCGGTCGTGATGAATCTGCCCGCGCGCATAGGCATAACCGGGCTCAAGCTCGCATTGCAGGTCCACGTATCCGGCGGAAACTTGAGCAAACTGCGCCCAGCCCGCATCGGAAAGATCGGGGTCGCCGACCAACACAATGTCGCAATCGGCGCCATGTGCAAGCTCAAGCATATTGAGAGCAACCTTTGACGCGCGACCGCGCTGCGCCTCGACCGTCGGCAGTCCCTCGAATACCGGCCCGCGAACGTTAGCATCACCCGGCACAAAAGCCATGATTTCGAATCCAAGCGCCGCAAGACGAAGATTCACCCGAGCAATGTCCTCCAGAGCTAAACCGGTATAAGGCTTGGGGTAAAAATTGTGGCAGGCGGCAAAACGAGTCACATCGGCGCCGGCTTCACGCCACGATGCGATTTCATCAGAACTCACCGTCGATGCATTGACCACAATGCGAAATACACCGGACAGCTCCGCGACCCGCTGGGCGCTAAAGCCATAGTCCAAACGAAGGTATTCCAACCCCAGATCGCGCAGGTCCTCGATACGCTCAAGCCCGAGTAAATCGCACGTACGTGGCCCCACATCGGCAATGAGCGCAATGCCGCGGGCGGAAAGCAGCGAAAGCACATGACGGACCTTATCGGCATACGCCGCTCCCCCATCCTCGGGAATATGCAGCGAGGTGAACGCATAGCGCGCACCCGCCGCGGCACCACGTTCAATCGTCCGCTCAATATCCTGCAAAGGGCTGGAAAGATAAATTGAAATACCCGTTTTCACGCTTCAAAGCTCCTTTAAAAAAGGCCGGCGGAGCAGCTAGCCCCGCCGGCACAACCATAACATCAAGAAATCTGCCGCGCGCCGCGAACCCCGAGCAACACGGCTCGCGATATCAAACTACTCGCCAAAGAACTCGTTGATCTTCTGCTCGTCGACGCCAAAGAACCACGTCAGGACAAAGCCGGCGGCATAGGCAAGCAGCATAGCGGCAACGTAGCCGAGCTGCTGGCCAGGAACGACGATCAGCAGGCCAAACAGACCGGAAACGCCCTGAGAAACCGTGCCGATGTGAAGCAGCGCCGCGAGCGCGCCGCCAAATCCGGCACCCAGGCAGGCCGTCACAAACGGACGAACGAGCGGCAGCGTAACAGCATACATCAGAGGCTCGCCCACACCCAGGATTCCAACGGGAATGGACTCTGCGACGTACTTCTTGAGCTTGGCGTTCTTGGTCTTAAAGTACAGCGCCAAACCGGCACCGACCTGGCCGCCGCCAGCCATCATAAGGATGGGAAGCAGGTAATTGATACCCTTGGTAGCGCCGTCGGGATCGTTGAGCATAGCGTGGATCGGCGTGAGCGCCTGATGCAGGCCGACGGACACCAGCGGCAAGAAGCCTGCCGACAGGATATAGCCGCCCAGGACGCCCAGCTTCTCGAAGATAAAGGTCAAAACGCTAAAGATGGCAGTCGTCAGCCATGCGCCAACCGGCTGGATGACGAGCATCAGAGCAAAGGCGCCGATGATGAGCACCAGCAGCGGGGACAAGAACGTGTCGAGTGCGTTGGGCATAACCTTGCGAATCTGACGCTCCATCCAGGCAAAAAATGCGCCAGCGATGAGAGCCGCGATCATGCCGCCCGCTGCGGGGTTGTACTGCGCACTGGTGAGCGGCAGCAGAATGGCAGTGGCAGGATCAGCCGCGCCAGGCGCAAGCAGGGGCATGGCACTGTTGGCGATACACATCATGCCGGCGATGCCGCCCAGCGCAGCGGAGCCACCAAACTCACGTGCCGCGTTATAGCCCACCAAGATGGGCAGATAGGCAAACAGGGCCCAGCCCATGGAACGAATGCCCTGGTACCACCACTCGCCTGCAAGCGCGCCTGCCGTCGAGACGTTAATGACGTTGCAGATACCGTTGATGAGGCCAGCCGCAATGATGCCGGGAAGCAGGGCGACGAAGACATTGGAAATCTTCTTGAGGAAGGCCTGAACCGGCTTGGACTCGTACTTGGCCTTCTGCGCGGCCTTGTTTGTGGCCGCAGCGTCAACCACGCTCTCGTCAGCAACGCCTTTCGCAAGGCCGGTGAGCTTGGAGAACTCCTCGAGCACCTTATTCACCTTGCCCGGACCCAGCACAATCTGCATCGTGTCGTCCTCGACCAGGCCCATCACGCCGTCGAGTGCCTTAATACCCTCCGTGTCGACGTTGCCCGTGTCTTTGACGGTCACGCGCAGGCGCGTCATGCACGCCGCGTTTGCGAGCACGTTGTCTTTACCGCCCAAAAGGTCCAGCAGCTTTTGAGCCAGCTCTTTGTTCGTCATAACTCCTCCTTGTATTGGGTATCTCGTCTGGATGTCATATCAGCTCACGCCGCGCACCTATTGGGCATCGGCATTGCTCTTCTCATGGCCACTCACCGCAGCACGAACATGGCCTCGCGCCCGCTCAAGAGCTACCACAGCCTGCTCGGCATCGCAGTCCAGCAGTACCGAGACAATAGCGGTTTTTACGTGGCCGCCGGCATCTGCAAGCGCCTGAACAGCGCGCTCGCGCGTGCAGCCGGTCGCCTCCATCACGATGTTCTGGCCGCGCACCACCAACTTCTCGTTCGTCTGCTGCACATCGACCATCAGGTTTTGGTATACCTTGCCGATCTTGACCATGGCACCGGTCGAAATCATGTTGAGAATGAGCTTTTGAACCGTTCCCGCCTTGAGCCTCGTTGAGCCGGTCAGCACCTCGGGACCGGGCACGGGCTCAATGGCAAGATCTGCGCTCTCCCCGATCTTCGACCCTTGGTTGCAGGCAATTGCAATGGTCTTGCACCCAGTTGCCTTGGCGTACGCAAGGCCGCCCACCACATAAGGAGTACGGCCGCTTGCCGCCAGGCCAACGACAAGATCCTTGTCCGAGAGTCCACGCTCCCGCAGGTCGTTCGCGCCAAGCTCCTCACTGTCTTCGGCACCTTCGACAGCCTTGATAAACGCCGTCTCGCCTCCGGCAATGAGCCCGACAATCAGATCGGGTGACACGCCAAACGTAGGCGGACACTCCGAAGCGTCGAGTACGCCCAGACGACCGCTGGTGCCTGCGCCCATGTAAAAGACGCGCCCGCCGCGCTCGAGTGCCTCAGCAGCCCAGTCGATTGCCATGGCAACCTGGGGCAACACTTTCGTGACCGACTGGACGGCACGAAGATCCTCATCGTTCATCGTCGTGACGATTTGCAGCGATGTCATCGTATCGAGGTCCATTGACCTTTGATTACGCTGTTCGGTCGTGAATTTTGTTAAATCGAGCATTTCATTCACCTCATCTTTCCTGTTTCTCGATGTAGTTTTGTTTAATGACATGCGTCGCCCGTTCGTAGTCGCTGGCAACGTAAGCAGCGTATAGGGCATCGACAACCATAAGCTGGGCCATACGCGAAGCCATGGCACCGCTGCGGACCAAGGGTTCACTCGCAGCGACGCCGAGCACGGCATCGGCCATGGTGGCAAGCTTGGATGATCCATCTACTTTGGTAACGGCCACAACGGGACAGTTGTGGCGTTGAGCCTCGGCGGTGCAGTCCAGCACCTCTTGCGTCAAGCCCGAGTAACTAAAGGCGATTGCCATATCGCCCTCATGCATGTTCTTGGCACATAAGAGCTGATCATGCCAGTCGTCGTACAGATGGCACTCTTTGTCGACACGCATGAGCTTTTGCGCCAGGTCATGCGCGACCAAACGAGAAGCACCAATACCGAACAGATTGACCGCGCGTGCCCGCTTAAGACGGGCCGCGCATCGCTCCAAGACGGTGTAATCGAGCGTTCGTGCCGTCGCCTCGATCGTGCGCACGTTGCTTTTCATCACCTTCCCCACGATACGTTCGACGCTGTCATCCATGGAGATGTCCTCGAGAGCTACGTCTTTCTTGTCACCTAAGAGCGCCAGCTCGGCAATCAGTTCGCGCTGGAACTCCTTGTAGCCCGCAAAACCCAAACGCTTGCAAAAGCGCAAAATGCTCGAGGGCGAGGAGAACGTGACATCGGCAAGACCGCGGA
Source organism: Collinsella sp. (assembly GCA_048500675.1). GTDB lineage: Bacteria > Actinomycetota > Coriobacteriia > Coriobacteriales > Coriobacteriaceae > Collinsella. The sequence continues at coordinate 31,041 of DBFSAO010000099.1, forward strand.
CGGACAGCCCGACCACCTCGTGCGGATGAGCGCTTACATATGCGATGACGTTGCGTTCCGCCGGGCTCGCGCTGAGCTCACGCTCGCGAAGCCGCAAAAGCAATCCGTTTGCCATCTCAAACACCTCCGTTGAGTAGAATTAAAGACCAACGAACGATTCGTACCGGATACAAACAGCTTTTGCGGTACATTGTGCCGCATCGTGGCGCACAAAGGGCGAGCGTTCTACCGCTCGCCCCTCAAATCCGACCGCTCGGAAATACGCGCGACACAAAATAATTCAACGAGGTCGCATTATCAGAAACGGGTTTGTTACCGGCTAGCGCCTCGCATGGGCGCCGATCGGCCGAGTCGCATGGCGCACCAACGCCGCTGCCAGCAATACCAACAGCATGGCGGTGACATAGCCCGCAGCATCGAATCCTAAATCGATAACGTCGAAATGCCTGCCGGGAACAAAGATCTTATGTACCTGATCGCCAACGGAGCAGGCGGCGCAAAAGAGCAATACGGGCACGCAACGGGAGTATACGCTCCACGGACGCCTGGAAAAGCAAACCACGACCACCGAGGCGAACAATCCGACGAAGAAAAACTCTACGGTATGGGCAACGCGACGGACGTTCGTGCCCACCCACATGCGAATGGAAGCAAGTCGGCCAGACCGGACATTCGAGGCAGCCGAATCGGTGCCCCCGGCCATTCCGTTCTCCGTCTGGGCTTCGCCCGTGGCATCGGCAGCCTGAACGCCCGTAGCCTGACCCTCCACCACACGCGCGGTGGACTCGCTCAGCAACGACGTCTCCGCCGCATTTTGCTCCGTCAGCACCCAGATGCCCACCAGCGTTGCAGCGAACAGAACGATCGCGGTCCATCCGATTATTTGTTTTACGCGCGCCAAGGGCCAACCTCCTTTTTTTGAATATCAGCGAGTGTAGCCCCAAATGGCATCGTCACCGTATCAAAAATTGAATCGCAACAGGAAGCGACAAAGCGACGCAAACCCCTACCCCGCCTCGCGCATCCAGCGATCGAACGTCCCCACGCACACGCCCAGGCACTTTGCTGCCTGGCTGCGGGTAATATCGCCTGCCTCATAGCTATCGCGCACCAGCTCAAACTGAGGAGGGCACGGCTTGCGAGGTCGACCGAAACGAACCCCTCGCGCCCGCGCCGCTGCAATTCCCTCCGCTTGGCGCCGATGGATATTCTCGCGCTCCACCTGCGCCACGTAGCTCAGCAGTTGCAGCACAATATCGGCAATCAGGGTGTTAGTCACATCCGGCGCGCCGCTGGCCCTAGCGCGCGTGTCAAGCAATGGCATGTCCAACACCACAATGGCAACCCCGAGCTCCTTGGTAATGCGTCGCCATTCCTCAAGAATCTCGGAGTAATTACGACCAAGTCGGTCGATAGAAAGCACCACCAGTACGTCCCCGTCCCCCAGGACGTGCAGCAGCTCGCGATAACGCGGTCGATCGAAGTCCTTGCCGCTCGCATGGTCGGCATAAATATTCGCCGAGCCCACGCCATAGGCGCCCAGCGCATCCAGCTGCCGATTAAGGTTCTGATCGCGCGAACTCACCCGCGCATAACCGTACACCGTCGCCATCTCATCCCCGCTTTCTTGTAAACCTGCCAAAAAGGGACAGGTTTATTTTGGTAGGTTTTACCTCTCAAATAGCAGGTAAGCGGGCGGCCGAGCAGACGGCAAGGTAGCCACGATTCAAATGCGGAGGGCGGTCCCGAAAGGCCGCCCTCCGCTCCCCCACCATCAGTCGGGATTTGGCTAATGGATAAGCTTGAAGTCCAAGTGCCCACGCGTGGTATTGACGCGCGAGACCTCGATGATCACGCGCTGCCCCAGCTCGTAACGGGTGCCCGTGTCGGCGCCCGTGAGCGTTAGCGCGTCCTCGTCGAACTCGAACCACTCGTTGCCCAGGCTCTTGATCGAAACCAAGCCTTCGACCTGCGTTAGATCCAAGCGCACAAAGAGGCCCATGCTGCTAACCCACGAGACGGTTCCGGCATAGCGCTCGCCTAGACGGTCCTCATAGTACTGGGCAATCTTGATCTTTTGCGTCGCATGGCTGGCGGCATCTGCCGCGCGCTCGGCATCGCTGCATGCGCGGCAGATCTGCGGCAGAATGCGCGGCAGCGACTCGCGCCCCTTGCCGATCAGCCGCAGCGTACGGACCAAGGCGTCCTTGCCGCCGAGCTGCTCATAGGCCAACTGCAGCTTGAGTACGCGGTGCACCACCAGATCGGGGTAGCGACGGATGGGACTCGTAAAGTGGCAGTAGCACGGCGCGGCGAGCGCAAAGTGGCCCTCGTTGCGCGGCTTGTACAGCGCGCGCTGCATGCTGCGCAGAAGCAGCGTGTTGACGAGCGGTGCGTTTGCCGTACCGGCGGCAGCATCAACTGCAGCCTGCAGCTCATCGGGACTCCCCAGGGCAATACCGGCAGCACGGCGATCGTCGATGATGCCTAGCTGCGCCAGCGCAACGGCGGCACCGTGCAGGCTATCGGGGCTCGGATCCTCATGCACGCGATAGCAGGCCTCGATATCACGGTCTGCCAGCCACTCTGCAACGCACTCGTTGGCGAGCAGCATGGCTTCCTCGATAAGCGACGTGGCACACGAACGCTCACGCGCCACAATCTGCACGGGCACTCCGTCCTCATCCAATAGAGCGCGAATCTCGGCCGTGTCAAAATCGACTGAACCGCGGGCGCGACGGATACGACGGCGAAGTTCGGCGAGTTCGTTAGCGTCGACAAGGAAGTCGCCGAGGTCAACGTTGTAGCCGCGGGCGGCCTCCTCGCACGCAAGACCGCGCTCAAGCGCTTCCTCGCGCGAGGCCTCAGCAGCCGCAACATCCTCGGCCGCACCTTCCAGCACCGAATACTCAACCGCGCCGGCACGCACCAGCAGCGCCTCGGCGCCGTCATAGTCCATACGCACACGCGAGCGAATCACGCTGGGGTACGGATCATAATGCCGCACGCGGCCCTGCGCGTCGAGCTCAATGTCGACGGTAAACGCCAAGCGGTCCTCGTCGGGACGAAGCGAGCACAGGTCATTGGACAGGCGTTCGGGCAGCATGGGAAGCACGCGATCGGCCAGATACACCGATGTCGTACGATGGCGAGCCTCAAGATCGATATGCCCGTCCCAAGCCACATAGTGTGAAACGTCGGCGATATGCACACCCAGCTTGTAGCCACCCTCGGGCGTGCGCTCCAACGAAATGGCATCGTCAAAGTCGCGCGCGTCGACCGGGTCGATCGTGATGACAAAGCGGTCGCGCAGATCGCGGCAGAGCGGGTCCTTAAGCGCCGCGGACACATCGAGCGAAAGCCCCTCGGCCTCGTCCAGCGCGGCCTCGGGATAGCTATCGGTATAGCCGTAACGCGCCATCACATATTGAACGCCCAAATCGGGCGCGTCATCTCCGCCAATGCGGCGTTCGATCGTCACAGTGCCCGATTCCAGGCGCGTCGGGTAGGTCAAAATGCGCGCGACAACGGCATCACCCGGGTGGACACCCAGACGATCCGCCGAGGTATCCTCGGGCAAAATGAAGAAGTCGGCCTTCAAGCGCGAATCGAGCGGCTCGATCACACCGAGCGGACCGGCGGTCTGGTACGTACCCACCACGCTTATGGCTGCGCGCTCAACTACGCCCTCGATCACGGCGCGACGCTCGCCATGCGGGCTATTCTTAATGCTCACGGCAACGGTATCGCCGTCCATGATCTCGCGCTTACCGCGGCCCATGACCTTGTAGTCGCCATTCTCGGTTATGACATAGGCACTGTGCTCATGGAGCTGCACGCGCCCGGTCAGGCTCGGACGGCGTTCGCTGCGCACCGGCCCGCGCTTATTGCGAGCTCCACGCTTATGCTTGTTATTGCGCCCCATGGCGCCTCCTAACTATCGATTGCGAACTCCAAAGAGTCTACCCAAATGATTCGCTTTCCTGCCGTCCCCTAGGGATCAAAAAACGGGCCGCCCCATAAGAGACGACCCGTTGGAAGGGATGAATTCCAGGCATGCCTACACGCGCAGGTAGCGACGCATGGCGATGGCAGAACCAAAGAGGCCGATAATCACGCCGACCAGAATCAGCGCAGCATAGGTCACCAGGTAGTACTGCATCGGCAGGGCAAACGACATCCAGCCGATGCTCTCCTGCAAACGCGGAATCATCAGATTGCGCAGCAGCTCCAGAACGCCGATGGAAAGCAGCGAGCCCAAAATGGCCTGCAGTACGCCCTCGGTGATAAACGGGCCACGAATGAAGCCGTTGCTGGCGCCGACCAGACGCATAATCGCAATCTCACGACGACGCGCCGTAATGGACAGGCGAATCGTGTTGTTGATAAAGATGAACGCGATAAAAGTCAGCAGGCCAACGAGCACCACGGCGGCGATGCGGATGTAGTTGGTCACCTGGAACAGGCGGCTCACTTCCTCCTGGCCGTACAGCACGCTCGCGTTGACGTCGCCGTCATCCGCGATCTTCTGGAAATCGGCATCCTTCTTGAGCTTCTCTGCCGTGCTCTCGACCTTGGACGGATCGTCCATCTCAATAGCGAAGGAAGCCGGCAGCGGGTTCTGGCCATCGAGCGCGCTCATGGTGGCGTCGGCGTTGCCCGACATCTTGCTCGTGTACTCGGCCAGTGCGTCGTCCTTGTCCTTATAGGTCACGGACTTGACGTTATTCCACGTCTTAAGCTCGGCCTCAAAAGCCTGAACATCGGCCTGATCGGCGTCATCACTAATGAACGCGTTGATGACAACCTGATCCTCGACGGTGCCGATCACGGAGTTCAGCATCGCGGAGCCCATGATGAACAGGCCGATGATAAACAGCGAAAGGAAGATCGTGATGACGGCGCCGAGCGAGGTAGTCCAGTTACGGAAGAAGTGGCTGATTGCCTCTTTGAAGGAGTAGCCCACGTTAGTTGGTGCCATAGTTGCCGTAACCTCCCCTCTCCTGGTCGCGGATAACGTGGCCGCCCTCGAGGGCGATCACGCGACGGTGCATGCTATCGACCATCTCGCGGTCGTGCGTGGCGACGATCACGGTGGTGCCGGTGCGGTTAATACGCTCGAGCAGCTTCATGATGCCCAGCGAGATCGCCGGGTCGAGGTTACCCGTGGGCTCGTCGCAGATCAGCAGCGGCGGACGGTTGACCATAGCGCGGGCGACGGCAACGCGCTGCTGCTCGCCACCGGAAAGCTGGTCGGGCAGCGAGTCCATCTGATCGGCCAGGCCGACCAGACGCAGCACCTCGGGCACCTGGCTGCGAATGACGCCCTTGGGCTTGCCGATGCACTGCAGGGCAAACGCCACGTTTTCGTAGGCGGTTTTTTGCGGCAGAAGCTTAAAGTCCTGGAACACGGCGCCAATCTGGCGGCGCAGGAACGGAACCTTGCGGTTCTTGATCTTCATGAGGTCCTGACCGGCAACCAAGATGCGGCCGCTCGTCGGCTTGACGTCGCGGTTGAGCGTCGACAGCAGCGTGGTCTTACCCGAGCCGGAGTGACCGACCAAGAAGACGAACTCACCCGGATAGATCTCGATGTTGATGTCGTCGAGTGCAGGCTTGTTGGGCTGTGCCGGATAGATCTTGGTGACATGCTCCATAAGGATGACGGGCTCGACACCGGCCTGCTTGGCCATCTTCTTGCGGCTGGCCTGCGGATCGATGGGCGCAAACACCGACGTAAAATCGGGATTGTTGAGCGCGTTATCGAGGCTTGCGACCTCGGCGGCCTGATCGCTCTCGACCACCGGGGCAGCAGGCTGCGTGGGGTCGGGAATAGCGGCAAAGAGACCGGACTGCGCAGGCTGAGGAGCCGGCGTCGCAGGGGCCATGGGGTCGGGAATGCCGGCCATGGTAGGCTGCGGCGTGGCGGCGCCAGCCTGAGGCTGCTCCACGCGAGCGGTCACGGCCTGAACGGGCTCAAAACCCGCCGCGCCGGAAAGCGCGACATCGCTGGTTGGATTGTAGGCAAAGGGATCGGATGCCGGCTGTGCCTGATCTGCCGGCTGAGCGGGGGCCTGAGCAACAGGCTGGCCCTCTGAATCCGGAGTGGCGAAACGACTGCCCTGGACGCCTGCCTGCGTCTTGGGGGCATCATCGCCCGCACCGGAGGTACGGAAGTGGTTACCCACTGGTGCTCCTTATCGTCGTGCGTTTAAACTACATGAGCGCTTAGTATTTTAGCAGCATTAGCTTTGCTGCACATAAGAAGCATGGCCGTGTTTGGGTCCCTCCGGCCGGACACAGGGTTACTCTCCAAATCGTCCTCGGACATGTCGGAGCCTCCGCTGCGCACTACGTGCGGCGGGGGCTCCTCCGTCCTGCGGAAAGATTTGGAGAGTAACCCTGTGCCCGGCCTGCGATAACTAAGGGGTCGCCGCGTTTTATTTGGGTGCAGCAGCGCTATGCTTGGGGCTGAATTGCACGTGGCTGGAATGGGCCCTTATCCCAATAGAAATCCTGCTTGATACGGCCTCTTTAGAAGTTGCGGTGAAATAGGGACTGTTTTAGCAGTTAAAAGCCCTAATCAGTCCTTATCTCACCGCAACTGAAACAGGGGCGCTCTCCTAGAGAGCGCCCCTGCCGGGTTTCCATAGTACTGGCGAAGCAGTCCTTGAGATCCGTCTTGCCTTATGCCAAGAACTCCTTGGTGGTCGCCACGATGTTGGCGGCGTCCAGGCCGTACTTGTGCAGGAGCTCGGCACCCGGGCCGGACTCGCCGAAGGTGTCGTTGACGCCAATCTTCTTGAGCGGCGTCGGGCACTGCTCGCACAGAACATCGGCAACGGCGCTGCCCAGGCCACCGATCACAGAGTGCTCCTCGACGGTCACGACGTGGCCGGTCTTGGTGGCGCTCTTGACGATCAGGTCGGCATCGATGGGCTTGATGGTGTGCATGTTGATGACCTCGGCCTCGATGCCCTCGGCAGCGAGCTGCTCGGCAGCCTCGAGAGCCTCGCCGACCATCAGGCCGCAGGCGATGATGGTCACATCGGCGCCCTCGCGCATGACAATGCCCTTACCCAACTCGAACTTGTAGGTCTCGGGGTCGTTGATAACCGGCGAGGCCAGACGGGCAAAGCGCATGTACACGGGGCCGTCGCACTCGTAGGCGGCGCGCGTCACGGCACGGGCCTCCACGTCGTCGGCGGGAACGATAACGGTCATGCCGGGGATGACGCGCATGAGGGCGATATCCTCGCAGCACTGGTGCGTGGCACCATCCTCGCCCACCGAGATACCGGCGTGCGTGGCACCGATCTTAACGTTAAGGTGCGGATAGCCGATGGAGTTGCGGACCTGCTCAAAGGCGCGGCCAGCAGCGAACATGGCAAAGCTGCTCGCGAAGGCGACGCGGCCGGTGGTTGCGATACCGGCGGCAACACCCATCAGGTTGCTCTCGGCAATGCCCACATCGAAGAAGCGGTCGGGGCAGGCTGCCTTGAACTTGCCGGTCTGCGTGGCGGCGGCCAGGTCGGCGTCGAGGACCACAAAGTCATCGTGCTCGTTGGCGAGCTCGACGAGGGCCTCGCCGTAGCTTACGCGCGTGGCGATTTTCTTGACGTCTGCCATCCTAGAGCTCCTCTCCGGCGGCCGTGAGCTCTGCCATGGCCTGCTCAAACTGTTCATCGTTGGGGGCCTTACCGTGCCAGCCCACCTGGTTCTCCATAAAGGAGACGCCCTTGCCCTTCATGGTCTCGGCGATAATGGCGGTCGGCTGACCCTTGGTAGCACGGGCCTCGGCAAAGGCGGCGCGAATCTGGTCGAAGTCGTTGCCGTCGGCGAGCTCCACCACATGGAACTTGAAGGCGCGGAACTTGTCGGCGAGCGGCATGGGGTCGTTGACCTCCTCGACGGGGCCGTCGATCTGCAAGCCGTTGTGGTCGACGATCACGCAGAGGTTATCGAGCTGCTGGTTGCCGGCAAACATGGCGGCCTCCCAGACCTGGCCCTCCTCGCTCTCGCCATCGCCCAGCAGGGCGTAGGTGCGATAGTCGTCGCCCCAGTGTTTGGCGGCAACGGCCATGCCCACGGCGGCGGAAATGCCCTGGCCGAGCGAGCCGGTGGACATGTCGACGCCCGGGGTGTCGTTCATGTTGGGATGGCCCTGCAGGTGGCTGCCGATGTGGCGCAGCGTCTCGAGATCCTCCTTGGGGAAGAATCCGCGCTCGGCGAGCACGGCGTACAAACCAGGCGCGCAGTGACCCTTGGAAAGCACGAAGCGATCGCGGTCGGCCTTGCGGGGGTCGGCCGGGTCGACGTTCATTTCCTCAAAGTACAGATAGGTCATGATGTCGGCAGCGCCGAGCGAACCGCCCGGATGGCCGGACTTGGCAGCGTGCACGCCGGTGACGATGCCCTTCCTTACCTCGTTGGCAACCTTTTTGAGCTCTTCGTCGCTCATTGTGCCTTCCTTTCATCCTCATTAGACAAAATGCGCACGGCAC